>NZ_JBFATL010000056.1:0-49152 GCF_040678315.1 Streptomyces sp. NPDC052721 | reverse complement strand
CTCGTACTGGATGTACTTGGGTCGGGGCCCGGTGCGGCGAGAGTGCGTGCATGGCGTCGCGCGGCAGACGGGAGTTTGACGACAGGGCCTAGCAGCGCGAAGGCAGCGGGAAAGTCGCCACACGCGCGCGTGGGCGCTCCGCACAGGACCACGGCCCGTACCCCGGTCGGCGGGGGTACGGGCCGTGTCCGTCGGTCAGCGCACGACGGCCTGGCGGCGGTCGGCCGTGTACTCCATCGCGTGCTGGACGAGTCCGACGAGCACCTCCTTGACCGACTCGCGGTCACGGGCGTCGCACAGCAGGAGGGGCACGTCGTCGTCCAGGTCGAGGGCCTGGCGGACGGATTCCACGGGGTGACGGGCCGCTTCGTCGAAACAGTTGACGCCGACGAGGAAGGGGATGGAACGCCGCTCGAAGTAGTCGACGGCGGCGAAGCAGTCCTCCAGGCGGCGCGTGTCGGCGAGGACGACGGCTCCGAGCGCGCCCTCGGCCAGCTCGTCCCACATGAACCAGAACCGCTCCTGCCCGGGCGTGCCGAAGAGGTAGAGCACCAGATCCTCGCGCAGGGTGATCCGGCCGAAGTCCATGGCCACCGTGGTGGTGTGCTTGCCTTCCACACCGCTGGTGTCGTCGACGGGCCGCCCGGCCTCGGTGAGCAGTTCCTCGGTGCGCAGCGGCCTGATCTCGCTGACCGCGCCGACGAGGGTCGTCTTGCCCACGCCGAAGCCGCCGGCTACGAGGATCTTGAGCGTGACGGGCTCGACCGGAGCCTTGCCGCGCTCAGAACGCCCGAAGATCATCGATCTCTTCTCCTGCTTGCTGGGGGTCGGGCGACGGTCGGCCGTAGCCGCCGCCACCGGGGGTTGCGATGACGAGTACGTCGCCGGGGCCGACGTCCGCCGAGCCGCTGCCGCCGAGGTCGGTGACCGTGCCGTCGGCGTGCTCCACCCGGTTGGCGCCGAGTGCTCCGGGGGCCCCGCCGGCCATGCCGTACGGCGGCACGCGGCGGTGCTGGGAGAGCGTGGAGACGGTCATCGGTTCGAGGAACCGGATCCGGCGCACCGCTCCGTCGCCGCCGCGCCACCGCCCGGCGCCGCCGCTCCCCCGCCGGACGGCGAACTCCTCCAGGCGGACCGGTAGCCGCCATTCCAGGACTTCCGGGTCCGTGAGCCGGGAGTTGGTCATGTGGGTCTGGACCGCGTCGGCGCCCGGGAAACCGTCGCCCGCGCCGGATCCGGAGGCGACGGTTTCGTAGTACTGGTGCCTCTCGTTGCCGAAGGTGACGTTGTTCATGGTGCCGGAGCCCTCGGCCTGGACGCCGAGTGCGGCGTAGAGGGCGCCGGTGATGGCCTGGGAGGTCTCGACGTTGCCCGCGACCACGGCGGCGGGCGGCTCGGGGGCGAGCATCGAGCCGGACGGCACGATGATGTCCAGTGGGCGCAGACAGCCGTCGTTGAGCGGGATGTCGTCGGCGACGAGCGTGCGGAAGACGTACAGGACGGCCGCGTTGACCACCGCGAACGGCGCGTTGAAGTTGGTGGTGAGCTGCGCGGAGGTGCCGGTGAAGTCGATGGTCGCCCGGCGCTCGGTCCGGTCGACGCGGACGCGGACCCGGATGACTGCCCCGGAGTCGGTCTCGTAGGCGTACTCGCCGTCGTCCAGGGCGTCGATGACGCGGCGGACGGCCTCCTCGGCGTTGTCCTGGACGTGGCGCATGTAGGCCTGGACGACGTCGAGGCCGAACTCCTCGATCATGCGCCGGACCTCGTCGACGCCCTTCTGGTTGGCGGCGATCTGGGCGCGCAGGTCGGCGAGGTTGGTGCGCGGGTTGCGGGACGGGTACGGCGCCTCGGTGAGGAGGCGGTGGGTCTCCTCTTCTCGGAAGCGGCCGCTCTCGGCGAGGAGCCAGTTGTCGAAGAGGACGCCCTCCTCTTCGATGGTGCGGCTGTGGGCCGGCATGGAGCCGGGGGCGATGCCGCCGATCTCGGCGTGGTGACCGCGTGAGGCGATGTGGAAGAGGACCCGCGCCTCACTCGGCGTGTCCGTGGCCACGTCGGTGTCGAAGACGGGGGTGATCACGGTGACGTCGGGCAGGTGCGTGCCGCCGTGGTACGGGTCGTTGACGGCGTAGGTGTCGCCCGGCCGCATGGCGGAGCCGCGCCGGCGGATGACCTCTTTGACGCTGGTGCCCATGGATCCCAGGTGGACGGGGATGTGGGGGGCGTTGGCCACCAGGTTTCCGTCCGGGTCGAACAGCGCGCAGGAGAAGTCCAGCCGCTCCTTGATGTTGACGGACTGGGCCGTGGACTCCAGCCGTGCGCCCATCTGTTCGGCGATCGACATGAAGAGGTTGTTGAAGACCTCAAGCAGAACCGGATCGGATTCTGTGCCCACATCGGAACTCTGCGTAATCGCCGTGCGTTCCATGAGCAGATGCCCGTCATCGGTCGCGGCGGCCCGCCAGCCGTCGTCGACGACGGTCGTGGCGCCGGCCTCCGTGATGATCGCGGGACCGGTGACCGTCTCGCCGGGAGGAAGGGCCTCCCGGCGGTGGAGGGGTACGTCGCGCCAGGCACCGCCGGTGTGGAGGCGGACGGTGCCGGGCGCCTGGGCACGGCCCTCGTACGGGGCGAGGGCGGAGAGATCGGGGGGTGCGGTGATGCCGGTGGCTTCGACGGAGAGGGCTTCCACGACGACCGGGCGGTCGAGTGTGAAGGAGTACGTGGCGCGATGACGTTCCTCGAACGCGTGCCGCATGGTGCCGGGCTGGGCCAGCTCGACGGTGAGGGTGGTGTCGGTGCCGTCGTAGCGGAGCTGGGCGCGGCGGGTGACCTGGATCCGGTCCTCCGGGACGTCCTCGGCGACGAGTTCGGCCCGTGCGGCGGCCTCCAGGTCGTCGGCCGTCTTGCGGATGCCGGGCATGGAAGCGGCTTCCAGGGGCGCTTCCACAGAGTGCTCACGCATGGCCGTGGTGTCGGCGAGACCGATGCCGAGCGCGGAGAGCACGCCGGCCATGGGGGGTACGAGGACGGTGCGGATGCCGAGCGAGTCGGCGACCCGGCACGCGTGCTGGCCGCCCGCCCCGCCGAAGGTGGTCAGGGCGTAGCGGGTGACGTCGTGGCCCTTCTGGACGGAGATCCGCTTCACCGCGTTGGCGATGTTGGCCACGGCGATCTGCAGGTAGCCCTCGGCCACCTGCTCTGGGGTACGGGCGTCGCCGGTGTGTTCGTGGATCTCGCGCGCGAGGGCGGCGAACCGGTCACGGACGACGGCGGCGTCCAGCGGCCGGTCACCACCGGGACCGAACACGGCCGGGAAGTGGGCGGGCTGGATGCGGCCGAGCATGACGTTGGCGTCGGTGACGGTGAGCGGGCCGCCCGCGCGGTAGCAGGCGGGGCCGGGGTCGGCGCCGGCCGAGTCGGGGCCGACCCGGTAGCGGGAGCCGTCGAAGTGCAGGACGGAGCCGCCGCCGGCGGCGACGGTGTGGATGTCCAGCATGGGCGCCCGCAGCCGGACACCCGCGATCTGTGTGGTGAAGACCCGCTCGTACGCGCCGGCGAAGTGCGAGACGTCGGTGGAGGTGCCGCCCATGTCGAAGCCGATGACGCGGTCGAAGCCGGCGCGTTGCGACATGCGGGCCATGCCGACGATGCCGCCGGCCGGTCCGGAGAGGATGGCGTCCTTGCCGCGGAACTGTCCGGCCTC
This sequence comes from Streptomyces sp. NPDC052721, assembly GCF_040678315.1. Classification (NCBI taxonomy): domain Bacteria; kingdom Bacillati; phylum Actinomycetota; class Actinomycetes; order Kitasatosporales; family Streptomycetaceae; genus Streptomyces; species Streptomyces sp. NPDC052721. The sequence continues at coordinate 45,446 of NZ_JBFATL010000056.1, read as the reverse complement.
CGTCAGCCCGCCGTTGGACTGCATGAACATCAGCCGTACGCCACGCAGTTCGTCGGCGACGTGCCGCACGTAGCGGCGCAGTACGGGCGAGAGGTAGGCGTCCACGACGGCGGTGTCCCCGCGCGGGACGAGCTTCATCAGCGGGCTGACCTCGCTGGACAGCGAGATCTGCGGGAAGCCGATGTGGGCGGCGAGTTCACCGACGGCGCGTTCGTGGCCGGGGTGGAGGTGGCTGTGCAGGCAGACGACGGCGACCGCGCGGATCCCGTCGTCGTACGCCTGCCGGAGCAGACCTTCCAGGGCGTCCAGGTCGGGCGCGCGCAGGACGGTGCCGTCGGCGGCGACGCGTTCGTCCACCTCCACGACCCTTTCGTGGAGCAGCTCGGGCAGCTCGATACGGCGGGCGAAGATGCGGGGGCGGTTCTGGTAGGCGATGCGCAGGGCGTCGCGGAAGCCGCGGGTGACGACGAGGAGGGTGCGCTCGCCCTTGCGTTCCAGCAGGGCGTTGGTGGCGACCGTCGTGCCCATGCGAACGGCCTCCACGGGCTCCTGGGAGCCGCCCAGGAGTTCGCGTACGCCCGCGACGGCCGCGTCGGAATACCGTGCCGGGTTCTCGGACAGCAGTTTGTGCGTGAGCAGCCGGCCGTCCGGGCGACGCGCGACGATGTCGGTGAAGGTGCCGCCTCGGTCGACCCAGAACTGCCAGCCAGTCATGTCACTACCCCGCTTCCGCGCCGGTCACAGCGCCCGGAGGCCGTTGATCACGTCGCGCAGAATACTCTCGTCCGGCAGCTCGGCCGGGGGTACCGGGCGGGTCACACGGACGAGTTCGGCGTGCACCAGGTCGCCGATGAGGACGCGGACGACGCCGATGGGCAGGTCGAGTTCCGCGGCGAGTTCGGCGACCGACTGGGGCGCGTCCCGGCAGAGTCCCACGATCTCCACATGTTCCGGGGACAGTGCCGGGTCCGATTCCGGGTCGCCCGTGTCGGGCTCCGTGACGACCACCGCGATCAGGTCGAGGCGGTGCTGGCCCTCGCTCGTGGTGCGGCCACGCGTCATGGCGTACGGACGGACGACCGGCCCGGCCTCGTCGTCGAACCAGTGGTTTCTTCCCTGACCGTCTGCGCTCATGTCATCCCACTACCCGCCTGCGGGCAGATCGGTGCGCGGGGCGGTGCCCAGATGGACGCCGACCCGCTTGACCAGGAGCGTCATCTCGTAGGCGACCTGCCCGACGTCGGAGTCGGCGTCCGAGAGGACGGCGAGGCAGCTGCCGTCCCCGGCGGCGGTGACGAAGAGGAAGGCGTCGTCCAGCTCGACCACCGTCTGTCGGACACTGCCCGCCTCGAAGTGGCGGCCGACGCCCTTGGCGAGGCTGTGGAAGCCGGACGCCACGGCGGCCAGATGCTCGCTGTCCTCCCTGGTCAGGTCCTTGGACACCCCCGTGGGCAGGCCGTCGCCGGACAGGATGACGGCCTTGCGGATGCTGGCGACCCGGTCGACCAGATCGTCCAGGAGCCAGTTCAGCTCCCCCTCGTCCGTCGCCTTGTCGCCGGTCGCCTTCGGTGCGGTCATCGACCGTCCCCCTTAGTCGTTCCTTGTGCTGTGCCGTTCCGCGCCTCGTCGCCCGCGGCGTTCTCCTCCCGGCCGCGCTGCCAGCCGCGCTGGAGGGAGGCCATCCGGCTGCGGACCTCCTCGGCATCGCGGTCGGCGGGTGGCGTCGCGTGCTCGACGCGCCGGTCGGTGTCGTGCTTGAGCTGGGGGGCCAGGTTCGCCTGGCGTACGCGCCGGGGAAGCGGCCCGGTGCCCGGCTCCGGGGCCGAGTCATCGGCGGGGGCGGCGGCGCGGGAGCGGGCCGGTGCCGTGTCCGCCGGGCCGCCGGTGCCGGTTGCCCCCGTCCGGGTGCGCCTGGGCAGCGCCGGGGCCTCCGAGACCGCTTCGGCACTCTCGGCCGGCGTCGCGGTGCTGTCGTCGGCGTGGCCGGCACGTCCGGTGGGGCGCCGCGAGGACGTACCGCGGCGGCGGGTGGGCAGCGGAGCCGGTCCGTCCGGGTCGGAGCGGCGCGTGGCGGCGGAGGGCCCGGGGTCCGGTTCGCCGCGGCGGGACCGCTGGTCGGTGACGGGCTTGCCGTGCGAGCTGACGAGCTTGGGCGTCTGCCGCCGGGGCAGCGGTACGGCCCCGTGGTCACGGGTTTCGTCGTGCGCCAGGCGGTCGGGCGACGCGGCGGCTGCCTGCTCGTCGTCGCCCGCGCTGACCCGGCGGGGGCGGAACAGACCGCCGCGCTCGCTGTCCTCGTCCGGGAGGGCGCCAGGGAAGTCGTCCAGCGCGTCGAGATCGACGGGCGCCTCCAGCTCGACCGGGCCGTCCAGCAGGGAGGTCGGCAGGCCGGGCAGCGACAGGGGGGCCGGGGACCGGCCGGCACCACGGCCCAGCGCCTGCTCGGTGCCCTTCACCGGGCGGTCCCGGTCGAGCCGGAAACCGGTGCCGTTGGTGTCCGGGACGTCGTCGGTGAGCAGCGCGTCGGGGATGAACACCACGGCGGTGGTGCCGCCGTACGGCGACGGCTGGAGGGAGACCCGGACGTTCTGGCGCTGGGCGAGGCGGCTGACCACGAACAGGCCGAGCCGGTCGGTGTCGGAGAGTTCGAACTCGGGCGTCTCGGCGAGACGCAGATTGGCGTCCAGGAGTGCCTCCGCCGTCATACCGAGACCCCGGTCGTGGATCTCCAGGGTGAAACCGTTGGCGACCCGCTCGCCGAGGACCTGGACGGCGGTGTGCGGGGGCGAGAAGACGGTGGCGTTCTCCAGGAGTTCGGCCACGAGATGGGTGAGGTCGGCGACGGCGGGCCCGGTGACGGCGACCCGTGGCAGGCGCCGGACCTCGATGCGCTCGTAGTCCTCGACCTCGGCGACGGCGGCGCGGACCACGTCCATCAGCTGCACGGGCCGGCGCCACTGCCGGGAGGGCGCGGCTCCGGAGAGGATCACGAGGCCCTCGGCGTGCCGGCGCATACGGGTGGTGAGGTGGTCCAGGCGGAACAGGTCGGCGAGTTCGTCGGTGTCCTCGGTCCGGCGCTCCATGCTGTCGAGCAGGGTGAGCTGCTTGTGCAGAAGTACCTGGCTGCGGCGGGCGAGGTTGACGAAGACCTCGGAGACACCGGCCCGCAGCTCGGCCTGCTTGACGGCGGCCTCGACCGCCGCCCGCTGCAGGGTGTTGAGGGCCTGTCCGACCTCGCCGATCTCGTTCTTGTCGTATTCCAGACGCGGGACCTCGGTCTCCACGTCGACCTGTTCGCCCGCCGAGAGCCGCCGCATCACGCTGGGCAGCCGGACACCGGACGCCTCGTGCGCCTCCAGGCGCAGCTGGCGCAGGTCGCGGATGAGGGAACGGCCGACCCGGATGGAGAGCACGACGGAGAGCAGGAGCGCGACCAGGCCGAGGGCACCGGCGACGGCCGCCTGCACGATGACGCCGACGGCCACGGGGCGCATACGGTCCTGGAAGCGGTCGCCCACCTGGTCGTCCAGGGTGCCGAGTTCGTCCAGGACGGTTGCCGCGGATGAGTCCCAGCTCTTCGCGGTGACATCGCCAGGGGTGCCGGAGTGCGAGGCGATGACGGTCCGTTCGGCCTCCCGCAAGGGGGCCGTGACGGCGTTCTTCCAGAAGCGTTCGTAGCGGTCGCGCTCCGCGGCGGGCAGCAGCGGGAGGCTGATGTCGTACAGGAGGGTGCGCTGGGCGACGAGGTCGGAGATGTCACGTGTCTCGTCGCGGGTGAGCCGACCGACGACGAGGGAGGAGCCGAGCAGGGCGTCCTCGCGGGAGAGCAGCTCGCGGGCGCGGGTGACGTTCACCAGGGCGCGGGCCTGCTTGTCGATCTCGACGTCGTCCAGGCCGTCGAGGGACGCGAGGAGCCCGTAGCAGGGGTCCACGAGACGGTTGTAGAGGTCGAGCGCCTGGGCTCGGGTGACGGTGCCTCCCTCGACGCTGCGGCGCAGGGGCCCGAGACCGTCCAAGGCGTCCAGGACGGCGGTGAGGTGTTCGCTGTCGTCCGCGTCCATGTCGGCCCGCATGTCCTGGTCCTTGGCGTTCCTGCGGATGGTGGTGATCACCCGGTCGGTCGCGGTGCGGGTGCGGCGCAGCGCCGAAAGGGCCTCGGAGGCTCGCGGGTCGGCGAGGTAGACGAGGGTCTGGCGGCGCTCCTGCTGCAGGACGCGAACGGTATCCTCGGTGGGGTAGCCGATGTCCTCGACGACGTCGGTCACGCGGAACAGCTGCGCGACTTCGCGCCCCGTGAGCACCGTGGCGAAACCCCAGACAGCGGTCAGGGACACCAGCGGCACGAGAAGCAGCGCCACGATCTTCCGGCGGATCGACTTCCCGCGAAAGCGCATGGCCTCCCCCAGCTCGACCCCCGCCGGCCGGGGGTGCTCATGTCCGTCAGCAAACGGCGCGAGCCTACTACCGCCGCACAGTTAACTCGAAGACATGTCCGGAGGGCGAACTTCCGCACTGGCGGCGAGACATGGCGAGTTGTCCGGGCATTGGGGGAGATTGCCACCGCGATCCGGACGCCCACGCGGTACTCACGACAGCCGCACGGTCGGGCGGTTGGCCGGAATTTTTCGCCAGTGGGGAATCTTCGGGGGATCTCGTGCGTCCTTCTCTATGGGAAATGGGGGCGGAATGGGCCACAGGAGCCGCATCCCGCACCCCGGCGGCGTAAAACAGCGCATGCCGGGCAGCCACTGGGGAGTCGGGGTCTTCGGATGCCGGGGGCGAGCGGTCTGCTGGCGGTGGGGAGTGACGCGGTGATGGGCACGGCGGAGCGGCGCGGGGCGCCCGAGGAGAGCGTGGCGGAGCGCTCGCAGGCGCGGTGGGACAAGGAGGCGCCGGATCGGGACATTCCGGGGCCGGAGCGCGCCGGGAAGCCCGGCGGTGACGAACAGCGGCAGAACTACCGCCCGTTGTGGATCGAGCAGCCCGCGCGCCGGCACCCGTTGCCCGATCCGGTGCGTACGGCGGCGGTGCGGGCGGTCCTCGTCATAGCGGTCACGCTGATCCAGGCGATGGTGGCGTTCCTGTGCACGCTGGCCGGGTCGTGGCTGGCGTTCCCCATGGTGATCAGCGGCGTGGCCAGCACGGTGGTGGCCACCTGGGCCGTGGTCGACGTGTGGGTCACCCGCCAGGTGTGGAACCAGCGGTACGGCGTGGTCTCCGAGCCGAGCAGCACGGCCCGGTCCCTCCGCCGGGAGCGACGCGCCCGCCGACGCCAGGAGCGGGCGGTCCTGCGGGAACAGAGGCGGATACGCCGGGCCGGCGGCGCGGGGCGGCTGTCGCACTCCTGACTCCGGACGGACGGCGCTGGAACCCGGGCGGTCAGACCACCGGGGGCCCTGGAGTCCCGGAAACCTGGTCGCCGCGCCCCGGGCAACCCGATGACGGGACGCACGGAAGCCTGGCCACCGGACCCCGGGCCGCAGGTCGAGGGGCTGCGGGTCGCCGACGGCTCGGTGATGCCCGGCCTGATCGCCGTCAACCCGTGCATCACGACGATGATGATCGGCGAGAAATGCGCCGACCTGCTCAAGGAGGATGCTTGATCAATGGGTCGGTCAACCTGTTGATCAAGCCGGTTTCTTGTACATCCTCGTCGCCGTGATCTCGCTGTGCACCGCCTCTCCGGCCTGGGGCTGCTGGGGCAGCCCGGGCCGGAGGTGCTCCTCCACGCTGATGTACTTCAGGCCCGCCCGGAGGTCGGCGTCGTTGCGGAGGCGGATGACCAGCGGGAACTCGGCGAGGGCGGTGGTGTCGAACAGGCCGGTGGTGTAGAGCAGCTGGACGCCCAGCGCGTCGGACACCGCTCGCTGGAGTTCGAGCAGATAGGTCGCGTTGGCGCGGCCGATCGGGTTGTCCAGGAACAGCGTGCCCGCGTGCCGGTGCTTGTCCCGGCCCCGGTCGTTCGAGCGCAGCGCTGCCATCGTGCAGTACAGGGCGATGGCCGCCGTGAGCAGCTGGCCGCCGGAGAAGACGTCGCCCATCTGGCCGACGGGGACGCGCTCGGCGCGCAGCACGGCGTCGGGCTTGAGGATCTCGACGGCCACTCCCTTCGGCTGCAGGGCCGCCGCGACGCCGCGCAGCAGCAGGGACATGCCGTCGCGGCGCAGGTCGGAGTTCTTCCTGACGGCCGCGCGCGTGGCCTCGTCGATGACCTCGCCGAGCCGTTCGGTGAGGGTGGCGTGGTCGGGCTCCTCGAAGCGGATGCGCAGGAACTCCTGGCCGGACCACTCGCCGAGCCCCTCCGGCAGCCGGGAGAGCCGCTGTGCGGAGCGCAGGGTGGCGAGCGCCGACTCCACGAGTCCGCGCAGCCGGTCCACGATCGAGTCGCGGTTGCGCTCCAGCTGGGCCAGCTCGTCGGTCAGGACGCGCAGCCGGGGCGCGAAGGCGTCCGCCCACTTCTGGGCGTGCTCGGGCAGCGCGGAGGCGGGCAGTTCGCGGATCTGCTGCCGGGCGGGGGTGCGGACCTGCTCGTAGCGCGTGGAGTTGGCGTGCCGGACGAGGACGTCGCTCGCCTCGCGCACGGCCGCCTCGCCGGCGGACAGGTCGGCGGCGCAGCCCCGCAGCGAACGGCGGGCCTCGGCGGCGGAGTGCCGGGCCTCCTCCAGGGTGCCCGGGTACGGCTCCGGCTCCTCCTGCTCCTCCTCGGGGGCCTGTTCGCGCAGCAGGTCGCGGAGCATGGCGGCGATCTCGTCGAAGCCGCCGGCCGCGTCCTCGGCGGCGCGGTGGGCGTCCAGCAGCTCCGCGTGCGCCTCACGGGCCTCGGCCAGGGCCTCGGTGCGGGCGGCGAGTTCGGCCGTGGCGGTGCGCAGCAGCGCCTGGGCGTGCTCGGCGTCGCGCGGGACGAGTTCCTCGGGCAGCTCGGTGTGCGCCTCGCCGTCCTCGGGCGCGTGCCGCTCGGCCTCGCCGCGCAGCCGGCCGAGCTGCTCGCTCGCGGTCGACATGCGGGTCTCCAGGAGCTGCACCAGCTCCTCCGCGCGTGCGGCGGCGGCCTGCCGGGAGGGACCGTCGGCGCCGTCGGGCGACTGGAGCAGTTGCTCGGCGCGGGTGCGCACCTTGTTGCTGAGCCGGTCCAGTTCGGCGCGGGCGGCGCTCTCGTCGCTCTCCGCGCGGGCCTGCTCGGCGCGCAGGTCGGCGCCGACGCCGACCTTCTCGTACACCTGGGAGGCGGCCCGGTAGGCCTCGCGGAGGGCGGGCAGGGACGCCTTCGGGGCGTCCTCGTCGGCGACGGGTACGTCGTCGGGGGCGCCGGCGATCTCGGAGCGTTCGGCGCGCAGGGCGCGCGCGGTGCGGCGGGCGTCGTCGGCGGCGCGCTGGGCGGCGCGGCGGTCCTCGTCGGCGGCACGGGCGCGGTCCAGGCAGGTCTGGGCGCGGGCCTCGGACTCGGCGGCCTCGTCGGCTAGTTCACGCAGTCTCGCCTGCCAGCCGGCGCGTTCGCGGAGCCGGAAGGCGAGGCCGGCGAGGGCGTCGGCGGCGCGCCGGGCCTTCTGCGCGGCCTCCTGCCGTTCGTCGCGGATCCGGGCGGCCTCGGCGGCGGACTCGTCGGCCTCCGCGCGCACGGTGCGTGCCTCGGCGAGTTCGGCCTCGGCCTCCTCGGCGAAGGCGCGGGCCTCCTCGGCGGCCCGGGCCAGTTCGGCGAGGCGCCCGGCGGGGCAGCCGGTGCGCCAGGAGGTGAGCCGCGCGGCCAGTTCCCGGTCCTTGCCGAGGCGGGAGGCGAGGGCGCGGATCTCCTCGTCGCGCGCGGTGGCCCGCGCGCGCAGTGCCTGGCGTTCCTCGTCGGCCGCGTGCTCGTCGTGCATGGCCGGGTTCGGCGGCACGAGGAACACGTCACCGGGGGTGCTGCCCGCGGCGGGCGGCGGGGCGAGCAGCGCGGCGGCGGTGCCGACGGCGACGGCGGAGCGGGGCAGCAGGGCGGCGTCACCGAGGGCTTCGCGGGCACGCGCGTGCGTGTCCGGGTCGGTGATGATCACGCCGTCGACCAGTTCGGGGCGGGCGGCGAGCACGCGCGCGTGGTCGGCGGGGTCGACGGCCTGTGCCAGGTAGCGCCAGCCGGGCAGCGCGGGGATGCCGTGTTCGCCGAGGAACTCGACGGTGGCCAGCACGTCCGGGCCGGGCGGCAGCAGCCCGCCGTCACCGAGGGCGCCGAGGATGCGGGCGTCGTCGGCGGCGGCCGTCCGCAGGTCGAACAGGTGCCGTTCGGCGGTGGACACGGCGTCGTCGAGGAGTTCGCGCAACTCGTCGGCGAAGCGGTCGAGTTCCTCGGGGGTGAGAGCGCTGTGGGCGGCGTCGGCGGCCGGTGCGCGCGTGCTGTGGGCTTCTTCCGTCCGGGGCGCGGGCACCCGTGCCACGCTCGGCGCGCCCGGCAGGCTCAGCAGCTCCGCGAGCCGTTCCTCCGCGGCCAGCGACTCGGCGAGGCGCCGCTCGGCCTCGTGGGCGCGTTCGGCGGCGGTCGCCGCGTCCGCCGCGCGGGCCGCCGTCAGCTCCGCGCGGGATTCGGCGGAGGCCGCCTCCCGCGCGTGCTCGGTGGCCTTGCGGGCGGCCTCGCGGGCCGCGTCCCAGGCGGCCACGGCGGTCTTCTCGGCGTCGCTGGCGGCGAGCGCGGCACGCGCCGGGTCGGCGTCCGGGGCGCTGTCGTCCAGCCAGCCCGCGCGGACGGCCTCGGCGGTCTCCTGCTCGACCTCGGCGAGCCGCTGGCGCAGGTGCCCGGCCTCGCTGCGGGCCCGCTGCGCCTCGGTGGCGGCGGCGGTGGAGTCCCGGTAGGCGGAGTCGCTGACCTCCTGGAGGGCCGCGGAGCGCTCCTCCTCCTCGTTGGCGAGGGCCTCGGCGCTCTCGGCGGCGGTGTGCAGGGCCCGTACGAGGTCCACGGCGGCCTTGGCGCGGGCGGCGAGCGCGGGGGCCGCGTCCCGTTCGGCCTCCTGGATGGCGGCGGACACGCGCGTGACGCGGTCGGCGGCGGCCCGGTGGCGCAGCACGGCCTCGGCGGCCTGCCAGGCGGAGTGCAGGGTGCGGGCGTCGGCGAGTTCGCGCTTCTGCGCGGCGGCGGACTTCTCGGCGGCGGCCAGCGCCAGGGAGGCGTGCCGGTAGGCGAGTTCGGCGGCGATGAGGGCGCTGCGTTCGCGGGCGCCCTCGCAGTGCGTGACGGCGTACGCGGCGGCCGTCACCCGCTGGGCGAGGTCGGCCGCCCGGATCCGCTCCCGCACGGCTCGCGCGGACAGCCGCCGGGCCAGCGTCCGGGTGCGGCGCTCGGCGCCCGCGTGGACGTCACGCGCGCGTGACCGCGCCTCGGCGGCCTCCACGATCCGGCCGAGCAGGTCGACCGAGCCGGCGGTGAAGTCCCGTTCGGCGATCAGCTCGGCGCGCCGGCCCAACTTGTTGCCGAAGCCGCTGACGAGGTCGGCGAGGCCGTCGGTGTCGCGGGTGTCGGTGACGGCGCGCAGCAGCAGGTCGGTGAAGTCGGAGTCCTTCTTGACCGCGAAGAGGCCGGCCGCCTCGCCCTCGTCGGCGTTCATCTCGCGCTGGTAGCGGAAGAGTTCGGGGTCGAGGCCGAGGTCACCGAGGTGCTCGGTCCAGCGCTCGTGGATCTCCTCCCAGTGCACCTCCAGGTGCGGGTAGACCTTGCCGGCCTCCATGAGGGCGTCGCGGAAGCCCTTCATGGTGCGGCGGCGGCCGTGCGCGCCGGAGGTGCCCTCGGCGGGCGGCCGTACGGCGGTGGACTCGGCGACGGGCAGGTTGTCCAGGCTGAGGCCGGGGCCGGGCCGGAAGGAGTACCAGGCCTCGGCGAACTTGCGCGGGTCGTTGGAGACCTGCCGGCCGCGCCACTCGCTGACCTTGCCGACGACCACGCACTCGCCGGTCAGCACGTGCTGCCACTCCAGCGCCACGTGGCCGCAGTCGTCGGCGAGCAGGAACTTGCGCAGCACGCCGGAGCTGGCGCCGCCGAGGGTATTGCGGTGGCCGGGCAGCATCACCGAGAAGATCAGCTTGAGCAGGACGGACTTGCCGCCGCCGTTCTCCAGGAACAGCACGCCCGCGGGCGCGGGCCGGCGCGGCGGACCGGACGGCTCCTCCTCGAAGAACTCCACCTGCGTGGGCGCCGGGTCGGGCACGGGCTCGCCGACTCCCCGCAGGTCCAGCACGGTGTCGGCGTAGCGCGCACCGGCGGGACCGATGGAGTAGAGGCGGACCCGGGACAGCTCGTACATGGCGGACTCTCGTAAGTCTGGTGAAAGGTGCGGTGGTTCGTGAGGCTGGAGCTGCGGGAGCTTCAGCGCGTCAGGAGTGGAACGGCAGTCCGGCGTCGGCCACCAGGTCCAGGTCGTCGGTGTCCTGGGCGGGCAGCAGGGTGGCCGTGCCGTCGGTGACCGGGACGATGCCCAGCTCCACCAGTTCGGCCAGGGCGGCGCTGCCGGCCAGGTCGCGGACCTGGAGCTGGTAGCGGGCCGTGGTGCGGTACGTGCCGCCGTTGTCGTCGCCGGTGCGCTGCAGGAAGCCCGAGTCGGTGAGGAAGGCCATGGCCTTCGCCACGATGCCGGTGGTGGAGGCGGCCGGCCGGCGGGCGTCCTTGGTGGCGCCGGTGGCGCTGCGTCTGGCCCAGATCCGCCAGGCCGCTTCCAGGCCGGGCGCGTCGGTCGCCGGGTCGGTGTTCTCTCCCTGTTCCTCGGCGCGCTCCTCCAGGCGGCGGCAGGCCTGCCGGACGAAGGCGTCGACGCCGTTGACGGTGACCCGGCCGATGTAGGAGTCGTCGGCCAGGTCCTCGGGGCGCGGGAACGCCAGCGCGGCGACCGCGAGATGGGCGAGCCCGTGCAGGAAGCGGTCGCCGGAGTCGGCGGCGGTGCGACGCGCGTAGTCCCCCATGCGGACGGCGAACACCGAGTCCTCGGCGGCGGTCACGGCCATTCCCGCGCGCGGGGACACCTCCAGCACGACGAGCCCCAGACCGGCGGCGACGGCGTCGGCGAGCCGGGCGAACGCCGGGTCGTCGCGGTAGCGGCGCAGCAGTTCGGTGTACTCCTGGTCGCGGGCGGGCGCCAGCTTGGGCTGGAGTCCGAAGGCGACGAGCCGCGCCGCGTCGGCGGCGTCGGCGGGGGTGACGGCGGAGCCCGCCGGGCCGGCGGCAGGCTCGGGTTCACTCCGGTCGACGTGCTCGGTCACGGGCTCGGCTCCTTGTCGTGCTCTTGTCCACTCATGCTGCTTCCGTCCGGTCCGCGGCCATCCCCGCCGCGTCGAGCAGCGCGGTCCCCACGATCAGGTCCGCCCCGCCGAACTCGGGATCGTCCAGCTCGGTCCCGTCGTCCACGGCGAACAGCAGCTTTTCCTCGCCCTGCCGGTAGGCGGTGCCGACGGCCGGGCTGGCCGCGTGGACCGCCAGCAGCGCCACCAGGTAGGCGAGGTCCGGGTCACCGCTCCGCCGGGCCTCGGCCAGCAGCCCGGACAGTCGCCTCGGGGCGTCCGCCGGCAGATCCAGCAGTTCCATCGCCGCGGCCAGCTGTTCCTCGCTGAAGCGGCTGTCGTCCGGTGTCGCGATCAGGTCGGGCTCGGGCATCTCCGCGCCCAGGTGCTCCCGCTCCACGGGCGGGGTGAGCAGTATGTCCACGAGGTCCCCGACCCGGACGGACACCGGCGTGCGCAGTCCCGTGCCGCGCGCGAAGAAGGCGTCGGTGACCCGGATCGCCCGCTCCAGGGGCAGCGGCAGGACGGGGGCGACGAGGTGGCCGTACAGGTCTATCCCGGACGTCGTCGCCGGGGTGGCGAAGGCCTGCCGGTCCTGTTCGGCGCGGAACAGCGGGCCCGCCTCCAGCAGACGCGACTGGAGCTGGGTGTGGCGCCGGATGCAGTCCTTGACGATGTCGACCAGTTCGGCGGCTCGGCGCTTGTGCTCGGGGTCCTCGGTCTCGTCGCGGGCCTTGCGGATGTTGGTGAGGATCGCGTTCTCGTGGCGGTAGCGCTCGGCCACGTGGTCCAGGGCCTCGGCGATCATGTCGGGCACGGCGTTGAGCCAGTCGACCGCGCGGACGTTGCGCCGGGTGGCGTCCAGGGCCCGGCGCAGCGTCTCGGAGTACTGGACCGTGCGGTAGCGGGCCTGCTCGGCGGCGAGCTGGGCGTCGGCGAGCCGGCCGCGGCTGATCAGCACCTCCAGTTTGACCTCGGCGGCGATCTGGGCGCTGGTGACGTCGGTGTCGAGGGCGCCGACCAGGACGTTGACCGCCTCGTCCGTCGTCCGCAGGTAGACCGTGCCGCCGGGGCCGGGGACCTCCTCGATCAGCTTGAAGTCGTAGTCACGGCGGACGTACGTGCCGTCCGGCGCGAAGGTGCCGTAGACCGCGCGGAAGCCGCGGTCCACGCTGCCGACGTTGATCAGGTTCTCCAGTACCCAGCGGGCCACGCGCTCGTGTTCGGCGGCGGGCCGGGCCGGGGCCTGAGCGGCGATGCGCGGGATGAGCCGGGCCACGATCTGCTCGTGGTCGGCGCCGGTGTCGAAGTCCATGTTCAGCGTGACCAGGTCGATGGCGGCGAGCGCCACCTCGGCCATCCCGTACACCGAGTACTCGCCGGCCAGATTGGCCTTGCGCGCGTCCAGGTCGTGCAGCGGCGCGGTGCAGGCGAGCGCGCGCAGCCGACGCGCCAGCCCCTCGTCGGCGGCCGGGCCCGGAGCCGGGCGCGGCCCCGCGCTGAGCTGGGGCGGAACACGGTCCGTCGATGCTGGCGAAGTCACGGTGCACAGACTAGGTCCTGGGTCTGACATCGGCCCAAACGACAGGCTCCGCCGGTTCGGCCGAGGTGGCTGCGGGTCGTCGTCCGGGCGCGGACCGTCCGGCGGGTCGGGCAGTTCCCCGCGCCCCTACGGGGCGCTTTCCTCGCCCACCCTGCGCCGGTACACCTCCACCACCCGTTCCAGGGAGTCCTCGAGATAGGTCTCCAGCAGCTGTTCCGCGCCGTGCCGGTTGCCGGCCTGGAGCGCCTGCAGGATCCGGGCGTTGCGGGCGAGGTACGGCTCGTGCAGCCGGCGCGGGTCGTCCACGACGTGGAAGGCCAGGCGCAGCTCGGCGAAGACGCTGCGCATCAGCTCGTCGGTGCGTTCGCTGCCGGCGAGGGCGACCAGTTCCCGGTGGAAGTGGATGTTGGCCGTACCCAGCCCTTTCCAGTCATTCTCCGCGGCCGCCGTACGCCCCTCCTCGACCGCCGAGATCAGCCCGCCCAGCCGGTACGGCGGTTCGCCCAGCCCCCGGACGACGGCGCACTCGACGAGGGTGCGCGTGCGGTAGATGTCCTCCACGTCCTCGACGGTCAGGACCCGGACGAACACGCCCCGGTTGAGTTCGTGGATCAGCAGGCGCTCGTGGGTGAGCAGCCGGAACGCCTCGCGCAGAGTGTTGCGGGAGACGCCGAGGGCGCCGCCGATGCTGTCCTCGGACAGCCGGGTGCCGGGCGGGAAGTAGCCCTCGGAGATGCGGCTTCTGAGGATGTCCGAAACCCGCTCCGCGGTGCTCGTACGGCCCAGAAGGACCCGGTCGCCGGCCAGTCCCGTCAGCTCCTCTGCCATGCCCGGAATTCAATCGCAGACACCAGAACGAAACAACACGGGTATTGAAGGATCGTTGAACGATCCTCTACGGTGCTCCGCACGGCTCACTTCCCAGCACCCTCCGTCCCTCTTCTGCGAGGTGCCCATGAGCACGACCCCACCGTCCCGGTCCGCGCCCTCCACCGACGTCCGCCCGGGACCGGCCGAACACGCCGCCGAGGACGGCGCGTTCGCCTGGTTGCGCGCCCTCGGCCCGCGCGGCCGGCGCGCGTTCGCCGGTGCTTTCGGCGGATATGCCCTAGATTCGTACGACTACTTCACCCTGCCGCTGAGCATGGTGGCGCTCTCGGCGTACTTCGGGCTCAGCAGCGGCCAGACCGGCCTGTTCACCACCGTCACGCTGGTGGTCTCGGCGGTCGGCGGCGCCGCCGCCGGCGTGATCGCGGACCGGGTGGGCCGCGTCCGGGCCCTGATGATCACAGTGATCACGTACGCCGTCTTCACCGTCGCCTGCGGCTTCGCGCCCACCTACGAGACCCTGCTGGTCTTCCGCGCCCTCCAGGGCCTCGGCTTCGGCGGCGAGTGGGCGGTCGGCGCGATCCTGGTCGCCGAGTACGCGAGCGCGCGCCACCGGGGCCGTACGCTCGGCGCGATCCAGAGCTCCTGGGCGGTCGGCTGGGGACTGGCGGCGGTCGTCTACACGCTGGTGTTCTCCTTCGCCGGCGACGACCTGGCCTGGCGGGTGATGTTCTGGACCGGCGCGCTGCCGGCGCTGCTCGTGGTCTGGCTGCGCCGCTCGGTGCACGACGCCCCCACGGCGACGGCGGCCCGCGAACAGGACCCGCGCCGGGGCTCGTTCGCGGCCATCTTCCGGCCGGCCGGCCGGGACGGCGCCCCCGGCCTGCTGCGCACCACGGTGTTCGCGAGCCTTCTCTCCACGGGCGTGCAGGGCGGCTACTACACGCTGGCGACCTGGGTGCCGACGTATCTGAAGTCCGACCGCGGTCTGTCGGTCGTCGGCACCGGCGGCTATCTGGCCTTCCTGATCTCCGGCGCCTTCCTCGGCTACCTGACCGGCGGCCACCTCACCGACCGGCTCGGCCGGCGGAACAACATCTGGCTGTTCGCCCTGCTGTCGGCGGTGTGCGTCCTGGCGTACGCGAACATCCCGCACGGCGCCAACACCCTGCTGCTGGTGCTCGGTTTCCCGCTCGGCTTCTGCATGTCGGCCATCTTCAGCGGCTTCGGCTCCTTCTTGAGCGAGCTGTACCCGACGGCGGTACGCGGCACCGGGCAGGGCTTCACGTACAACACGGGCCGCGCGGTGGGCGCGGTGTTCCCGACCCTGGTCGGCTTCCTGGCGGACAGCTGGGGCGTCGGCGGCGCGCTGGTCTTCGGCGCGATCGGCTACGGCCTCGCGGCGCTGTCGCTGCTCGGGCTGCCGGAGACGCGCGGGAAGGAGCTGGCGTGACGCGGGTGAACCGTACCGAGGACCGGCCCGTCACCACCGTCGACGCGCACGCGCACGCGTGGAGCCCGAAAACCGCGCGGGCCCGCTTCCGCGCCGGCCTGGCCGGGCCGACCGCCGGCGTCGCGGCGGGCCACACGCAGGCCAACCTGATCGCGGTGCCCGCCGACTGGGCCTACGACATGCTGCTGTTCTGCCAGCGCAACCCCAAGCCGTGCCCCGTGCTCGACGTCACGGACGCCGGATCCCCGACGACCGTCCTCGCCGACGGCGCCGACCTGCGCACCGATCTGCCGCGCTACCGGGTGTGGCAGGACGGCGAGCTGGTGGACGAACCCACGGACGCGCGCGCGTACTGGCGGGACGACCTGGTGTCGTTCCTGCTCGGGTGCAGCTTCACCTTCGAGTGGGCGCTGGCCCGCGCGGGCGTGCCGATCCGGCACGTCGAGCAGGGCCGGAACGTGCCGATGTACGTGACGAGCCGGGCCTGCCGGGCGGCGGGCCGGCTGCGCGGGCCGATGGTGGTGTCCATGCGGCCGGTGCCGCCCGAGCGTCTGGGCGCGGCCATCCGGGAGAGCAGCCTGCTGCCGGCCGTGCACGGCGGTCCGGTGCACTGCGGCGACCCGGCCGCCCTCGGCATCGAGGACCTCGGCCGGCCCGACTTCGGTGACCCGGTGACCCTCGCCGACGGCGACATCCCGGTGTTCTGGGCCTGCGGGGTGACCCCGCAGGCGGCCGTGACGGCCTCCCGGCCGCCGTTCGCGATCACCCACGCGCCGGGCCAGATGTTCCTGACCGACGCACGGGACGAGCAGTACCGGCTGGTGGGCGTCGACTGAGCCCGGTCGGCCGGACACCACGCGCTGAGCCGAGCAGCACGCACCGAGAAACCCCGCACGAGAACCGGAGACGCGAGAACACCATGACCGCGATCGATCTGAACGCCGACCTGGGCGAGGGCTTCGGCCGCTGGCGGCTGACCGACGACGAACAGCTGCTGTCCGTCGTCACCAGCGCCAACGTGGCCTGCGGCTTCCACGCCGGGGACGCGGCCACCATGCGCCGGGTGTGCGAACGGGCGGCCGAGCGCGGGGTGACGATCGGCGCTCAGGTCTCCTACCGGGACCTGGCCGGTTTCGGGCGGCGCGCGATGGATGTGCCGCCCGCCGAGCTGGCGGCCGAAGTGGCCTACCAGATCGGCGCCTTGGAGGTGTTCGCGCGGGCGGCGGGGGCGCGCGTGGCGTACGTCAAACCGCACGGCGCGCTCTACAACCGGGTCGTGCACGACGAGGAACAGGCGCGCGCGGTGATCGAGGGCGTGCGCCTGGCGGACGCCTCGCTGCCGGTGCTGGGCCTGCCCGGATCGCGGTTCCTGGAGTTGGCGGCCGAGGCGGGTCTTCCGGCCGTCACGGAGGCCTTCGCGGACCGCGCGTACACCGACGAGGGCACGCTGGTGCCGCGCGGCCACGAGGGTGCCGTGGTGACCGACCCGGACGCCGTCGTGGAGCGCTCCGTGCGCCTCGCGCGCTCCGGCGCGGTCATCGCGCACTCCGGCGCGCTGATCCAGGTGCGCGCCCGGTCGCTGTGCCTGCACGGCGACACGCCGGGCGCGGTCGGCCTGGCCCGGCGGGTGCGCGAGCGGCTGGTGGCGGCGGGCGTGCGGGTGGAGGCGTTCGCGTGAGGGCGCTTCGCGTCGGCGACGACGCGCTGCTCGTCGAGGTGTCCTCCGGTACGGAGGCGCAGGCTCTGCACGCGGAGCTGCTGCGGCGCCGCGCGGAGGGCGCGCTCACCGTGCGCGAGATCGTCCCGGCGGCCCGTACGGTGCTGCTCGACGGGCTGGCCGAGCCGGCCCGCTGGGCGGCGGAACTGACCGGCGCGCGGGTGCCGGAGGTGCCTCCCCGCGCGCGCGAGCTGATCGAACTGCCCGTGCGGTACGAGGGACCGGACCTGGCGGCCGTCGCCGCGCACTGGCAGGTGCCGGAACGGGAGGTGGCCCGCGTCCACGCCGGCACCGAGTTCACGGTGGCCTTCTGTGGCTTCGCCCCCGGCTTCGGCTATCTCACCGGGCTCCCGGAGCGTTACCACGTCCCGCGCCGCGCCACCCCGCGCACGGCGGTTCCGGCCGGCGCCGTGGCCCTCGCCGGCCCGTACACCGGCGTCTACCCTCGCTCCTCCCCCGGCGGCTGGCAACTGATCGGCACGACGGACACGGTGCTGTGGGACCCGACCCGCGTCCCGGCGGCACTGCTGGAGCCGGGGACGCGGGTGCGGTTCGTTCCGGTGGGTGGCGTATGAGCGGGGGGTGGAGGGCCGTACCGGTAGCGGTACGCAGCAGGGAAACGGCCGTACCGGCACGGGTGGTACGCAGCAGGGAAACGGCCGTGCCGGTGGCGGTGCGCGCCCGGGAGACCCGCGTGAACGGGCAGCGGACGGCAGCCCACGCGCGCGCGTGCCTCGTGCCGGCCCGGCCCGTGGCCTGGGAGGCCCCATGACCGACCGTGCGCTCGTCGTCGTGCGCGCCGGGGCGCTGACCACTGTGCAGGACCGCGGACGGCCGGGCTACGCGCACCTCGGCGTGCCCCGCTCCGGAGCGCTCGACCCGATCGCGGCGGCGCTGGTGAACCGGCTCGTCGGCAATCCGCCGGACGCCGCCGTCCTGGAGACCACCCTCAACGGCTGTGCGCTGCGCCCGCGTTCGACGGTGACCGTCGCGGTCGGCGGCGCGCCGTGCCCGGTGGCCGTGGGCGGTCGCCCGGCCGCGTGCGGTGCCCCGGTCGTGGTACCGGCGGGCGAACTGCTGGAGGTGGGCGCGGCCACGGCCGGCGTACGCAGCTACGTCGCGGTCGCCGGCGGCGTCGCCGTGGAGCCGGTCCTCGGCAGCCGCGCCACGGACCTGCTGTCCGGCCTCGGTCCGGCCCCGCTCACGGACGGCACGGTGCTGCCGCTGGGCGCCCCGGCCGGTCCTCCCGCACGCGTGGACGGCGCGCCGCAGCCGCGTCCGCCGGCCGAACTCGTGCTCCGGGTGACGCTGGGCCCGCGCGACGACTGGTTCACTGCGCGGGCGGTCCGGGATCTCACCACGCGCGCGTACCGGGTCTCCGCGGCGAGCAACCGCATCGGCCTGCGCACCGAGGGTCCCGGGCTGGAGCGGGCCCGGCCCGGTGAACTCCCCAGCGAGGGCATGGTTCTGGGCGCGGTGCAGGTGCCGCCGGACGGGCGCCCGGTGGTCTTCCTCGCGGACCACCCGACCACCGGCGGCTACCCGGTGATCGCGGTGGTCCGCACCGCCGACCTCCCGGCCGCCGCCCAGGCCCTCCCGGGCACCCCGGTCCGGTTCGTACCGGTACGACGCCGCTGAGCGTCACCGGCTGAGACGGCCCCGATGGCCCGGGCCGCCTCGCCATGCGTGACCGTCCCCGACCACCCCGCCCCCTCACCTCAGGCCCGGCAGCCCCCCCCACTGCCTCGATGCCCCGGCGGCGCCGACGGACAGCGCTGCCGCGCGTTCGTCGGTGCCGGCGCCACTGAGCCCACCCGGTGGAAACAGCCCCACCGCCCACGCGCCGAATCTCACCGGACCAACTCCGCCCAGCTCAACTGGCCGAACGGCCCAGCAGAGGCAACCGTGTCCACGGCCCCCGTCGCCCCGAGGCCCACCGCCTCGACCGCCCCTCCGCCAAGACCGCCCCGCCCCTCTCGTTGCCGCACCACCGAGCCGCCGCCTCCTCGGCCGGGGCCGCCGGCAGGGCTGCCGGCACCGCTGCCGATGCGCGAGGTCCAGGCGGGTACCGGTGCCCCGGGCGCGGTGGTGCAGTTCGCCGGCGGCCGGGCGCAGCAGCCGCGGCAAGCAGGTCGTCGCAGCGCCGAGCACCCAGCCGGTCCCCGCCGTGGCCGGCCACCACAGGCCCGCCGCGCCGGTCTGCGCGGGGAACGGGCGACCGGGCACGGGCGTCCGTGTCCGGGCCGCTGCCGGGCGCGGGAGCGGGGGCGACGACGAGCGGGGGGGGGTGACCGCGATCTACGAGGTGCCGGTCTGGTGCGCGCAGTGGGCCACGCCGTTCGCATCGGGGGAAAGGATTGGTCACGATGACGGCACGCATACGGGTGTTGTCGCCGCGCTGGACGTGCCCGCGTCCACTTCGATCCTTCACCGCGGGGAACGTCCCATGAGCGTCGGACTGCGCACCCGAGCGGTCAGGCGGCCGTCATGGCCGCCTGACCCGCGGGTCATCCGGTGTTCACCCGGCGGGCGCTCGTCCGCCGGGGCAGATGCACGGGTGGGGGACTGCGGACGCGCCTCAGCCGAGCGTCGCGTCCGGTCCGAAGCGGCTGCGTACCGCGGTCTGCACCTCGGCCTCCTCGGCCGGATCGGCGGCCAGGCGGCGCAGGCGCTCCACGACCCGGGCGTCGCCGGTCTCGGCGTGCCGGGCGGCGAGTTCGCGGGTGGTCTCCTCGCAGTCCCACAGGCATTCGACGGCGAAGCCGGTGGCGAACGTGGGATCGGTGGCGGCCAGCGCGCGGGCGGCACGGCCGCGGAGATGGGAGGAGGCCGTCTCGCGGTAGACATGGCGCAGGACCGGTGCGGCGCAGGCGATACCGAGGCGTCCGGCGCCGTCCACGAGGGTCCACAGGGTGGGCGCGTCCGGCCCCTCGCCTCGTACGGCCTCGCGGAGGGCGCCGAGGACGAGGTCGCGGTCCTGTGCGCCGCCGCGGCAGGCGAGCATGCGTCCGGCGGCGGCGCCGAGCGCGTCGGGGCGCTGGGCCCAGCCGCGCGCGCGGTCGACGGCGGCGATGCTGCGCATCCGTTCGAAGGCGTCGACGGCGGCCTCCACGACGGGTGCCGTCCCGTCGACGACGGCGGCCTCGATCAGGTCGAGCGCGTCACGGTCGTTGCTGTCGGCGAGGTAGCGCAGTGCGGTGCAGCGGGCTCCGTCGGTGCCGGTCCGGGCGGCCTGGAGGATCTCGGGCCGGTCCTCCGGGCCGGCCACGGCGACCAGGCAGCGGGCGGCGGGCACATGGAGGGCCGCGCCGCGCTCCAGTCCCTGCTGGGCCCACTCGAAGACGGCGCGGACGCTCCAGTCGGGGCGGGGGCCGGTGGGCCGCATCTGCCGCTGCCAGCGGTCGAAACAGCCGGCCTCCTGGGCGGCACGCACCCGCGTGGCGATCGAGGCGCGCGGATCCTCGGCCCACAACCGCCAGGGCCGTGGCTCGAAGGCGTCGCGTACGGCGGCGGCCAGCTCGGCCTCACCCTCGGGATCGGTGGCGAAGCGGGCCAGGACGGGGGCGGCGAGGGCGCGCAGGCCCGCGTCGTCGTCCCTGAGGGCCAGCTCGTCCAGGGCCCAGGCCCAGTTGGAGCCGTGCGCGGCGTACCTGCGCAGCAGTTCCAGGGCGTCCCGCCTGCCGTAGGAGGCGAGGTGGCCGAGGACGGCCAGGGCCAGGCCGGTGCGGGACTCGTCGGTGTCGACGACGTCCTCGGGGTCGAAGAGGTGCGCCCGCACGGCGTCCAGCTCGCCGTTCAGGTCGAGGTAGAGCCGGGCGTAATACAGGGAGCGGTTCTCCAGCTGCCAGTCGTGGCGGGGGTCGCGCAGCACACAGTGGTTCAGGGCCGCGAGCGCTTCGGCGCGCGGGGCCGTGAGCGCGTGCAGCGTGCCGTCACCACGGCCGCGCTGGAGCAGGCCGAGCAGCGTACCGCTGGGCGCTATGACCGGATCGAACATGGGAAACAGCCTCACATCAAGCGTCGACGCAACCGGGGAACACGCATTACCTGGCCGCGTGACACAACGTCGGAGCGCCCGCCGTCTCTTGCTTGCTGTAGACCATTTCTCTCTGCCTCTCGTCGGTGGCCCATGCGGACCGCATCACGGCCCGCGCGGTGCGGCAACACCTGCCCGGCCATCGCGTCCGTGCATCACGACGTCATGATGACCCGCGGTGTGTGCTGCCGCGACCGTATTTCCGGCGGCCCTGTACCGCCTCCCCCGTTTTCCGTGTCGTACCTGGTCAGCGCGTCGACGTCAGTGGACGCCGAACAGTTCCAGAAGCTCTGTCTTGCCGAACATCCGGGCCGTGTCGACGGCCGACGGCGTGCCTGCGGAAGGATCGGCTCCGCCCTCCAGGAGGGCCTTGATGACGTCCGTCTCACCCTTGAAGACGGCACCCGCGAGCGGGGTCTGACCCCGGTCGTTGACCTGATCCGCCGCCGCGCCGCGGGCGAGCAGCGCGCGCACCGCGTCGGCGTGACCGTGGTAGGCGGCGAGCATCACCAGGGAGTCGCCGCGGTCGTTGGTGAGGTTGGCCGGAACGCCCGCGTCGACATACGCCACGAGCGCCTCGGTCTGCCCCCGTCGGGCCAGATCGAAGATCTTGGTCGCCAGCTCCACGACCTCGGGGTCGGGAACGTCACTCATCGGCCGGACCGCCTCTCCATGCTGATTCGGGGACTGCTTCGTACGAGTGAATCGCCAGCGTACTGGCTCGCGGGGCACATGACCCGATCTGCCCGAGGTAAAGATCAGCAGCAACGCCCGCCGGGGCACCGCACCGGCAACAGGCCTGGTCGATCGGGGTCCCGACACACTCATCCGCGTGGGGTAAATCCACCGTTTTTCACCCAGTTGCACCTTTAATCGTATGGATACATCCTGTGATCCTGGAAGAACTCATGGTGACTGTCCCCCACCATCGACACCAGGAGGCCCCAAATGATCCTCTCCCTCTCAGGCGTGCTGCTGCTCGGCATCGTCGTCTTCCTGTTCTTCCGCAAGGACGGGCTGAAGGGCTCGCACGCCACGGTGTCGGCCCTCTTCGGTTTCTACCTGTCGACCACAGGCATCGCCCCGAGCATCAAAGCCGGAGGAGAGAGCCTGGCCAGCCTCCTGGGCGGCATCAAGTTCTGACCCCGCCAGTCCCGCCCGCACGCACCATGAGGAGACAGCAGTGGCCCGGCGCCCTCTCCCCCGCATTCTGAGCAAGGACAGCGCCCAGATCGCCCGGACGCAGATCGCCCGGAGCAGGGACCTGGCCCGGACGGCGGCCGACAGCGCCACCGACGTCCTCCACCCGCTGATCACCGTCACGCGCGGGCTGCGCCTGCTGGCCTCGGCCGGCCGGCGCAGGTGGGCGGACACGCCCAAGGACAAGCGCGGGCCGCTGCTGTTCTTCGTGACTTCCGTGGTCCTGATCGTGGCCCTGATGCCGTACGGGCCGCTGCTCGCCGTCATCGCCGTGATGGCGGCAGCGGCCTGGCACGGCCGCGACCGCACCCCGTCGGCGCCCGAGGGACCCGACGTGTCCCAGTCCGAGCGGCTCCAGGCGCTGTACGAGGCCCTGGTGCCGTACTTCTCCAGCCCCGAGGACCCCGCGCCGCTGTACGCGCACGGCGGGGAGTGGGAGAAGGCCTACGCCGCCCACGAGTTCGACGACACCGGGCGCATCGGCCACCTCGTGATCCGCTACCCCGCCTACTTCCCGGACGGCGAGTCCACGGCCCGCGCGCGGATCGAGCAGCTGCTCACCGCGAAGGCCGGGCGCAGCCGCGAGTACCGCTTCGCGTGGGACGAGGAGGGCAACCAGCTCACCGTCACCGCCCTCCCCCCGCTGCCCGCCGACATCCCCGCCCAGCGCTTCGTCACCGCGCCCGGCGAGACCGTCCTCGGCTTCACCGACCCCAGCGAGGTCCAGCGCACGCTCCCCCTCTCCTACGGAGAGGAACGGGTCGACGTCCCGCCGGTCGTCTGGCGCACCGGCATCCGCTCCACCGAGCCGCACCTGCTGGCCATGGGCCACCCCGGCAGCGGCACGTCCACCCTGCTGCGCTCCGTCGCCCTGCAGGCCCTCCAGTACGGCGATGTGCTGATCGTCGACGGCGGCGGCACCGGCGAGTACGCCTGCCTGACCGGACGCAGCGGCGTCCTGGCCGTGGAGTGCGCGCTGCCCGGGGCACTGGCCAGCCTGGAGTGGGCCGCGCAGGAGACCGAGCGGCGGCTCATCGCGATCAACCTGGCGCGCCAGGCGGGCGACCCGCCGCCCCCGGACACCCGGCGCCCGCTGTGGATCCTGCTGGACCGCCCGAGCGTCTTCGCGCACCTCGCCGCGGCGGACGGCCGCAAGGATCCGCAGGTGCTGCTCCAGGTGCCGTTGCGGCACGGCCGCGCGGCGAACGTGACGGTGGTCGTGGCCGAGCAGTTCGACAGCGCGGAGGCGCTGACCGACGCGGTACGGCAGCACACGCGCGCGCGTGTCGTGCTCGGGTCCGCCGCGCCGGAGCAGGTGGAGGCGGTGCTGGGGGCGCCGCCGCACACGACGTCGACGGCGCACGTGCCACCCGGGCGGGGGTACGCCCGGCTGGGGTCCGGTCCGGTGCACCGGCTTCAGGTGCCCCGTACGCCGGATCCGTACGACGACGCCACGAGTGACGCCGACCGGCAGGCGGTACTGGAGTTGCTGCCGCCACGGAGCACCGCCGTGGAGGAGGAGCCGACGGTTCTGTCGAAACCGACGGCGGAGAAGACACCGGTCCCTGCGGAGGCCCTGGCGGCGGAGCCTTCGTAGCACCCTGGGACGGCACTGCGGTTCCCCGGGGGCGCGGGGAACCGCGCGACGGCCACGACGGACGCGCAGCCGAACACGCGCCCAGGGCCCCCGAACCGGGCCAGGCCTCCCGAACCGGCCCGGCCTACGCCACGAACGTCCTCGGTGCCTCGCCCGCCCCCGTCGCCCCCGACTCCACCAGCCGAGCCGCGGCAGCGAGCCGTACCGCCGCCTCGTCCGCCACCGCTCCCCCGACCGTGAACGGAAGCCGGACATAGCCCTCGAACGCGCCGTCGACGCCGAAGCGAGGGCCGGACGGGACACGCACGCCGGTCCGTTCGCCCGCTTCCGCGAGGCGGGAACCGGAGAGCCCGCCGGCGCGCACCCACAGTGTCAGGCCACCCCGGGGCACCTCGAACTCCCAGTCGGGCAGTTCGCGGCGCACCGCGGCCACCAGGGCGTCCCGGTTCTCCCGGGCCTGCGCGCGGCGCACCTCGACCGCCTGCTCCCAGCCCCCGGTGCTGAAGAGCCAGTTCACGGCCAGCTGCTCCAGCACCGGCGTGCCCAGGTCGGCGTAGGCCCGGGCGGCGACCAGGCTGCGGATGACGTCCGGCGCCGCCCGCACCCAGCCGATCCGCATCCCCGCCCAGAACGCCTTGCTGGCCGAGCCGACCGTGATCACCGTGGAGCCGGCCGGATCGAAGCCGCACACCGGACGGGGCATGCCGGCGTCCCGGACGTCCTCGTCGAGCCACAGCTCGCTCATCGTCTCGTCGGCGACGAGCACCGTGCCGGCCGAGCGGGCCGCGTCCACCAGCCGGCGCCGCTGGTCCTCGTCGGCGAGCGCCCCGGTGGGGTTGTGGAAGTCGGCGACCACGTAGGCGATCCGCGGCGCGGCCTCGCGCAGAACCTGGCGCCAGCGGTCCAGGTCCCAGCCGGACAGGCCCTCGGCCATCGCGACGGGCACGAGCCGGGCGCCCGCCTCGCGCATCAGCTGGAGGATGTTGGCGTAGGACGGGGACTCCACGGCGATCCGCTCGCCCCGGCCCGCGAAGAGGTGGCAGATGGCGTCGATGGCGCCCATCGCGCCGGTCGTCACCATGATCTGCTCCGGCATGGTGGGGATCCCGCGCGCGGTGTACCGCTCGGCGATCATCGAGCGCAGCGCGGGCAGCCCGGCCGGATAGTCGCCGTGGGTGTGGGCGTACGGCGGCAGTTCCTCCAGGGCGCCCTGCACGGCCCGGGTGAGCCACGGCTCGGGCGCCGGGAGGGAGGCGCAGCCGAGGTCGATCACCGAACCCAGGGCCTCGGGCGGCAGGGGTTCCAGGCCACGGGCGGGGATGGGGTTGCCGGCCGGTACGGCGGTCCAGCTGCCGGCGCCGCGCCGGGACTCCAGGAAGCCCTCGCCGCGCAGCGCCTCGTAGGCCGCCGCCACGGTGGTGCGGCTGACGGAGAGGGCCAGGGCCAGTTCGCGTTCCGCGGGCAGGCGCGCGGCCACCGGGACCCGGCCCTCCAGCACGAGCAGCCGGACGCCGTCGGCGAGGGCGCGATAGGCGGGGGGACGGCGGGTGCCGGGGCCGGCCGGGCGGTCCTGCTGGGAGGTGAGGAGCCGGGCGAGCTGCGCGGCCCCCACGGCCGAGGTCCACTGCGCCATGAAGATCAGTCCACCTTCCCCGAATTGGCCATGGATGACGATTCATCCCAAGCCACAGAGTGACATGCGTCAGGCCACCGCCACCACCCAGGGGGGTATTTCCATGTCCACTCCCAGCCCATCCGCTCCCGGCCGGCCGCTCGGACTGCGGCTGGTCCAGTTGTACGCGGGTCTCGCGCTCTACGGCGCGAGTTCCGCGCTGCTCGTGGCGGCGGGGCTGGGCCTGGAACCGTGGAACGTGCTGCACCAGGGGCTCGCTGAACTGACCGGGCTGAGCATCGGGGTGGTGTCGATCATCGTGGGCGCGGCGGTGCTGCTCCTGTGGATCCCGCTGCGCCAGCGCCCCGGGCTCGGCACGGTCTCCAACGTCTTCGTGGTCGGCCTCGCCATGGACGGCACGCTCGCCCTGCTCCCGGACGCGCGTTCCCTCGCCGCCCGCGTCCCGCTGCTGCTCGCGGGGATCGTGCTGAACGGCGCGGCGACCGGCCTCTACATCGCGGCGCGCTTCGGGCCGGGCCCGCGTGACGGCCTGATGACGGGGCTGCACCGGCGCACCGGCCGGTCGATCCGGCTGATGCGGACGGCGGTCGAGGTGGCGGTGGTGGTCACCGGGTTCGTCCTGGGCGGCACCATCGGGGTCGGGACCGTGCTCTACGCCGTGTCCATCGGCCCGCTGGCGCAGGCCTTCCTGCGGGTGTTCGCCGTCCCGTCGGCCTCGGCGGGCAGCACGGTCGTTGCCGCGCCGTCACCCGGGCGCGCGATACTGCGTCCGTGAGCCTCACGACACCGCGCCCGCGCCATCCGTACCTGGACCACCCGGTGCCGATCGCCTTCGCCCACCGGGGCGGGGCGGCCGACGGCCTGGAGAACACCGTGGCCCAGTTCCGGCGCGCTGTGGAGCTGGGCTACGGGTACATCGAGACGGATGTGCACGCCACGGCGGACGGCCGGCTGGTCGCCTTCCACGACGCGACCCTGGACCGGGTCACCGACGGCGCGGGCCGGATCGCCGACCTGCCGTGGGCGGACGTGCGGCACGCGCGCGTGGGCGGCCGTGAACCGGTGCCGCTGTTCGAGGAACTGCTGGAGACGTTCCCCGAGGTGCGCTGGAACGTCGACGTCAAGGCGGAGCCCGCGCTGCGCCCCCTGCTGGAGCTGATCGAGCGTACGGACGCCTGGGACCGGGTCTGCGTGGGCTCCTTCTCCGAGGCGCGCGTGCTGCGCGCCCAGCGGCTGGCGGGGCCGCGGCTGGCCACCTCCTTCGGCACGCGCGGGGTGCTGCGCCTGCGGCTGCGCTCGTGGGGGCTGCCGGCCGCGGTGCGCCGGTCGGCCGTGGCCGCGCAGGTACCGGAGGCCCAGTCGGGCGTGCCCGTCGTCGACCACCGCTTCGTCCGCGCCGCCCACGCGCGCGGGCTCCAGGTGCACGTGTGGACGATCAACGAACCGGAACGGATGCACCGGCTCCTGGACCTGGGGGTCGATGGCATCATGACCGATCACATCGACACGTTGCGCAAGGTCATGGAGGACCGCGGCGTCTGGGTCTGACCACCCGGCCGCCTCGGCCCGAGCCTTCGCGGTTGAGCGGGGAAGCGAGGGCACGGGTGAGCACCGACACCCTGCGGGCGGAGGCGGCGGACGGGTCCGCCGGTCTCAGGCGCGAGCAGCGCGGCTGGTACGTCTACGACTGGGCGTGCTCCGTCTATTCGACGAGCGTCCTCACCGTCTTCCTCGGCCCGTACCTCACCTCGGTCGCCGGGCACGCGGCGGACGCCGACGGCTATGTGCACCCGCTGGGCGTCCCGGTCCGGGCCGGCTCGTTCTTCGCGTACGCGGTGTCCCTGTCGGTGATCCTGGCCGTCGTCGTGATGCCGCTGGTGGGCAGCGCGGCCGACCGTACGGGCCGCAAGAAGCCGCTGCTCGCGGCTGCGGCGTACACCGGCGCCGCTGCGACCACGGGGATGTTCTTCCTGGACGGCGACCGGTATCTGCTCGGCGGGGTGCTCCTCGTCGTGGCCAACGCGGCGCAGTCCGTCGGGATGATGCTCTACAACTCCTATCTGCCGCAGATCGCGCCGCCCGGGCAGCGCGACGCGGTCTCCTCCCGGGGCTGGGCCTTCGGCTACGCGGCGGGCTCCCTGGTCCTCGTGGCCAACCTGGTGCTGTACTCGGCGCACGACTCCTTCGGTCTCTCCGAGACCGCCGCCGTCCGCGTCTGTCTGGCCTCGGCGGGCCTGTGGTGGGGTGCCTTCACGCTCGTACCGCTGCGCAGGCTGCGCGACCGCCACGCGCGCGTGGCCCCGGCCACGGCACCGGGGCTGCGGCAGCTGGCCGCGACGGTCCGGGACATGCGCCGGCACCCGCTGACCCTGGCGTTCCTGCTGGCGTACCTCGTCTACAACGACGGCATCCAGACGGTGATCACCCAGGCGTCGGTCTACGGCTCCGAGGAGCTGGGTCTCGGCCAGTCGACGCTGATCGGGGCGGTCCTGCTGGTGCAGGTCCTGGCCGTGGCGGGGGCGCTGACCATGGGACGGCTGGCGCGGACGTACGGCGCGCAGCGGACGATCCTCGGCTCGCTGGTGGCGTGGACGCTCACGCTGGCGGCCGGCTGGTTCCTGCCCGCGCGGGCGCCGGTGTGGTTCTTCGCGCTGGCCGCCGGGATCGGCCTGGTCCTCGGTGGCAGCCAGGCGCTGTCCCGGTCGCTGTTCTCCCACCTGGTGCCGCCGGGCAAGGAGGCCGAGTACTTCTCGGCGTACGAGATGAGCGACCGCGGGATGAGCTGGCTCGGGCCTCTGCTGTTCGGCGTGACCTACCAGCTGACCGGAAGCTACCGGTCGGCGATCTTCTCCCTGGTGGCCTTCTTCGTCCTCGGTTTCGTCCTGCTCGCCCGGGTCCCGGTACGGCGTGCGATCGCCGAGGCGGGGAACCCGGTTCCGGAAAAGATCTAGCGCCGATTTAGCACTCGGCGTGAAAGGGCGGTAGTGTACGCGTTTGGCCTGCCAGGCGTACCGTTACTGCGCGTCAAAGATGCCGAAACGCTGGGTGACATCTGCTAGCAGATGTGACAAACCGGGCGCCTGTGGGTAGAACAAGGGGCGGCTACGACGGCGACGCATGACCCGGAACGGGACTCGGAACGGGAATCTTTACCGCCGACCGGACGTTGACCGGATGACGACGACAGCGACACCTGTCCTGTGGGCGACAAGCCCGGGAGGCACGATTCATGAGTGAGCGAGCTCTTCGCGGTACGCGCCTCGTGGTGACCAGCTACGAGACGGACCGCGGTATCGACCTGGCCCCGCGCCAGGCCGTGGAGTACGCATGCGAGAAGGGGCACCGCTTCGAGATGCCCTTCTCGGTCGAGGCGGAGATCCCGCCGGAGTGGGAGTGCAAGGTCTGTGGTGCCCAGGCACTCCTCGTGGACGGCGACGGCCCTGAGGAGAAGAAGGCCAAGCCCGCGCGTACCCATTGGGACATGCTGATGGAGCGACGCACCCGTGAGGAACTCGAAGAGGTCCTTGAGGAGCGTCTGGCGGTGCTGCGCTCGGGGGCGATGAATATCGCGGTCCACCCCAGGGACAGCCGCAAGAGCGCGTAACGCGCATACAGCACAACGACCGCGGGCGCCGTACGTGAAGACGTACGGCGCCCGCGGTCGTTGTGCGGGCGTGTGCCGGACGCTCAGCGCGTGAGCGGGGGCCTCTGCTCCCCCGGCCCGGGCCGGTCCTCCCTGACCACCTCGCCCTGCACCACCTTGCCGTCGGGCCGGTGGATGCGGACCTGCTGGAACGCGTCGCCCAGGCTGCCCGGGGCGGCCTTGCGCAGGCTCCGTTCCAGGGCGCTCTCCGCCAAGCGGCTCACCGCCTTCTGGACCGGCGGGAGCAGCAGGAGCAGGCCCGCCGCGTCCGAGACCAGGCCGGGGATCATCAGCAGCAGGCCGCCGAGCATCATCAGACCGTTGCCGCCGCCGCGCGCCGGTGAGCCGCCCTGCTGCAGCGCCTCGTTCAGGCTCTGGAAGGCGCGGCGGCCCGCCCGCTTGATGACCACGGAGCCTGCCACGACGCCGGCGACGAGCAGCAGGACCACCGTGAACCCGCCCACCGCGCCCGCGACCAGGGTCAGCAGCCAGATCTCCAGCACCAGCCACGCGGCGAGGCCCAGCGGCACATACCTGCGCAGCCGGGAGCGCCGGCGGCGGGCGGTGTACGGAGAGGTCGGAGCGCCAGTCGTCATGCCCCCAGTGTGCCTGGGCACGCCTCAGCGCGGGATAAGGGGGGTGATCGGCCGGGCGCGCACCCGTCGGCCGGCCCGGGCCACGAAACCGGCCGCTACGCCTGCTTGTCCTTGCCGGTGAGCTTGCCCAGGCGGTCCCCGACGCCCCAGGCGGTGACCCGCCACAGCGCCTCGACCACGATGTCCCGGCTCATCTTGGAGTCGCCCAGCTCCCGCTCGACGAAGGTGATGGGGACCTCGACGACGTGGTAGCCGGCCTTCACCGCGCGGCGGGCCAGGTCGACCTGGAAGCAGTAGCCCTGCGAGGCGACCTCGCCGAGGCCCAGACCCTCCAGTGTCTGGCGGCGGAAGGCCCGGAAGCCGCCGGTCACGTCCCGGATCGGTACGTCGAGCATGAGCCGCGAGTAGGTGGAGCCGCCCCGCGAGAGGAACTCCCGGGACTTCGGCCAGTTCACCACCCGGCCGCCGGGCACCCAGCGGGAGCCGAGGACCAGGTCGGCGCCCTTGAGGGCGGTCAGCAGCCGGGGCAGTTCCTCGGGCTGGTGGGAGCCGTCGGCGTCCATCTCGATCAGCACGCCGTAGTCCCGCTCCAGACCCCAGCGGAAGCCCGCGAGGTAGGCGGCGCCGAGGCCCTCCTTGCCCTGGCGGTGCAGCACATGGACGTGCTCGTCCTGGGCGGCCAGTTCGTCGGCGAGCTTGCCGGTGCCGTCGGGGCTGTTGTCGTCCGCGATCAGTACGTGCGCCTCGGGGACGGCCTTGCGCACCCGGCCGACGATGGACTTGATGTTCTCCGCCTCGTTGTAGGTCGGGATGATCACCAAGGCCGTGCCGAGCGGACCGAACTGCCTCCCCTGGGCCTTGGCCGCGAGGGTCCCGTCGCCGTCGTTCACTGCTGCCCCTTCATGTCGTACGCAGGGGTCCACCATAGTGGCCGCGGCCTGGGAAGACGTGACAGCGCGTTCCTATGGTGGTGTCCGTTCCGCAAGAGCGGGGTAAGAAGGCGTTTTCCGGTACCCTCCCACCACGTGCTGAGCACCTTCGTACCACGACGGATGGGGGCCCGGCGCCCTTCGGTCCGACCCGGGACCCGCTGGCTGCGGGTCGACCGAAAGCCGTTGTCTACTGAGCGCCCGGGCCCCACCCGGGTCACACCTGGCCGACCCGCGAGAACGTTCCCCTCGTCGGCGCGGGCGCTGAGCCTGGCTCCCAGTGACGGTGCCCCGGTGCGGCACACCGTCCCTGACCCAGCGGCGCTGCGACGAGTCGGCTGAACGTCCCCCGGTCGGGCGTCCGGTGGTGGACTCGGACGAACCTACCGGCCCCGGGCCGCCGACTGTCAACAGCCCTCTGAGCTGGGCGGACGGCACCGGTGGCACGGCGGGTGGGGAGGATGCGCAGGTCGGGCGGCGGCACCCCGGCGGGCGGGGGAACCCGCGCCACCCCGTGAGATCACTCGCCCGGCCGTACGAACACCGTCCGCCCGCCCACCACGGTGCGCAGGCAGACCGGCAGGTCACGGCCCGGGGTGAGGTCGGGCAGGCCGGGCGTGCCGGAGCGCGGATCGGTGGACCAGCGGGCGACCCGGTCGTCGGGGGCCTGCACGATCAGCTCGTCGGTCCGCCAGACGGCGTAGTCGGCGGGGGCGCCCGGGACCAGGACGCCCGCGTCGTCGCGGCCGACGGCCCGCCAGCCGCCGCGCGTGTGCGCGGTGAAGGCGGCGCGGACGGAGATCCGGTGCTCGGGCGTGCGGTGGAAGGCGGCGGCACGGACCGTGCCCCAGGGGTCGAGGGGGGTGACCGGGCTGTCGGAGCCGAACGCGAGCGGTACGCCGGAGCGGAGCAGGGCGGCGAACGGGTTGAGCGTGCGGGCCCGTTCCGTACCCAGACGCTGGGCGTACATGCCGTCCTCGCCGCCCCACAGCGCGTCGAAGGCGGGCTGGACGGAGGCGATCAGGCCCAGCTCGGCGAAGCCGGCGATGGTGTCGGGGGTGAGCATCTCGGCGTGCTCGACGCGGTGCCGGGCGGCGCGGATCCGGGCGAGGCCCACCTTCTCGGCGGCGGCGCGCACGCCCTCCACCACGACGGACACGGCGGCGTCGCCGATGGCGTGGAAGCCGGCCTG
Source organism: Streptomyces sp. NPDC052721 (assembly GCF_040678315.1). Lineage (NCBI taxonomy): Bacteria > Bacillati > Actinomycetota > Actinomycetes > Kitasatosporales > Streptomycetaceae > Streptomyces > Streptomyces sp. NPDC052721. The sequence goes on along the minus strand of NZ_JBFATL010000056.1, from coordinate 13,853 downwards.
GAGGCCCGCCTCGGTGCAGGCCACGACGTGGGCGGCGACGGCGTCGGCGTCCAGGTAGGCGGTGCCCGTGTGGCCCGCGTCGGCGTACGGCTCGTGCAGGCAGGCGGTGTGCGAGCCGAGGGCGCCGTCGGCGAAGAGGTCGCCCGCGGCGCCGGTCGCGCCCAGCTCGCGGGCCTTGTCGGTGTCCTGTTCGGCCCAGTACCCCACCACGCGGGGGCCCGGCGCCTCGGCGGCGAGGCGCAGCAGGCCGGTGAAGTCGTCCTCGGAGGAGATCCGCGGGCCGCCGCACTCGTGCACGGTGCCGATGCCGAGGGAGGCGGCATGCGCCAGGGCGGTGCGCTGGGCCTCGGCGCGCTGGGCGGGAGTGATGGCGGCGAGGGCAGCCTTCCGGACGGCGTGATGGGCGTCCTTGGTGAGCGGGGCGTCCTCGCGCGGGACGTCGCCGGGGACCAGGTCGAGCAGGGCGGTGCTGACGACCGCCGAGTGCACGTCGATGCGGGACAGGTACAGCGGGCGTCCGCCGGTGGCCTCGTCCAGCTCCGCACGGGTCGGCGGCCGGCCGCCGGGCCAGCGGGCGGCGTCCCAGCCATGGCCCAGCAGGACCCGGTCGTCGGGGCGGGCGGCGGCGAACTCGCGGACGCGGGCGAGGGCGGCCTCCAGGGAGGGGGCGCCGGACAGGTCGAGACCGGTCAGGGCGAGGCCGGTGGCGGTGGTGTGCACATGGGCGTCGGTGAAGGCCGGGGTGACCAGGGCGCCGTCGAGATCGACCACCTCGTCCACGCCGTCGGCGAAGGCGTCGGCCGCGCCCTCGGAGCCGACCCAGGCGACGTGGCCCGCCTCGACGACCATCGCCGTCGCGAAGGGGTCCGCGGGGCTGTGGACCTCGCCGCGGCGGAGCAGGACGGTCGTGGGGGGCTCGGCGGTGCGGTTGCTCATAGCCGACAGTTTCTCTCGGCGCCGGGCAGGAGCTGCACCTGGGGCGTCCGGAAGGCACCCGGCGCTGTCGGCCCGGCGGCTGTCAGATCTTGGGTGGCCGGGCCTCGTACGGTGTGGAGAGGACCACCGTCGTCCGCGTCGAGACCCCCGCCAGCGAGCGCAGCCGGGCCAGCAGTTCCTCCAGTTCGTGCGGGGTGGACACGCGCACCTTGAGGATGTAGTTCTCGTCGCCCGCCACGCTGTGGCACGCCTCGATCTCGGGGACCCCGGCGAGGCGGTCCGCGATGTCGTCGGGGGCGCTGGGGTCGAACGGCTTCACCGAGATGAACGCGGTCAGCGGCAGCCCGACGGCCTCGGGGTCGACCACCGCGGCGTAGCCGCGGATGACGCCACGCTGTTCCAGCCGGCGCACCCGCTGGTGCACGGCCGACGTGGACAGGCCCGTGGCCTTGCCCAGGTCTGTGTAGCTCATCCGCCCGTCCTTGACGAGCAGCTGCACGATCTGACGGTCCAGCTCCTCCATGCCGCCAAAACCTACAGTGCGCTTGATCTCCACGGATACCTCAGAGGCGCAGGTCATTCCCTGTTCGGCAGAAAAAGCCCCGGGACGGGCACCTGCATGCGGCATGTGACGAAGACCACATGCCTCGAACAGGCTCCGTGATGGTCTCGTGATTACCGCGGAGACCGGGCGGGAAGTGCTTGCTGTGGTCGAGGCCGCAGCGCCTTCACGGCCCAGCCTTAGGGGGAGAATCCCATGCAGAGTACCCATCGCCCTGGTCGATCCGCGTCCATGCACCGGCAGCCGGTCGCCGAATCCGCGCCGGAGGGCGTCGAACCCGACGTCTTCGACGAGGATCTGGACGCCTACGACACCTTCGAGATGTACCGGGTGATCTGCCCGGACTGCGCGCAGCCGATCGCGCTGCTGGCGGACGAGGAGGTGCTGCCGGAGCACGCGCTGTGCGCCTCGCCGTGGAACCCGTTCGGACTCACGGTCTGCGCGGGTACGGGCCGTGCGGCGGCCGACGCCCGCCCCGCGGACGAGTCCTTCGAGCCGCAGGAGCAGGACACCGCCCTGCTGCTGACGCTGCCCCAGGGTCTGAACTGGCGGACGCAGCCCTTCTCGCACGTCGGCGGCCCGGGCTCGCGCCCGATGCGCGTGCCGTCGATGCGTCGCCAGGCCGCCTGAGCCGGCTCACCCCACACGTACGTGCTCCGCACCATGGCACGCAGGCTGCCGTGGTGCAGGGTCGGCGTGTCAGCCGGCCGCCCTCGCATGAGGGTTACGGGACGGTCGTCGGCCGGGGACGCCCCCTGGCCGCTGGTCAGCTGACGGCGTGCCGGCTGTCCTGAGGAGGCCGGGGAGGGAACCGGACGGGGATGAACTGAAGCTCGATTCCGTCGGAGGGTGACCTGTCCGGCCGTCGCCGCGTTGCCCTGGCATGACCCCCACGTACTCGGCAACCGGGCGTCAGCGCCGTATCTTCGTCCCCCGCCCCGGGGAATCGGTTCCGTCGGCCGCGCCGCCGGACCCGCCCATCTACCGCGACCTCATGCGGACCTGGGCCGACCGGGGCCGCACCCTGCCGGGCCGCCATGACCCGGAGTGGGTCAGGCTGGCGGCCCCGACGGTGCTCACGGGCCAGTTCAGCGACCTTCTGGCCCCGCCACGTGACGGGCGATGACCATCCGCTGGATCTGGTTGGTGCCCTCGACGATCTGCAGGACCTTGGCCTCGCGCATATAGCGCTCGGCCGGGAAGTCGGCGGTGTAGCCGTAGCCGCCCAGTATCTGCACCGCGTCCGTGGTGACCTTCATGGCGGTGTCGGTGCAGTGCAGTTTGGCCATGGCTGCCTGCTTGGCGAACGGCCTGCCCGCGTCCCGCAGCCGGGCCGCGGCGAGGTACAGCGCGCGGCCCGCCTCGATCTGGGTGGCCATGTCGGCGATCATGAAGCGCAGGCCCTGGAAGTCGGCGATGGGCCGGCCGAACTGGCGGCGCTGGGTGGCATAGCGGACCGCCTCGTCCAGTGCCGCCTGGGCGAGACCGATGGCGCAGGCCGCGATGCCGAGCCGGCCCGAGTCGAGCGCGGCCAGGGCGATGGAGAAGCCCTGGCCCTCCTCGCCGATGCGCCGGTCGTCCGGGACGCGGACGCCGTCGAAGTGCACCTGCGCGGTGGGTGAGCCCTTCAGACCCATCTTCTTCTCGGGCGCGGCGCCGCTCAGGCCGGGGGCGTCGCCGGGCACGAGGAAGGCGGTGATCCCGCGGGGGCCGTCCTCGCCGGTGCGGGCCATCACGGTGTAGAAGTCGGCGATGCCGCCGTGGGTGATCCAGGCCTTGGTGCCGTCGATCACCCAGGTGTTGCCGCCCTCCCGGACAGCCTTGGTGCGCAGGGAGGCGGCGTCCGAGCCGGAGGACGGCTCGGAGAGGCAGTACGCGCCGAGCAGGCCGCCGCCCAGCATCGCGGGCAGGTGCTCGACCTGCTGCTGCTTGGTGCCGTAGGCGGCGAGGGCGTAGGACGCGAGCGTGTGGACGCTGACGCCCAGGCCGACGGTGAGCCGGGCCGCGGCCAGCTCCTCCAGGACCTGGAGGTAGACCTCGTAGGGCTGGTCGCCGCCGCCGTACTCGGACGCGTACGGCAGGCCCAGCAGGCCGGATTCGGAGAGCAGGGTGAAGATCTCGCGCGGGAAGCGTCCCGCGTCCTCCTCTTCCGCGGCCCTGGGCGCGATCTCGCGCTGGGCGATCTCCCGGACGAGGGCGAGCAGATCCCTCGCCTCTTCCGTCGGCAGTTGACGCTCCACCGGCTGCGGGTCGCGGTCGGACATGGCGTCGGGCTCCTCCCTGTTCGGGCACCGGCGGTCCGGCCCGGGGTGGGGGGCGGCTCCGCCTGATGAAACGCGCTTGGCCGAAGGCGCCCGCTCCCGGGTCTCGGAAGCTGCTGACCAGCGGCATGCGCAGTGAGTATGCCCGATCAGCGACCTCCCGTCACCAGTTAACGACCGCTTACTTCAGGAGTCCAGTCGGGGCTGTGCGCAGGGGCGAGATTGGTCCGAACCATTGACCTAATGGTCTAGTCCTCCTAGGGTGCATGACCAACGCTTTACCGCGTTCATGCCAATCGGCGCGCGTTCCCCTCTCCCCCACGAGGAGACACCCGAATGCACACTCCGCACCGCTCCCTCGTCCGGGCCCTCGTCTCGGCCGCGTGTACCGCCGCCCTCGGCGCCGGCCTGCTGGCCGGAACGGGCACGGCGACCGCGGCGGCACCGAGCACCCCGCAGCTGGCGGCCGGCTCCAAGGTCGTCGGCTACTTCACCGAATGGGGCACCTACGACCGCAAGTACTACGTCAAGAACATCGAGACCTCCGGCTCCGCCGCCAAGCTGACCCACATCAACTACGCCTTCGGCAACGTCACCGGCGGCAAGTGCGCCATGGGCGACTCCTACGCGGCCACCGACCGGGCCTACACCGCCGCCGAGTCCGTCGACGGCGTCGCCGACACCTGGGACCAGCCGCTGCGCGGCAACTTCAACCAGCTGCTGAAGCTGAAGAAGAAGCACCCCGGCCTGAAGATCCTGTGGTCCTTCGGCGGCTGGACCTGGTCCGGCGGCTTCGGCGAGGCCGCGAAGAACCCGGCCGCCTTCGCCCAGTCCTGCTACGACCTGGTGAAGAACTCCAAGTGGGCGGGCGTCTTCGACGGCATCGACATCGACTGGGAGTACCCGAACGCCTGCGGCAACACCTGTGACACCAGCGGACGCGAGGCGTTCAAGAACCTGATGGCCGCCCTGCGCTCGAAGTTCGGCTCCGGGAACCTGGTGACGGCGGCGATCACCGCGGACGCCACCAGCGGCGGCAAGATCGACGCCGCGAACTACGCCGGCGCCGCCCAGTACGTCGACTGGTACAACCCGATGACGTACGACTACTTCGGCGCCTGGGACGCGACCGGCCCGACCGCCCCGCACTCCCCGCTGAACTCCTACTCGGGCATCCCCAAGGCGAACTACCACACGTCGGCGACGATCGCGAAGCTCAAGGGCCTCGGCATCCCGGCCTCGAAGCTGCTCCTCGGCATCGGCTTCTACGGGCGCGGCTGGACCGGCGTCACCCAGGCGGCCCCCGGGGGTACGGCGACGGGTCCGGCGGCCGGGACGTACGAGCAGGGCATCGACGACTACAAGGTGCTCAAGACCAAGTGCCCGGCGACCGGCACGGTGGGCGGCACCGCCTACGCCAAGTGCGGCAGCGACTGGTGGAGTTACGACACCCCGGCCACCATCGCCACGAAGATGACGTACAAGAACCAGCAGGGCCTCGGCGGCACCTTCTTCTGGGAGCTGAGCGGCGACACCGCGAACGGTGAGCTGATCAAGGCGATCAACTGACGGTTCGTCCCGGATCAGCCGTCCCGGCGGGCGGGCGGCGGGGCCGGGTGGGCGGGGTCCAGCTCCTCGATGGCGCGCAGGGCCCCGCCGAGCGTCTTCACCAGCAGCTCGCACAGGGTGGCGCGGGACAGCCGGGGGTGGCCGATCCAGTCCAGGGTGGCGCCCTCCACGCTGCACACCCAGGAGAGCAGCCCCATCCGGGCCACCGGGGAGATGTCACCACGGCCGTAGGCTCCCTCGGCGATCGTGGTGACGATCGCCTCGCGCACGCCGTCCCGGATCGCGTGCACCTCGGTGTCGAAGCCGACGCCGCCGCTGACGATGGTGCGGTAGGCGGCCTGGTGCTGTTCGGCGTAGCGCAGATAGCCGTCGATCGTGCGGTGCACGCGGTCCACGGCGGGCAGCTGGACCCCGCCGGCGGCGGAGGTGACCAGATCGGCGACGGAGTCCTGGATGATCGCCAGGTAGTAGCCGCGCTTGGACCGGAAGTAGTAGTAGATCAGGCCCTTGGCCACCTGCGCCTGGCGGGCGATGTCGTCCATGGACAACGCGTCGTAGGACGTGTCGGCGAACAACTTCCGCCCGATGGCGATGAGTTCCGCGCGACGCGTCGCGGAGCGCTCGGTGCCGCGCGCCTGGGTGACGGCACGCTGCTGCGGCATGTTCAAGACCGGCCCTGAGCTAGGTACGACGGGACAGGCGCAGTATGTCAGAACAAGCCGCACGCGTGAGTGGTCGGTTCAGAGGCGGGTGCGCGCCGGTTCCGAGGCGGGTGCGCACCGGTTCAGAGCAGGCCGAGCTGGGTCACGAGCATCGCGAACACCGCGACGAGGACCCAGCCCATGACATGCTCGACGATCTTGGGGCCGTCTTCCTGCGGGCCGCCGGTGACGGCGCGGGTGGCGGTGGCCGGGTGTGCGGTCATGGTGTTACTCGCAGAGGTAGGACGTATACGGCGGAATCCCCCCACCCATCCGTCCACCATGCCACCCGCGACGGCGTTCGCGGCGATGAGCTTGGTCACACGCCGCGCCGACCAGGCCTCAGTACACGCCCACCGCGGCGAGCGCCTTGCGCTGGTGCGGGGTCGGGTGGGCCGGGAAGTAGAGGTAGCAGACCCCTCCGGTGCCGGAGACGACCTTGCCGGAGGCGTTGTACCGCTTGGTCCTCAGCCAGATGTTCTCCCACTCGCGCCGCTTGTAGACGCGCCGCACCGCCTCGTCGCTCGGTGAGGCGGGGTCGTTGGCGATCACGTCCCCGTCCGCGGTGAAGCCGATGACGGTCATCAGATGGCCGGAGGTGCCGTAACCGGCCCCCGTCAGCTCCTGCTTGAGGAACGACTGGGACGTTATGGCCGGGATGCCGGCCGCGATCAGCGTCTCCAGGTCGGTGAGGGAGGCGAGCCGGGTGACCACGCCCTGCAGGCCGTCGAAGGTGGCCGCGTAGGCGGCGTTGAAGGGCCAGTTGCCGCAGCCCTGGTACTGGTGGTCGTAGGTGAACCGGGCCGCGTGGCAGACCTGCGGGTCCGCGTAGGACGGGTCGACCCACGACAGCTGCTCGGGCGTGAGCCGGCCGCCCCAGTACTCGATGATCATCTGCGAGGAGGTGGGGCTGCACCAGGCCTCGCCGCCGTTGTCGTACTCGGGGTACTGGCCCTTGTGGATCTCCTGCGAGTAGCGCGGGACGGCCAGTTCCTGGGCGAGGCCGGGGGTGGAGGCCGGCACCGTGAAGCGGTCGGGGATGTCGGAGCCCATCGCGCCGAGCCGCCAGACCGTCGGGGTCAGGTGCGTGCCGGGCCTGCGGTAGAGGGTGAGGCGCAGCCGGTACGACGTCAGGCGCAGGCCGGTGCTCGCGTCGTCGATGGCGAAGGTGTCCGTCCAGATCGTGCTCTTGCCGTCCGTCTGGTCGTCCACCGAGGTCCGCTTGATGTCCTGGTCGCCTGCCGCCCAGCGGCCCATCACGTACCAGGGTGTCTCGGTGCCGTCGGAGTACGTGCCGTGCAGCTCGACCTGGAGCCAGGTACCGGCGGGGGTGTGCGCGTTCCAGGAGGCGATGACCTCCGTCGCGGGCACGGTGAGCCGGTGCACCGGGGAGGTCCAGGTGGCGTACTCCCAGGTGGCCGTGGTGCCGGTGTGCGGGTCGGTGTAGTCGGTGCGGCCGGCCGGGGCGCCGATCACGACGCCGGGGCGGCTCCCGGAGACGGCCCGGGCGCCCTGGGCGGTGCCGCAGCGCCAGTCGCGGAACGTGGTCCAGCAGTGGTAGTCGATCGGGCGGGGCTGCGCCTGGCCGGGGTCGTCGCTGCCGGCGGGTCGCGGTGCGGCGGCGGCAGCGGGGGCCGCTGTGCCGGTCACCGCCGCGGCGACGGCCACGGCCAGAACGGTTCTGCGGGACGGCTGTTGGGCTCTGCTCATGGGCGCGACGACCCCCAGGGTGTCCGAGACGGGCTGATCCGGTGCGGTAACTATGAAGCAGGCCGGATCCCGCTGCCAGCACTTCGGCGCATGCCGCGGCACCAATATTGGTCTGGGCCACTGGCGGGGGCGCGCGAAGGGGCGCGGGCAGTGCCGCCGTGCGGCTCCACCGCGTGGGCGCGGCCGGCCCCCACGCGGTGGAGCGGCACCCCGGCATGCTCAGACGAGATCCATCGCGGCGACCTCGTCCGGGCGGCCGTAGCTGACCGGCCCCTGGAAGCGACGGCGGGCCGTGGCGAACCACCACACCGTCGCCACCAGCAGGACGACGGCGAGCGCGATCGGCGCGTAGTTGAAGGAGTCGACGGTGATCGGGGAGGCCTGCGGCAGCATGAACAGGACGCTGCTGAGCAGGATCCAGGTCACCGCGAGCCAGCCGATCGGCCTGCCCCAGCGGCCCAGGTGCCAGGGGCCGGGCTGGAACGCGTCCCCGAGCCGCAGCCGCAGGAAGATCGGTACGGCGTAGGCCAGGAAGAGGCCGACCACGTTGACGCTGACGATGGCGGTGAACGCCGTGTGCGACCACCAGCCCGGCACCACCAGGGCCAGCGAGCAGGCGACCGCGAGCCAGACCGCCTTCACCGGCGTACGGGTGCGCGGCGAGACCGAGTGCCACCAGCGGGAGCCGGGCATGGCGCCGTCCCGGGAGAAGGCGAAGATCTGGCGGGTGTTGCTGGTGAGGTTGGCCAGACCGCAGAAGAGCATCGCGCCGATGACGATGAGGAGCATCGCCTTGGCGGTGCGCAGGCCGAGGCCGTCGATGAGGATCTGGACGGGCGGCGCGGCGGCGCCGGCCACCTTGGCGTAGTCGCCGATGCTGTAGACCAGTGCCAGCATCAGGACGAGACCGGTGATCGCCGAATAGCCGATGGCGCGGGTGATGCCCTTCGGTGCGCTGACCGTCGCGCGGACCGTTTCCTCGGACATGTGGAAGCTGCCGTCGAACCCGGTGAAGGTCCAGCTCGTGACCAGCAGGCCGAGCATGCCGCCGTAAAGCCCGCTCGTGAAGCCGGTGTTGTTCTCGAAATGGGTGACGAAGGACGCGGACTGGTGATGACCGGGCATCACGATGAGTGCGCCGACGATCACGACGAGTCCGATCAGCAGCCACCACACCGAAATGCGGTTCAGTACGGCGACGAGCTGGACGGTGTAGGTGTTGGCGAGCCCTTGGAGCACGATGATCAGGGCCGTGATCAGGACCGTCTGGTGTGCGGTCGGCTGGTAGGAGGGCCACTGCAGCTGCACGAACACCTGGATGAAGGTGGCGGCGGCATAGCCGGTGGCGGCGGTGCCGCCGATCTGGCCGACGAAGTTCAGCCAGCCCGTGAACCACGACCAGGCGCCTTTGTGCCGCTTGGCGAGTTTACCGGCGGAGAAATACAGGGCACCGCTCGTCGGATAGGCGGAGGCGACTTCCGCCATGGCCGCGCCGATGAGCAGCACCATCAGCGAGACGCCGATCCAGCCGAACACGAGAATACGGGGGCCGCCCGCGTTCATGCCGAACCCGAAGGACGAGAAAATACCCGAGAGGATATTGATGATGGTGAACGAGATCGCGAAATTGTCGAACGCCTGGAAGCGCCGGGTGAGTTTCCGCGGATAACCCATCGCGTGCAGGGTGGCGTCGTCGTCGAGCACGACGGAGTCCGCCGCGCGGGCGCGGGCCCGGGGAGTCGACATCCGTTCCGACACAGATCGGCCTTTCTCTGGATGGGGGTGGGGGACGAGCGGGTCAGGCGGGCCCCGGGACGGGCAGGCCACAGGCGCGCCGCGCCCGGGAGAGCTGCTCGGCGGGGTCGCCGAAGGCGCTCCACGGCATGCGCGAGGCGTACGGGCCCATCGCCGTGAAGACCGCCCGGGCCTCGAACGCGCGCTGGGCCATGATCAGAGCGTGCGCGAGGTAGGCCAGGTCGAGCACGGGGGTGAAGCGGTAGCCGGCCACGGTGGGCAGCCAGTGCTGGTAGATCGCCAGCGCGGTGGAGCGCCACTGGGGCTGCTCCCAGACCCGGTCGGCGAGGAGCTGGGTGGGGTTGTAGCTCTCGACCAGGGCCACCAGGGGCAGCAGCCGGAGGGCGGAGTCGGCGGGCGCCCGCTGGCTGAGGAAGGCGGCCACGTCCCAGGCCGCGGTGACCGAGCCGCCGTACCGCGTGAAGAAGCAGGACAGGAAGCGGTGGTGGGCCTCGCGGTGCCAGGGGTCGAGGGACAGGATGTGCGCGAACAGCCGCCAGGGGCCGGGCGGGGCGGTGAGCAGGCCTTGCGGGGCCGGGTCGCGCAGCCGGTGCAGCCGGGCCATGGCGAGCCGGGCGACCCAGGGGGTGGGGTCGGCGGGAGCCGCCTCGGCGGCCCGGTCGCAGGCGGTCAGCGCGATCCGCTCCAGCGCCTCGGCGCGCTCGTCACGTGCGTCGGCGGCCCGCAGGGCGCGCTGCACCGCGACCCGTGCCCACATGAGCGCGGCCTCCGGCGTCGGCTCCTCGGCCAGCCAGCGTTCCACCAGGTCGGTGCCGGCCGCCTCGGAGGCGAGGACGAGCGAGCGGTGGGCGCGCAGGGCGAAGTCGCCTCGCGTGTCGGCGAGCGCCTCGTGGGCGTATCGATAGCGTCCGGCGCGCACATCGACGCATACGCTCGCCAGGACCCGGTCGTCGGCCGCCGGATGCCATACATAGTGCCCTTCGAATAATTCCGCGGCCATGGTCCCCCTGCCGGTCCCCGTTCGACGCATCACCTTGCGCAGGAGGCACCTTACTCAGCGTGGGGCACACCCGGAACGCCGAATTCGACATATCGGTCAGGGGATTCGGACTGTTTATCGGTGCCATTGACTGGCCGCCAGCCGATGGTTCAAGGCGTGACAACTGCTGGCGCGTGACCACCACTAGACTGGTTCACCGAAAACCCACAACACCTCATGCCGCACGCACAGCACGACACCCCGGGAATCACCATTCACGACCTCGCCGCCCGGCTGCACGGGCTCCCGCCCTCCCTGGGGCCGGTCCGGCTCATCGCCGTGGACGGGCACGCCGGCTCGGGGAAGTCCACCTTCGCCGGGCGGCTGGCGCACGCGCTGGGCGGGGCTCCGGTGCTCCACCTCGACGACATCGCCAGCCATGAACGGCTCTTCTCGTGGACCGACCGGCTCATGACCCAGGTGATCGAACCCCTGGCGCGTGGCGAGAGCGCCCACTACACCCCTTACGACTGGCGGGCCCGCGCCTTCGACGCCCCGCGCCCCCTGCCGGCCGCTCCCGTCGTCCTGATCGAGGGTGTCGGCGCCGGCCGCCGCGCCCTGCGGCCGCATCTGGCCCGGCTGCTGTGGATGGAGCTGCCCCGGGAGGAGTCCTGGGCGCGCGGGCGGCGACGGGACGGCGCGGAGCAACGGGAGTTCTGGGACGGCTGGGTCGCGGCGGAGCGCGCGCACTTCGCCGCTGATCCCTCGCGCCCCCATGCCGATCTGCTGGTGCTCCAGCGGCATGAGGGATACGAGGTACTGCCGGGACCGGCGACGACGCACTGAGCCGGGCCGTCCATCACGCTGAGTGATGGACCGTCCCGGATGTGGTGAAGTCGTGAAGAGCCTCGCGGGACAACTTCTTCCGGCGCCTCAACTCCGCTTGACCGGGGGGCCGTACAGGTCTTACGTTCTCAATGTGCGGCTTTCGGAGTCGCTCACCCACGCGAAGCCCCCGGTTGTTCCCCCGTGACCGGGGGCTTCGTTCTGCCCGCGAAGACCGTTTTCCAGGCGCCCCGCGCACCCGCACTCTCACCCTCTGTCACGAAACGCCGTGCGCCCCGTCTGCGCCCACCTCGTCGAACGCCCCGTGCGGCACCCTTCGGCACGCGCAGGTACCACGGGTACGATGCCCTCGGTGCGACCTTCGAGCGGCTGCCTCGCGCACCTGCAACTCCGGTCCGCGGCACAGCGGTTCGACCGCGGCGGCCGTCGGGCGACTGCCCGGTGGTGAAGCACGGGGACACGGTCTGTGGGGGGACGTGATGGACTTCGGCACGCAGGGCCCCGAGGCGCCGGCCGACCTCGCCTGGCTGCGGGGTGTGGACGCCTACACGATGGGCGCCTACCCGCAGGCGGAGGAGGAGTTCCGCACCGCGGTGCGGATGGACCCGGGCATGGCGGACGCCTGGCTCGGGCTGCACGCGCTCCGGGTCGACACGACCACCGCGCTGCTGCGGATGTTCCGGCACCGCGACCGCTTCGGCGAACAGCGCGCCCGGCACCGCCGTAGCCTCAACTCCTGGTACTGGCTGGGCTGGTGGGTGCAGCCGGTGCTGGAGAGCCCGCGCGACCTGCTGCTGGCGCACGCCTCCCACTGGCTGGACGGCCGGCATGTGCCCGAGCTGGACCGCGCCCTCGCCGGACTGCCCCCGGTCGACGCCGACCCGCAGGTCCGCTTCCTGCACGCCTGCCGCGCCTATCTGGTCAAGGACTGGGAACAGCTGGTCCGGCACACCGATCCGCTGCTGGCCGACCCCCTGCTCGGCATCGAGGCCGGCCTGTTCGGCGGCATGGCCCGGGTCCGGCTGGAGATGTACGGCCAGGCCGAGCCACTGCTGGCGGCGGCGCTGATGCGGTGCCGCAGCGAGCAGCCGCAGCGCAAGGAACTGCGCTACTGGCTGGCGAGGGCGCACGAGGGAACGGGCCGCTCGGCCGCCGCGCTCCCCCTGTACCGCGCGGTGCACCGGGTCGACCCGGCCTTCATGGACACCTCCGCCCGGCTCGCCGCGATCTCCGAGGGCGACGGGTACGACGAGACGGCCGACTACGCCGCGATCACGCTGACCGGCGCGGGGCAGGACGCGGTGGACGGGCCGGACGGGTTCGATCCGCTGTTCGGCACGGAGAGCCGGGATCTGCGGCTGCCGGAGCCCGATCTGCCGACCGGGCCGCTGCCGTCGGTGGCCGATCCCTCGGTGCGGACCAGGACGGGGGTGTCCGGGGTGTCCGCCGCGTCGATCCCGGCCGGGCCCACCGACCCCGCGTTACTGGAGGAGGCGCTCGCCGAACTGGAGCGCATGGTGGGGCTCGAACCGGTCAAGCGCCAGGTCAAGGCGCTGTCGGCGCAGTTGAACATGGCGCGGCTGCGGGCCGGGCAGGGGCTGCCGGTCCAGCCGCCCAAACGGCACTTCGTCTTCTCCGGCCCGTCCGGCACGGGCAAGACCACGGTCGCGCGGATCCTCGGCCGCGTGTTCTACGCGCTGGGGCTGCTGGGCGGGGACCACCTCGTGGAGGCCCAGCGGGCCGACCTGGTCGGCGAGTATCTGGGGCAGACGGCCGTGAAGGCCAACGAGCTGATCGACTCCGCGATCGGCGGGGTGCTGTTCGTGGACGAGGCCTACTCGCTGTCAAACTCCGGGTACGGCAAGGGGGACGCGTACGGCGACGAGGCCTTGCAGGTGCTGCTGAAGCGGGCCGAGGACAACCGGGACCACCTGGTGGTGATCCTGGCCGGCTACCCGGAGGGCATGGACCGCCTGCTCGCCGCCAACCCCGGGCTGTCCTCCCGCTTCACCACCCGGGTGGACTTCCCCTCCTACCGGCCGCTGGAGCTGACCGAGATCGGCAAGGTGCTCGCGGCGGAGAACGGGGACCTGTGGGACGAGGAGGCGCTGGACGAGCTGCGGTCCATCGCCGGGCACGTGGTCGATCAAGGGTGGATCGACGAGTTGGGGAACGGCCGGTTCCTGCGGACGCTGTACGAGAAGAGCTGCGCGTACCGGGATCTTCGGCTGTCGGCGTACCCGGGCTCCCTGTCCCGGGACGACCTGGCGACCCTGCGGCTGCCCGACCTGATGCAGGCGTACGGAGAGGTGCTGTCAGGTCGGGGACCACAGGATCCGTCAGGCATGTGAGCGCCCCGAAGGGGCGCGGGGCTGTGTCACCGCGCGGCTCCGCCGCATGGCGCGCGCAACCCCCGCGCACTCGGGGGACGGCCACGGGCTAAAGGGTGTTGCAGAAGGCTTGGTGGCGGGCATTTTGCCTGTATGGGTGGGGTGTTGAGGGCTGAGCCGGTGTGGGTGGAGACGTTCACCGGG
>NZ_JBFATL010000055.1:0-49491 GCF_040678315.1 Streptomyces sp. NPDC052721 | reverse complement strand
CGGCCCTCGGCGGGGGGCAGGTCGAACAGGTACGGCGGGTTGGCGGTCGCCGCAGCGAACTCGGCCGCGGCGGGCTCCAGCACCGGGGTCACCGGCGCCTGGGCATCAGACATGCGAATCTCCTGGACATGCGTAAGGGGCGCCGGTCGTTCCGGCATACGACCCGGATCGTCGTGCTGGGCACTCCGGCGCCGCTGAGCGCAACCGTAGACCGCTGTCCGCACGGCGGTTGCCCGTCCGTGCACGCCTGACGTCCTCAAAGCGCACGAACACCGCCCGCCGCACGCCGAGTGCGCTATGGGGAACAGGCCTGTGCACGGACGGGACACACGGCGGTGTTCCCCGGGCCTAGCGTGAGGGCACAGCGGTCGCGGTCCGCCCATCGGCACGACGGCGGACTCTCGCGCCACCACCGCTTTTCTCGCCCGCGTCTCTGATCGCTTTCTCGTCGCTCCGCTCGCCGCTCTCGGCGACCGCCGAGCGCGAGGGCAGCGGACATCCAGGACGCCCACCACGGAGGAGGTCCCGCACACGTGTCTGCCATGCCGGTCGGCGGGCTGGTTCCCCAGGCCATCGACGATGCCGCGGAGCTGGTCGTCCGCAACGCCAGTATCCATACGGGTGACCCGCGCCGCCCGCATGCCGAGGCGCTCGCCGTGCGAGGCGGTGTCATCACCGTCGTCGGCGACGACAAGGACGTCGCCCCGCACATCGGGCCCGCCACGAAGGTGGTGGACGCGCTCGGCCGGCGGATGATCCCGGGACTCAACGACGCCCATCTGCACGTGATCCGGGGCGGTCTCAACTACGTCCTGGAGCTTCGCTGGGACGGGGTCCGCACGCTCCGTCAGGCGCTGGCGATGCTGCGGGAACAGGCCGCGCGGACGCCGAAGGGCCAGTGGGTGCGCGTGGTCGGTGGCTGGTCGGCCGACCAGTTCGCCGAACGTCGGCTGCCGACCGTGGCCGAGCTGAACGCCGCCGCCCCCGACACCCCGGTGTTCGTGCTGCACCTGTACCAGTCGGCCGTCCTCAACCGGGCGGCGCTGCGGGCCGCCGGATTCGACAAGGACACGCCCGACCCAAAGGGCGGACAGATCGTCCGCGGCCGGGACGGGGAGCCGACGGGCATGCTGCTGGCGGCGCCGAGCGCCCTCATCCTCTACTCGACACTGGCCAAGGCGCCGGTTCTGGAGGGCGAGGACAAGAAGGTGTCGACCCGTCACTTCCTGCGCGAGCTCAACCGCTTCGGTCTGACCTCGGCGATCGACGCCGCCGGCGGTTTCCAGAACTTCCCGGAGAACTACAGCACCGTCATCGAGCTGGCGAAGGCCGGCCAGCTGTCGCTGCGCATCGCCTATCACCTCTTCCCGCAGACCGCGGGCCAGGAGATAGCCGACCTCACCCGCTGGATCGAGATGGCCCGCCCGGAGGACGGGGACGCGTGGCTGCGTCTCAACGGCGCGGGCGAGAACCTCACCTGGGCGGCTGCGGACTTCGAGAACTTCAGCCAGCCTCGTCCTGAACTCGGCGAGTACGAGGGTGAGTTCGAGAAGGCCGTACGTCTCCTCATGGAGAACGGCTGGGGATTTAGGCTGCACGCCACCTACGACGAGACCATCCGCCGGGACCTCGCGGTCTTCGAGAAGCTGGCCGCCGAGGGGCTCTTCCCGGCGGGGAACCGGTGGTTGTTCGACCACGCGGAGACCGTGTCCGCGGAGAGCCTGGACCGTGTCGCCGCGCTCGGCGGTGCCATGTCCGTCCAGAACCGGCTGTACTTCCAGGGCGAGGCGTTCCTGCGCCGCTACGGCCCCGGAGCCGCCGCGGACGCCCCGCCCATCCGGGCCATGCTGGACCGCGGACTGACCGTGGCCGCCGGCACGGACGCCACCCGGGTCTCCACCTACAACCCCTGGGTCGCCCTGCACTGGCTGGTGAGCGGACGCGACATCGGCGACCTGGTGCTCCGCTCCCCCGGCAACCGAGTCGACCGGGAGACCGCACTGCGGATGTTCACCGTCGCCGGCGCCGAGCTGACCGGCGAGGAGCAGGTCAAGGGCGTGCTGCGGCCGGGGTGTTACGCGGACCTCGCGGTGCTGTCCGACGACTACTTCACCGTGCCGGAGCCGGAGATCGCGCACATCGAGTCGCTGCTCACGGTCACCGGCGGCCGGATCGTCTACGCCGCCCGGGAGTACGAGGGCCTCGACGAGGAGCTGCCGCCCGTCACCCCCGCGTGGAGCCCGGTGGCGCACTTCGGCGGCTACCAGGCGTCCCGGCCGGCCGGCGTGCGCCAGGCGGAGGCCCTCGGCGAGGCCGTCGCGGAGTCGGAAGAGCACCGGGCGTGGCGCGCACGGCGGGGCCTGGCCCCCGGCGCCGCCGACATGCCGTTCGATCCCTGCTTCGTCCTCTGAGCGAACCCCCCTTCGTTCGCACCCACAGACCCCGTCCTCAGGACGGTTTTCCCCGACGCGGACGCCCGTCCGCGCCGCTGCTCATGGAATGGAAAGGCACTCTCATGGTCGACATCGCCCAGGTCACCGCGTCCCCCAGCCCCGACCTGCTGACCCCGGACAACTGCGCGGTCCTGTTCGTGGACCACCAGCCGCAGATGTTCTTCGGCACCGGCAGCGGCGACCGGACCGCGATCATCAACTCCACCCTGGGTCTGGCCAAGGCCGCCAAGGTGTTCGACGTGCCGGTCGTGCTGAGCACCGTGGCCGCCGAGTCCTTCTCCGGTCCGATCCTGCCGCAGCTCGCGGACGTGTTCCCGGACCAGAAGATCATCGACCGCACCACGATGAACGCCTGGGAGGACACCGCGTTCGTCGAGGCCGTCAAGGCGACCGGCCGCAAGAAGCTCGTCATCGCCGGTCTGTGGACCGAGGTCTGCGTCGTCCTGCCGGTGCTCTCCGCCATAGCCCAGGGCTACGAGGTCTACGTCGTCACCGACGCGTCCGGCGGTGTCAGCCCGCAGGCCCACGAGCACGCCGTCCAGCGCATGATCCAGGGCGGCGCCGTGCCGGTCACCTGGGTCCAGGTGCTGCTGGAGCTCCAGCGTGACTGGGCCCGCGGCGAGACGTACGTGCCGGTGACGGAGGTCGTGAAGGAGCACGGCGGCGCCTACGGCCTCGGCCTGGTGTACGCCCAGACCTTCATCGGCGGCCACGCGGCCGGCTGATCCTCTCCCCCAGCACAGCGATCAAGGACTGAGTCAGGAACAGGCAGGAAGAGATGGACGCGGGACTGCTGGTCCTCCGGGTGGTGGCGGGACTCCTCATCACCGGCCACGGAGTACAGAAGGTGAGCTTCCGGCTCGGGGGCCACGGCTTGGCAGGCGGAACCGAGGAGTTCCGGCACGACGGGTTCCGCGGCGGCCGGCTGACCGCGGTCGTCGCCGGCGCCAGCCAGATCGGGGCCGGCCTGTTCCTGACCGCCGGTCTGCTCACACCCCTGGCGGCGATGGCCGCCATGGGCGTGATGACGGTCGCGGGCACCGTCAAGTGGCCCAAGGGCCTGTGGGTGCAGAACGACGGCTACGAGTACCCCCTGGTCCTCGTGGTCGTCTCCGCGGCGCTGGCCCTCACCGGGCCCGGCGCGTGGTCCCTCGACCACGCGCTCGGCGTCACGCCGTGGCCCGTGTGGGTCGCGGTCGCCGCGATCGTGACCGGCCCGGCGAGCGGGCTGCTGACCCGCCTGGTGCTGCACCGCTCGCCCCTGGCACCGGAAGGAAAGACCTATGCGCAGCCTGCTGACTGACGCGGCCCACACGCTGGTCCCGCCCAAGGGCGACCGGCACGGCCCGCTGCCTCCCCTGATGCTGACCCTGACCGTGGTCACCGGTCTGGTCGACGCGGTGAGCTATCTGGCGCTGGGCCACGTCTTCGTCGCCAACATGACGGGCAACGTGGTCTTCCTCGGCTTCGCCCTGGCAGGCGCCCAGACCCTGTCCGTGCTCGCCTCCGTCGTCGCGCTGGCGGCATTCCTCGCCGGCGCGCTGAGCGGCGGCCGGCTCGGGACCCGGTTCGCGGGGCATCGCGGGCACCTGCTGAAGACGGCCACCGCCGCGCAGACCGTGCTGGTCGCCGTCGCCGTCGTCGTCACGGCGGTCGCCGACGGCCGGGTCACCACCGGCGTCGAGTACACGCTGATCGTGTGCCTCGGGCTCGCCATGGGGCTGCAGAACGCGGTCGCCCGGCGCCTCGGCGTGCCGGACCTCACCACGACCGTACTGACGCTGACCCTCACCGGTCTGGCCGCGGACTCCCCGCCGGCGGGCGGCGCGGCACCCAGGCCAGGCCGCCGGATCCTGTCCGTGCTGGCCATGCTGCTCGGCGCCTTCGCCGGCGCGGAACTCGTCCTGAACGGCCACCTCGTGCTCACCCTGGGCCTGTGCCTGCTGCTCCTGGCGGTCACCTCCGCGGTGACCCACCGCCTGTCCACCGACGGTGCCGCCTGGACCCGACCACCGTCCTGACCGAAGGCCCTGGTCAGAACGGAACGCCCTGGTCCGGACGCAAGGCCCCCGTCCAGATGCAACGCCCCGGGTCCAGACGGAACGCCCGGCCCAAACGGAACCCCTGGTCCGGGCGGAACCCCTGGTCCGGGCGGAAGCACTCCGGCCGGCCGGGTTCATCCCCCGGCCTCCCGGTCGCCCCGCCCGGCGAACTCCCGCCATTCGCTGGGCGACATCCCGTAGGCCGCGCGGAACACGCGGCTGAAGTGGGTGGGGCTCGCGAAGCCCCAGCGGTGCGCGACCGCCGCGATGGTCGTGTTCTCCGCGGAACGCAGGGTGAGGGCACGCCGGCACTCGGCCAGCCGCCGGCGCTGGATCAGCCGGCCGACCGTCGTGCCCTCCTCCCGGAACAGCTTGTGCAGGTAGCGGACGGAGATGTGGTGGGCACGGGCGATCGTCTCCGGAGACAGGTCGGCGTCGCTCAGCCGCAGGTCGATGAAGTCCAGGATGTCCGACATCAGCGGCGCCCGGGTGCCGGGCTCCTGTCCACCCTGGTCGGCCAGTTGCTCGCCGGCCAGGGTGGACAGCAGGCTCACGGCGTTCCAGGCGAGCATGTCACCGACCGGGGACCGGGACACCGCCGCGGTGTCGGCGAAGTCGGACAGGAACGGCGAGAGCAGGGCGCCCAGCCGGGACGTCGGGGTGACCGGGGCGTGCGTGAGGCGGGGCACGTCGGAGTGGGCGAGCCCGAGGAGTGCACGGGAGAGCAGGAACACCTTCAGGCGTGCCTGCCGCGGGAAGTCCAGCTCGGGGGGCTGGTGCACGTCGTAGAAGCAGATGTCGCCGGGACCCAGGAGCACATCCGCGGCGGGCTTCCGTGCGGGTGAGGCGCCGCCGGTGCCGCGCAGCCCCACGAAGAGGTACTCGCCGCTCTCCCGGGCGATCAGCCGCCGGGGACGTGCGGCGGGGCCCGGCGCCGCGTACGGCGGTCTCTCCCGGGGCAGGCATGCGGGTACCGCGTCCCTGATGACGATGTCCAGGCCCATGGGCATCCGCCGCGCCCTGCTGCCCGGTGACGTACCGGCGGTGGACGGGCCGGCCGTGGATGCGCCGGCCGTGCGCCTGCCGATGAGGGACGTCCCTGTGACAGACATGAACCGCCCTTGCCTCCGAACCGTTGTCGCGTGGAGCGGCGACGGCGTCGGAGGATCCGGACCCGGCTCCGCTTCGCCCGGAGCGTAGGCCGGTGGATGTGCGAAAAAAGTGACAAGACAGTGACCGGGGGCTGCGCTGCCGGGCCACACCCCATGCGCTCATGGTCAAGAGCCGGGGGACGGCGGCCCCTACTGTCCCGGCATGAGCAGCGCATCTCCAGCCTCCGCACCCGCCGCGACCGACTCCCCCTGGGCGCCGCTCGCGGCGCGCGTCTTCCGGGCCCTGTGGATCGCCCAGCTGGTCTCGAACATCGGCAGCTGGATGCAGACGGTGGGCGCGCAGTGGCTGCTGGTCGGGCACGGTGCCGCGCTGGTGACGCTCGTGCAGACCGCCGCCGGCCTTCCCGTGCTCCTGCTGGCCCTGCCCGCCGGGGTGGTCGCCGACCGCTTCGACCGGCGCTCGGTGCTGCTGGCCGCGCAGTGCGCGATGCTCGCCGTGTCCGGTGCCCTCGCCGTGCTGGCGTTCCTGGACGCGCTGACGCCGGCGGTGCTGCTCCTGCTCACGTTCCTGCTGGGGTGCGGCACCGCGCTGATGGGCCCGGCCTGGCAGGCGATCCAGCCGGAACTGGTGGAGCGCCGGCGGCTCGGTCAGGCGGCGGCGCTGGGCGCGGTGAACATGAACCTGGCCCGTGCCGTCGGTCCGGCGCTCGGCGGGGCGGTGGTGGCGGCGGCGGGCGCGGGCTGGGTCTTCGCCTTCAACGCGGCCTCCTACCTGGGCATCGCGGCCGTCCTCGTGGCGTGGCGGCGCCCGGAGCCGGCTACCGCCACCGTCCCCGGGAACGACGGCCTGCTGGCGGCCCTGTACGCCGGCCGCCGCTATGTGTGGAACGCGCCCGGCGTCCGCCGGGTGCTGCTGCGCACGCTCCTGTTCATCCCCGGCGGTGCCGCGCTGTGGGCGCTGCTGCCGCTGACCGCGAGCCGCTTCCTCGGCCTCGGCTCGGGCGGATACGGGCTCCTGCTCGCGGCGGTGGGCGTGGGAGCCGTGGCGGGTGCGTTCGCGCTGCCGCGCGTCCGTGCCCTGCTGGGTGCCAACGGCACGCTCGCCGCAGGCGCCCTGGTGTTCGCCGGGGTGCTCGCCGTGCTGGCGACGGTCCGCACACCCTGGCTGGTCACGGTCGCTCTGCTGCCGGCGGGGCTGGCCTGGATCGGGGTGCTGTCCACGCTCAACGCGGCCGTGCAGACGCGGCTGCCCGGCTGGGTCAGGGCGCGTGGCCTCGCCGTGTATCTGCTGGTCTTCCAGGGCGGCCAGGCGCTCGCGGCACCGCTGTGGGGCGCGGTGGCCGACTGGGTGGGGCTCAGCGCGTGCCTGCTGGTCGCCGGCGCGGTGATGCTGCTCAGCGCGGCCAGTGTGCGCCGGTGGCCGCTGTACGACGCCGAGGGCATCAATCCCTCGCCGTCCGACCACTGGCCGGCCCCTCCCCTGGTGTTCGAGCCGGGAGAGGCCGACGGCCCGGTCCTGGTCTCCGTCGTCTACCGCGTCCCGGCCGGGAACCGGGCCGCGTTCACGGACCGCATGCGCCAGGTCGCCCGCTCCCGGCGCCGTACGGGAGCCCTCTCCTGGGGTCTCTACCAGGACGGCAACGACCCGGAACGCTTCGTCGAGAACTACCTCGTCGGCTCCTGGGCGGAACACCGCGCCCAGCACCACGTCCGGCTGACGGCCACCGACCGCCGGCGCGAGGAGGAGGCTCGTGAGCTGCTGGCGCCGGGGACGGTGCCCGAGGTGACCCATGCCTTCGACACCGTGGCGGGGCCGGCCGTACCGGCCGGGTCCGGCCCCGCGCTCGCCGAGTAGGGTGCGCGCCCGGTCAGGGGCGGGGGATGTTGCGGAGGTTGGCCCGGGCCAGGTGGACCATGCGGCCGACGCCTCCGCTCAGGACGGTCCGGCTGGCGGACAGGGCGAAACCGGTGAGCTGCTCGGTGGTGATCTTCGGCGGTACGGCCAGCGCGGCGGGGTCGGTGACGACGTCGACCAGCGCGGGCCCGTCGTGGGCGAACGCCTCGCGCAGCGCGTCCCGGACCTGGCCGGGCTGCTCCACCCGGATGCCGCGCGCTCCGGCGGCCGTGGCGATGGCGGCGTAGTCGGCGTGCGGGTAGCTCGTGCCGTGCGGGGGCAGGCCGTCGACCATCATCTCCAGGTCGACCATGCCGAGGGAGGAGTTGTTGAAGACGACCACCTTGACGGGCAGGTCGTACTGGACGAGCGTGAGGAAGTCGCCCATGAGCATGGAGAATCCGCCGTCGCCGGAGAGCGAGACGACCTGCCGGCCGCGGTCGAGGAACTGGGCGCCGATGGCCTGGGGCAGCGCGTTGGCCATGGAGCCGTGCACGAAGGAGCCGAGGATACGACGGCGGCCGTTGGGCGTGAGGTAACGCGCCGCCCACACACAGCACATGCCGGTGTCCACGGTGAACACGGCGTCGTCGGCGGCCTCTTCGTCGAGCACCGAGGCCACGTACTCGGGGTGGATCGGGGTGTGCCGGTCGACGTCGCGGGTGTAGGCGCTGACGGCGCCTTCGAGGGCGTGCGCGTGCCGCTCCAGCATCCGGTCGAGGAACCGGCGCGACTGCTTCTCCCGCACCGCGGGGGTCAGGCAGCGCAGGGTCTCGCGGACGTCTCCCCAGACGGCGAGGTCGAGTTGGGTGCGCCGGCCCAGCCGCTCGGGCTGCACGTCGACCTGTACGGTGCGCACATGGCGGGGCAGGAAGTCGGTGTACGGGAAGTCGGTGCCGAGGAGGATGAGCAGGTCGCACTCGTGCATGGCCTCGTAGGCGGCGCCGTAGCCGAGCAGACCGGACATGCCGACGTCGTACGGGTTGTCGTACTGGATGTGTTCCTTGCCGCGCAGGGCGTGGCCGACGGGGGCCTTGACCTTCCCGGCGAACTCCATCACCTCGGCGTGGGCGCCGGCGACGCCCCGGCCGCAGAACACCATGACGCGTTCGGCGCCGTCCACCAGCTCGGTGAGCCGGGCGATCTCCTGGTCGCTGGGGCGGATGGCGGGCAGGTCCAGGGGCATGGCGAGTTCGGGTGCCGCGTCCGGGGAGTCCTCGGCGGCGGTGTCGCCGGACAGCGCCACGACCGAGACCCCGCGCCGGCCGACGGCGTGCTGGATGGCCGTCTGCACCACGCGGGGCATCTGACGCGGTGAGGAGATCAGCTCGGAGTAGTGGCTGCACTCGGCGAACAGCCGGTCGGGGTGGGTCTCCTGGAAGTAGCCGGTGCCGATCTCGCCGCTGGGTATGTGGGCGGCCAGCGCCAGCACGGGCGCCATCGAACGGTGGGCGTCGTACAGGCCGTTGATCAGGTGGAGGTTGCCGGGTCCGCAGGATCCCGCGCACGCCGCGAGCCGCCCGGTGAGCTGGGCCTCCGCTCCGGCGGCGAACGCCGCGACCTCCTCGTGGCGGACCTGGATCCATTCGACGTCGGCGTGCCGCCGGACCGCGTCGACGACGGGATTCAGGCTGTCTCCGACCACGCCGTACATGCGGCGCACGCCGGCGCGCGCCATGAGGTCGACGTATTGTTCGGCGATGGTCTGCTTGGCCATGGCACTCCTCGGGTTCGGGCCTTGCGGCACGACCCTCCGGGCGGGGGCACGGAGGGCCTGCCTCGCGCCCGGACCACGCTAGTGAGCGCGGAGCCCCGCGGTTGTCCGTCCGCGCACGGGATCGGCTCCGGCAGCGCACCGGGCGTCGGCGGCGCCGGGACGGTCCCCGTTCGCGGTCGGGTGGATGGGCCCGTCCAGCAGGGCGAGCGGGCGGGCGCTGCGGCCGCTGCGGACGGCGATGAGTTCCGCGGCGAAGGACACGGCGGTCTCCTCGGGTGTCGACGCGCCCAGGTCGAGGCCGAGGGGCGCGTGCAGCCGCGCGAGGGCGTCGGGCGACACGCCGGCCGCGGCGAGGTCCTCCCGCCTGCGTGCCTGGACGCGGCGGGAACCGAGCGCTCCGACGTAGGCCAGGGGGCGGCCGAGGGCTTCGGCGAGGACGGGGACGTCGAACTTCGGGTCGTGTGTCATCACGCACACCACGGTCCGGTGGTCGGTCTCCGTGGCCGCCAGGTACCGGTGGGGCCAGTCGACGACGACCTCGTCGGCGTCCGGGAAGCGCTCGGGTGTGGTGAAGGTGGCGCGGGCGTCGCAGACCGTGACGTGGTAGCCGAGGAGGGTGCCGATCCGGCTCACCGCGCCGGCGTGGGCGTTGGCGCCGAAGACCAGCAGCCGGGGCGGCGGGGCCCACGCCTCGAACAGCACGCGCGGGGCGTGCGGCTCGCTCGGCACGCCTGCGGCGTACGTCCGTACGGCGGTGCCGTCCTGGTCGAGCATGCGGCGGGCGTCGGCGAGGACGGCGAGGTCCAGGGCGGGGTTGCCGGTGCTGCCCAGGTGCCCGTCCTTCCACACGGCGACGGATCCGCCGTCGTCTCCGGTGGGTCCCGGCAGGACGCGCGCCACGACGACCGGGCGCCGCGCCGCCGCGGCCAGTGCGGCGGCGCCGAGGACCCTTGCCGTCCCGTCGTCCACGGCCTGGACGAAGACGTCGATCTCGCCTCCGCACATCAGCCCCACCGCGAACGCGTCGTCGTCGGCGTACCCGAAGGACACGCACCGCGCCCGGCCCGACTCCAGCACCTCACGGGCCAGGTCGTAGACGGCGCCTTCGACGCAGCCTCCCGACACACTGCCGAGGGCCGTACCGTCCTCGTGGACGCAGAGCGCCGCTCCGGTGCGCAGCGGTGCGCTGCCCCGGACGGCGACGACGCTCGCGAGGGCGCAGCGGGCTCCGGCGGCCTGCCACTCCAGCAGGCGGGGCGCCAGGTCTCGCATGGGATCTCTCCGATCTGCCGTCAGCTGTGGTTCGGCGTGCTCAGGCCGAGGAACCTGCGGCCGTTCGCTTCGAGGGTCTCGGCGTCGATGCCGTGCGCCAGCGGAAATCCGACCGGGTCGGGCTGCGCCATGTCGAAGGGGTAGTCGCTGCCGCAGACGATCCGGTCGGGCGAGGCGTGGGCCCGCAGCAGCGCGAGGACCTCGGGGTCGTGGGTGATGGTGTCGAAGTAGAGCAGGCCGAAGGACTCCGCCGGGGGACGGCTGCTGCCACGGCGCACGTCGTCGCGGGTGCGCCAGCCGTGTCCCCACCGGCCCAGCAGCGAGGGCGCGCAGCCGCCGCCGTGGACGAAGCAGATCCGCAGGCCGGGGAGTTCTTCCAGGACGCCGCCGAGCAGGACCCCGGCCACGGCGGTCGTGGTCTCCACGGGGTTGCCGATGAGGTTGACCAGGTAGTGGTGGTCCCATTCGGTGCGCGGCAGTTGCATCGGGTGGACGAGGACGGACAGGCCCAGTTCGGCCGCGATGCCGAGGACCTGCCGGGGGACGCCCCGGTCGTAGGAGCGGCCGTCGACCACGGGCGGGACCGCGATGCCCGCGATGCCGTCGGCGGCGGCGAGCCGGGTCAGTTCCCTGCGGGCGGCGTCGGCGTCGTCCAGCCGGACCAGTCCGAGTCCGACGAGGGTGCCGTCCGTGCGGGACACGGCGTCGGCGAGTTGTTCGTTGTAGGCGGCCACGTAGTCGTCCGCGTCGGCGGGGGCGTGCACGGGGAAGGCGAAGGGCGGGGCGGAGATGACGCGCGCGCCGAGTCCGGCCTTCAGGGTGTCGGCGACGATGGTGTCGACGTCGGTCATGGCGGTGGTCGGGAACGACAGTGGGATGTCGCCCAGGAAGAGTTCGCCGTCGCGGTCGTTCATGCCGCCGAGCGGGTTCCCGGGTGGCAGGGGGAGCAGGTCGCGGGGCAGCCAGTGGGCGTGCACGTCGATCACTCCGGCGCGGATGTCACCGTTCATGTGTGTCTCCTCGGTCGCCCCCGGGACCGCCGCTTCGCGGGGGCGGTCCGTGCGGGGGCCGGCGTGTGTCAGGCGGTGGTCTCCCGCTGTTCCCGGGCGGCGCGGGCGATGGCGCGCCGGATGGGTTCGTAGCCGGTGCACCGGCAGATGTTGGAGCCGACGACGGCTTCGACGGCGTCGGGCTTGTCGGCGAGGTCGGGGTCGGCGTCGAGCGCTCCGGCGGCGACCATGAGGAAGCCGGGGGTGCAGAATCCGCACTGGAGGGCGTGCTCGGCGGAGAACGCCCGTTGCAGCGGGTGGGGTTCGCCGTCGGGCCCGGCGAGGCCCTCGACCGTGCGGATCGAGCTGCCGTCGCACTGTACGGCCAGCACCAGACAGGCGCGGATCGCCTCGCCGTCCATGAGCACGCTGCACGCCCCGCAGATGCCGTGCTCGCAGCCCAGGTGGGTGCCCGTGAGCCCCAGGTCGTCGCGGAGGACGTCGGCGAGCAGGCGGCGGGGCTCGACGTCCAGGGCGTGTGCGGTGCCGTTCACGGTGAGCGTGATGTTCATCGGGGGTCTCCCTGTCGTGGGACGGGACGCGAGCGCAGGTCGGTTGCCGCCTCGGTGAGTGTTCTGCCGACCAGCACGGCGATGGCCTGCCGCTTGTACTCGACGTCGGCGTACGGCTCGGCGAGGGGTGCGGCGTCCTCCTGGGCGGCGGCCCGGCCGGCGCGGGCGAACGGATGGCCGTCGGGGAGCCGGGAACCCGCGGGGAGCGGGGCGAAGTCGGCGCCGATCAGCGCCTGTTCGGCGGCGCGGGCCCGGAGGGGGCGGTCGGCGGAGTTGACCAGTCCGATGCGTGCGTCGCTGATCACGCCGTCGGTCACCGTGAGGGCCGCCGCGACCGCGACCTGGGCGAAGCAGAAGTGCGTGCGGCGGTGTTCGACGAAGCCGACGCCGGTGTTCTCGCCGAGCAGTGGCAGGCGTACGGCGGTGATCAGCTCCTGCGGCCGGCGCGCGGTGCGGTACGGGCCGAGGAAGTAGTCCCGCGCCGGGATGGAGCGGGCGCCGTCGGGGCCGGTGACCTCGACGGTGGCGTCGAGGGCGACGCCGATGGCGCACCATTCCGAGGCGGGGTGGGCCCAGCCGAAGCTGCCGGCCATGGTGCCCCGGGAACGGATGGGCGGGTGGGCGATGTTGACGACGGCCCGGGACAGCAGGGTGCCGAGCGGGCCGGGGACGGCGTCGGCCGACTCGAAGGCCGCGTGGCGGACGAGGGCGCCGACGCGCAGTTCGTCGCCGTCGACGCGCATGCCGTCGAGTTCCGGGATGCGGTTGATGTCGACGACGAGCTGCGGCCGGACGCGTTGCAGGTGCATCTCCAGGATCAGGCTCTGTCCGCCGGCGAGCACCTGGGCCGCGCGGCCGGTGTCGCCGAGTGCCTCGACGGCCTCGGCGACCGTGCGGGGGACGGCGTAGTCGAAGGACGCGGGTTTCACCGGACACCTTCCTCGTGCTTCGGGGCGCGGGCCGCCCGCCAGACGCTGTCCGGCGTGAGCGGCATCTGGAGCAGGTCGGGATCGGCGGTCCGCAGGGCGTCGGCGACGGCGTTGACGATGGCGGCCGGGGTGCCGATGCAGCCTGACTCCCCCGCTCCCTTGGCGCCCAGCGGGGTGCTGGGGCTGGGTGTGCAGGTGTCCTTGATCTCGATGGGCGGGATCTCCGTGTACGTCGGCAGCAGGTAGTCCAGGAATCCGCTCGCCAGGTGCGGTACGCCGTCCGCGTCGAACGTCATGCCTTCGTAGAGGGCCTGGCCGATGCCCTGTACGGCGGATCCGTACGCCTGTCCGTGGACCACGGTGGGGTTGAGGACCACTCCACAGTCGTCCACGGCCACGAGCCGCAGGACGTTCACGGTGCCGAGGTCGGGGTCCACCTCGGTCACGGCGACATGTGCGCCGAAGGGGAAGGCCATGCCGGCCTCGTAGCGGTCCTCGACGCGCAGCGGTCCGGTCGCCCTGACCAGTTCGGCCAGGCTCAGGACGGCCGAGCCGCCGGAGGTCGCGTGGACGGTGCCGTCGGCCCACGCGACCTTGCCGGCCGGCAGGCCCCACAGCTTTGCCGCCCGGTCGCGGGCCTCCTCCATCAGGAGGCCGGCCGCGTGCTGGAGCATCGCGCCGGCGACCTGTGCCGAGCGGCTGGCGAAGGAGCCCAGTCCTTCGGGCTGTTCGTCCGTGTCGCCCTCGATGAGGCGGACCTGTGCCTCGGGGATGCCGAGGGTCTTGGCGACGAGCGCGGGGAAGACCGTCTCGTGCCCCTGGCCGCTGGGGGCGGCGCCGCAGCGTGCGGTGACGGTGCCGTCCTCGTGGGCCTCCAGGCTGCCGAACTCGTGCAGACCCCCGGGTTCGCCGCCCGAGCGCTCCACGTAGCAGGAGACGCCGATACCGAGCGGCAGCGCGTCGGGGTCGCCGCGGCGGCGCTCCTGTTCGGCGCGCCACTCCTCGTAGCCGGCCGTCTTCAGCGCGAGGTCCAGGGCGGCGGCGTAGTTCCCGCTGTCGTAGCGGCGGCCGGTGGGTGTGTCGTACGGGAAGGCGTCGGGCGGGATGAAGTTGCGCCGGCGCAGCTCGATCGGGTCGATGCCGAGGCGCCGGGCGAGCAGGTCCATGGTGCGCTCGATGGCGATGGCGGCCTCGGGGCGTCCGGCGCCGCGGTAGGGGTAGGTCACCATGGTGTTGGTGAGCACCGAGCGCAGGGTCGCGTGGACGTGCGGGGTGGTGTACGCGCCGGACGCCATCCATGCCGTCTGCATGGGCAGGCCGACGCCGAGGTGGGGATAGGCGCCGACGTCCGCGTTGATGTTCAACTCGTAGGCCAGCAGGCGCCCTTCGGCGTCGGCGGCGAGCCGGACGGTCTGGTCCTGGCCCCGGCCGCGGGTGGCGACGAGCATCGACTCCAGGCGGTCCTCGATCCAGCGCACCGGCCGGCCGAGCGTGACGGCCAGGTAGGCGACGACCACGAACTCGGGGAAGGCGGCGCTCTTGGAGCCGAAGGCTCCTCCGGTGTCCGGGACGACGACCCGGACGCGGTCGGCGGACCAGCCGAGCAGCGCGGCGAGTTCGCGCCGCAGCCGGTGCGGCATCTGGTGCCCCGACCAGACGGTCAGCCGGTCCCCCTCGGGTACGGCGAGGATCGTGCGGCACTCCATGGGGCTGGGCATGAGCAGTTGCTGCCGGTAGGTGGCCTCGACCACGGCGGCGGCGTCCTGCCAGACGGCCGGGTCGATGGGCGCGCCGGCCTCGCCCCGCAGGGCGGTGTTGCTGAGGCCGTCGAACAGGCGGACGGAGTCGTCCAGGGCAGCGGACGGTGTCACCACCGCGGGCAGCGGATCGATGACGGCGGTGACTTCGGCGGCACCGTCCTCGGCCCGGTAGCGGTCCTCGCCGAGGACGACCGCCAGCGCCTCGCCGGGATAGCGCACCCGGTCCTTGACGAGCGCCGGCCACTCCCGGCCCGCGACGGCTTCCTCCGTGGACAGCCGGGCGAGCAGGGTGTGCGGAACCGGAGGCAGGTCCGGCAGGTCCGCGGCCGACCAGGCGCCCACGACACCGGGCACATCACGCGCCGCGGCACAGTCCACGCTGCGCAGCGAGCCGTGGGCGACCTTGCTTCTCACAAATGCGGCGTCCAGACATCCCGGCACGTGAATATCGGCGACGTACCGGCCTTTCCCGGTGAGCAGCCGTTCGTCCTCGCGCCTTGTCCATCGCTCCACAACAACACCTCGTTCGTGTGGGTGCGGGAATTGACCGGGGCGACGGCCGTGTCCGGCGGCAAGCGTGGCGCGGGATATCCGGCTCGTCGCTGCGTGGCCGTTCCCGGGGAACGCCACGCCGGTGGAATTCGACTGCTTGGACACTAACCGCGGTGGCGGCTGCGGAGCGAGGGGGACACGGACAGTGTGCGCTGTGGGACCAGAGACGTGCGCGGCGTGGACAGCCGGCCGCCGGCCCTGGACGGCCGGCGGCCGAGGTGGGGCGGGTCAGCCCAGTTCGGTCTCCAGCCACCGCAGGACGTCGGGCGTCACGGGGTCGACCAGGTCGGCGAACTCCTCGTGTCGCTTGAGGAACTTGGCCACGTACGGGCAGACGGGCACGATCCGCTTCCCGGATTCCCGTACGTCGGTGAGCGCCTCCTGGACGAGCCGGGAGGCCAGGCCCTGTCCGGCGAAGGCGTCGTCGATCTCGGTGTGGTAGAAGACGCGCTGCGCGTCGCGGTCGCGGTAGGCGGTCAGCCCGGCGCGCTTGCCGTCGACGAGTATTTCGTAGCGATTCCTGGCGTCCACGCGCTCGACGACGGGGGTGGCGGAAGGCTGGCTCATGGGGTGCCTTTCGGATGGCGTCAGTGACGCGGCGGATTCCTGCGCGGAGTGATGGTGGCATTCGGCAGGACGGGGGCGGGAAGACGGTCTCCCGGATATCCTTCGACGGCGCCGAAGCGATCGGAAGAGTTCTGCCAGTCCTCGCGGGCCCTGACAATATCCTCGTGGCTCCGGCCGATGAAATTCCACCACATGACGATCTCCTCCTCGAAGGGTGTTCCGCCCAGGAGGACCGTCCGCGCGACGTCGTCCGACTGGTTGGTCAGGGTCAGCGTGCCGGGGCCGGGGTGGACATAGCCCAGCTCGGCGGGCTTCAGAAGGACGTCGGCGAGGCGGACGGCGCCCTGGTCGACCAGGAGACCGTGCTCGAAGCCGGGGTCCACGGCGAGGGTGACGGCCGTGTGCGGTTCAAGGACGATCTCGGCGCCGAGCAGGGGCGTGAAGGTCGGCACCGGGGAGGTGGCGCCGGCGAGGGAGCCGAGGAAGACCCGGATCTCGGCGCCGCCGGTCCGTACGGGCTCGGGGACGTGGTGCCGGAAGTCCCGCGCGGTGGCGCGGTGCTCCTCCGGCAGTGCCACCCACAACTGGACGCCGTGCAGGACGGTGGTGCGCGGGGTGGAGACCTCGGAGTGGCTGATGCCGTACCCGCCGGTCATCAGGTTCAGCTCGCCGGGCCGTACGAGGGCGTGGCTGCCCAGGCTGTCGCGGTGCTCGATCTCCCCGCTGAAGAGCCAGCTCACGGTCTGCAGTCCGGTGTGGGGGTGCGGGGCGACGTCCATGCCGCCGGTCTCGGCGACGTCGTCGGGGCCGTAGTGGTCGGCGAAGCACCAGGCGCCGATCAGGGTCCGGGCGCGCTGCGGCAGTGTGCGCCGTACGGTCATCGCGCGCGGGCCGCCCAGGGGCACGTCGCGCGGGGTCAGTACGTCGACCCGTGGCGTCCCGGCCGGCGGCCCGCCGTCCTCCTCGGTGCCGCAGCGCACTTCGACGGGCTCCGTCTCGACATTGCTCATCGGGATCACCTCTCCACCCAGTAATTGTTCTACATTCAACCATCATCCGGCCGGACCGGCCCGAGCGCCAGGCGTACAGGCCCGAGCCCTTCTTCTTCGGACAACATCCCGTGCACGCGTCGGCAAGCCGCACCCCCGCACCAGCCGTACCGTCGTCAGCACCTCGGCCCGTCAGAGCGCGGGCCGGCACACCGAACCGAACCGCCGCAGACAGGGGGACGGCATGAGAAACGATCCTGCCGGGGCCACGGACGAGGACCCGATCGTATGCAAGACCAGCGTCCGCGTCACCGTGGCCGACGAACTGCCGATACCGGTCCCGGCCGAACTCCGGTACTCCGCGGCGGATCCCTACGCCGTGTGCCTGTCCCTGGGCGCCCCCTCCGCGCTGTGCGTCGAGTGGGTCTTCGCCCGGTCGCTCCTCGCCCAGGGGCTGCGCCGGCCCACCGGGGCCGGGGACGTGGTGGTCTACCCGCGGCGCCAGGGCCGGCCGGACTCGATCCGCGTCCTGCTCAGGACCCGTGCCGGCTCGGCCCTCCTGGAGCTGGCGAGCGCCTCCGTCACGGCCTTCCTGCACCGCACCGAGGTCCTGGTGCCGCCGGGCACCGAGCACCGCCACCTCGATCTGGACCGTGTCGTGGAACAGCTCACGGCCGGCAGCGAGTGACCCGCCCGGCGTGACGTCCGGTGCACTGACGAGCACCAACGCGTGCGCTCCCGGGCAAACCGCCTCCCGGTCCGGCATCTAGCGTCGACCGCGTACGCAAGCACGCCATCCGCAGGAGGCCCGTCATGACCACCGGAACCCAGCCCCCGAGCAGCCAGCCCTGGCTGCACCAGAAGGGCGCGGTCATCCAGGAGTTCGGAACCGTCAAGCAGTTCCCCATCGCCCTGTCCTACGAGGCGCGCATGTACTCCTGCCAGCGCCTGAACAAGGTGCTGGCCGACACCCAGATCCTCTACGGCCTGTACAAGAAGCACCACTGGATCATGCGGGGCGCGACCTTCTACCAGCTGCACCTGCTGCTGGACAAGCACGCCGGCGAGCAGCTGGACCTGGTCGACACCCTCGCCGAGCGCGTCCAGACCCTGGGCGGCGTCGCGGTGGGCGATCCCCGGCACGTCGCCGAGATCACGTCGATCCCGCGCCCGCCGGACGGTGTGGAGGAGGTCCCGGCGATGCTCTCGCGGCTGCTGGAGGCCCACGAGACCATCCTGACCGAGGCCCACGACGCGGCGGCCCGCACCGCCGAGCTGGGTGACGACGGCACCAACGACCTGCTGGTGTCGCAGATCATCCGCACCGGTGAACTGCAGGCCTGGTTCCTGGCCGAACACCTGGTGGACACCCCGCTCGTCCGCTCCTGAGCCCGGCGGGGGACCGCCCACGGCGGAACGGGCGGGGGCGTCCGTCAGCGCGGGACCGCGATCCCGCTGACCGCGCGCCCCCGCCCGCCCCACCTCCCCGTCAGCACCGCTCCCCGGAGTACCCATGGCTTCGCCCGCCGTCGTCGAACTGTCCCGCTGGCAGTTCGCGATCACCGCGATCTTCCATATGACCTTCCCCGCGCTCACCGTCGGGCTGTCCGTGCTCCTCGCCGTCGTGTACACGGTGTACGTCCGCACGGGAAACCCGCTCTACCTGCAGATCTTCCGGTTCTGGAGGAAGATCTTCGCCGTCGGCTTCGGCCTGGGCGTCGTCGCGGGCACGGTGATGACCTTCGAGTTCGGCCTCAACTGGGGGACGTACGCCCACGCGGTCGGACCGGTCATCGGGGTCACCATCGGCATGGAAGTGATCACGGCCTTCTTCCTGGAGGCCGGTTTCATCGGCCTCATGCTCTACGGCGAGGGGCGGATCCGCCCCCGCGCCATGGCCCTGGCCTGCTGGATGGTCGCCTTCGGCACGCTGCTGTCCACCACCTGGATCCTGTCGGCCAACAGCTGGATGCAGGACCCGGTCGGCTACCGGAAGGTGGACGGCCAGTTCCACGCCGAGGACTGGGTGAGCGTGCTGCTCAACCCCGCCTTCGCCCACCGCTTCCCGCACATGCTGCTGGCCGTGCTGATCAGCGCCGCCTGGTTCGTCGGCGGGATCTCCGCCTGGTACCTGGTCAAGAACCGGGTCACCGCGCAGCCCATGGCCCGCCGCTGCCTGTCCATCGCCCTCGGCGTGCTCGGGGTGCTGATGCCGGTCCAGCTCTACGTGGGAGACGGCACGGCGGTCTTCATGGGCCGGCACCAGCTGCCGAAGCTGGAGGCGTTCGAGGGCAACTGGAAGAGCGACAACAACGGCTACAACCTCCTCGTCGTCCCCGACACCGACCACGGTGAGAACCGGCTGCACGTCGAGGTCCCCTACCTCGGCTCGGTCATCGCCCAGGACCTCAGCGGCAGGACGAACACGCCCGGACTGCTCCAGACCCCGCCCGACGAGCGCCCCAGCATGTGGACCACGTTCTACGGCTTCCGCGCGATGTACTTCGCCGCGCTCCTCATGTTCGCCACGGCCTTCGCCGGCGTGGTCCTGCGCGTGCGGCGCCGCCTGTTCGACTCACCTCGATTCCTGCGCTGGATGGTGTGGATGACCCCGGCCGGGATCGTCGCCATCACCGGCGGCTGGATCGTCGCCGAGACCGGCCGCCAGCCCTGGGTCGTCTACGGCCAGTTGCGCACCGCCGACGCGGTCTCCCACCTCGGCACCTTCGAAGTCGCCGCCACCCTCGCCGGTTTCGTCCTGCTCTACGTCACCCTGCTGGCCATCTGGGTCCGCTACATCGTCCGTACGGTCAAGGCCGGCCCCGAGCCACTGCCCACCGGACCCGCCGCGCCCGACGTCCCGGAGGCCCTCGTTGCTTGAGTACGCCGCCTACGCCCTCGCCCTCTTCTCGCTCGGCATGTACGTCGTCCTCGACGGCTACGACCTCGGGGTGGGCATGCTCAGCCTGGCCGCCGGGCCCGAACGCCGACGCGAGTACGGCGAGATCGTCGCGACCGCCTGGGACGCCAACGAGAGCTGGATCATCCTGGCCGGGGTCGTCCTGTGGGCCGGTCTGCCGGGCGCCTACTCCGTCGTACTGCCCGCGGTCTACCTGCCGCTCGCCGGCATGCTGATCGCCGTCATCCTGCGCGGGCTCGGCCTGGAGATGCACAGCGCGGCCGGCCGTTACCGGCGCGGCTGGGCGCTGCTGTTCGGCGGGGCGTCGCTCGCGGCGGCCGTCTGCCAGGGTCTCGTGCTCGGCGCCGTGCTCACCGGCCCCCGGCAGGAGGGCGGACGCTTCACGGGCGGGGCCTTCGACTGGCTCAGCCCCTACAGCCTGCTGTGCGCGCTCGGTCTGGTCGTCGTCTACCTGCTGGCCGGGGCCGCCTGGTTGCAGGACAAGACCGAGGGCTGGTCCCGGTCACGGACCCGCCGCACCGGGCGGGCGCTGCTCGCGGCCACGGCGGCACTGGCGGTGCTGCTCGGCCTGCTGCTGCCGGGTGCCGACCCGCAGCGCCTCCAGCTGGGCGAGCCGCTGCGGGCCGTGCCGTTCTGGCTCGCGGTCGCGGTGGCCGTCGGGGCCGGTGCGGTCGCCTGGTCCGGCTTCGGCCGCGCCCCGGACTGGCGGCCGTTCGCCGCCGTGGCCACCCTGACGGCCGCGGGTCTGCCGGCCCTGGTGGCGCTCACCGCCCCGGTGGTCGTCCCGCCCGCGTCGACCGTCCACCAGGTGGCGAGCCCGCACTCCTCCCAGCTCTTCCTGGTGCTGGGCGTGGGACTGTGCATGCCGTTCGTCCTGGCCTACAACGTGTACGCGTGGCGCAGCTTCCGGGGCAAGTACACCGATCCGGTGGAGCAGGCCCCTGCGCCGCAGCGGGCGGTACCGCGCACGCCGGTGGCTCCTCCCGCGCCCTCCGGCACCGTGCGGACCGTGCTGCGCCGGACCCTGCTGGTGGTGCTCGGCGTCCTGGCGACGGCCCTGTCGCAGGACGTGTTCGGCGGGGTGGCCGAGTGGATCGGCCCGCTCGGCGTCACCGTGCTCGCCGGGGCCGCACTGGCCGCGTGGATCGCCGGGGACCGCCGTGACCTGCGGACCGGCTGCTTCGACGCGGAGGCGGAGCGCACGTCGTGAGCACCGCCACCACCGTGCTGCTGGACGAACTGGCCACGGACCGCGCCGGTACCCCGGCGACCGAACGGCTGCGGGAATGGGCGTCCGCGGGACGGCCGGAGCTGCGCCGCGCGGGACTCCTGCGCGGCGCGGCCCAGGCGGGCACCGTCGTCTGGGCGGGCGGTCTGGCCTGGGCGGCCCGGCGCGGGCTGGACGCGCTGCACGGCGCGCCCCTGACCACCGTACTGGCGCCCGCCCTGACGACGGCGGCCGGAGTCGCCCTGCGGGCCGCACTGCTCTGCGCCGGGGAGGCCGCCGCCGCCCGGGGTGCCCGCGCCGTGCGTGAGGCCCTGCGCGCCCGGCTCGTCGCGGCGGCGCTGCCGCTGCGCGGCCCGGCCCGGACCGACGTGGACGACACGGCGCCGGCCCAGGCGGTCGACGGCGAGGTCGACGAGCTGAGCGACTGGCTCACCGAGTACGTGCCCGCGCGAACCACCATGCTGCTCGGCAGCGGCCTCACCCTGGCCGCCATCGCCTGCCGCAGCTGGTTCGTCGCCCTGCTGGTGCTGGCCGCGACGCCGCTGCTGCCGGCCAACCTGAAGGTCATCGGCCTGGGCACGCAGACCGCCGTACGCGCCCAGCTGTCGGCCATCCGCGTCCACCGGGCACGGCTGCTGGACCATCTGCGCGGGCTGCCCACCCTGGTCGGGCTCGGCGCGCACGAGGAGGCGGCCGGTGCGCTGGCCCGCTCCGACCGGGAGGTCGCCGGCCGCACCGAGAAGGTGCTGCGGATCGCCTTCCTGTCGACGGCGTGGGTCGAACTGCTCATCACCGGCACCCTCGCCGTCGTGGCCACCTACTGCGGGCTGGCCCTCCTCGACTACCTGCGGCTGCCCCTCGTACCGGACCACATGAGCCTGTCGGCCGCACTGTTCGTCCTGGTCCTGGTGCCCGCCTACTTCGCGCCCGCCCGGGATCTGGCCGCCGGCTACCACGCCCGCGCCCGGGCGACCGCCGCCGCCGGCCTGCTGGCCCCGCTCCTGGACGCCCACGGCGAGGCCGAGGCACCGGCCGGCCCACCGGCACGGCCGTCCGTGACGCCACCGGGGGTGCGCCTGGACGCCGTGACGGTCCGCCATCCGGGCCGGACCACACCGGCGTTGGACGGTGTGAGCGTGCACCTGGCGCCCGGGCGGTGCCTCGCCGTCACCGGTCCCAGCGGGGCGGGCAAGTCCACCCTGCTGGCGGTGGCGGCCGGGCTGTGCGCACCGCACGGCGGACGCGCGCTGCACGTGCTCGACGGCCGGCCCGTGCCCGCCGATCCCGGCCGAGTCGCCCGGGTGGGCCAGCCGGCCCACCTGCTGCCCGGCACCGTCCGCGAGAACCTGCTGCTGGCCCGGCCCACCGCGAGCGACCACGACCTGCTGGACGCCCTCGCCTCGCTCGGCTTCACCGACCTCCTGGCCGTACTGCCCCAGGGGCTGGACACACCGGTGGGCGAGCGGGGCACCGGCCTGTCGTCCGGGCAGTCGCAGCAACTCGCGCTCGTCCGCGCGCTGTTGCGGGACGCCCCCGTGCTGTGCCTGGACGAGCCCACCGCCCATCTCGACCCCGAGGCGGAGCGGCGCGTCATGGCCGCGCTGCGTACCCTGACCCACGACCGGACGGTCCTGCTCGCCACCCACAGCCCCGCACTGCTGGCCCTCGCCGACCAGGTGGTCACGCTCGACCGAGGCAGAGCCCGATGAGGCCGGACCGTGCCTGGCGGCTGCTGCGGACGGCCGTCCCGCGCCGGGCCCTGGTCACCGGTCTGCTGCCGGCCGCCGCGGGCGAACTCGCCGGAGCCGCGCTGCTGGGTGTCTCCGGATGGTT
The DNA here is from genome assembly GCF_040678315.1 of Streptomyces sp. NPDC052721. Classification (NCBI taxonomy): domain Bacteria; kingdom Bacillati; phylum Actinomycetota; class Actinomycetes; order Kitasatosporales; family Streptomycetaceae; genus Streptomyces; species Streptomyces sp. NPDC052721. The sequence goes on along the minus strand of NZ_JBFATL010000055.1, from coordinate 26,662 downwards.
CCTGACGACCTGCGCCGTGGTGACGCTCCAGGCCAACACCACCTGGTCGTGGATGTATCCGTCCGGTGCCGTGCGGGCGCTGGCCCTGGGCCGTACCGGTCTGCGGTATTGGGAACGCCTGGTCAACCACCGGGCTCTGCTGGCCGCCCAGGTGGCCCTGCGCGCCCGGCTGGCCCGGGGTGCGGCCCGGCTCACCGCGCGGGAGCTGCGCGCACAGCGCGACGGGACGCTGCTCACCCGGCTCACCACCGACGTGGAGACGGTGGCGGGCCTGTCCGCGAACGTCTGCGCGCCGCTGGTGGCGGCGATCACCACCGCGTGCCTGGTGGAGATCCTGCTGCTGGCGGCGATGCCCCGGCTGGGGCTGGCCGAACTGCTCGTCTGGGCGGCCGGTCTCTGGTGCGCCCGGCGCGCGCACCGGCGGGCGCGGGCCCACCTGGCCACCGCCGCCGAGGCCCGGGCGGCACTGCGTACCGTGCTGCTCGGCAGCCGGGCCGCCTTCGACGAACTGCGCTGCCTGGACGCCGTTCCCCAGGCGCGACGGGCGGCGACGACCGCCGTGACGGCCGTCGAGTCGGCCGAGTGGGCCGCCGCCCGGGCCGAACGGCTCGGCCGGCTGACGCTGCGTTGCCTGGCCGCCGTGGGCCAGGCGGCGGTACTGGTGATCGCCCTGGGCGCGGCCCCGGCCCAGCCGGTCGCCGTCGTGGTGGGCGAGGTGCTGCTGCTCACCGCCGGGTGGGAACTGCTGGAGAGGCTGCCCCGGCTGCTCCAGCACCTGGCCCGGGCCGATGACGCCGCCGCACGCCTCGCGCCGCTGGCGGCCGACGAGCGGGCCGTGGACGGGACCGGGGACCGGCAGCCGGAGACCGCCCGCTCCGTGGAAGCGTCCGGTCTGCCGCTGCTCGGCTCGTCCGCACCCCTCACCACCACCCTGTCGGGTCCCGGCCTGACGCTGATCACCGGCCCCAACGGCAGCGGGAAGTCGACGCTGCTCGGCCGGCTCGCCGGGCGCCTGCCGGCCCCCGCCGGCACAGTCCTCCTCGACGGCACCGCGGTGCATCGGCTGCCGGCCGGAACCGTCGCCGGGACCGTCACGCTCGTGGAGGCCGACGACTGGCTGGCCGACGACACGGTGGCGGCCAATCTGCGGCAGGCGGCACCCTCGGCCGGCCCCACCGCCCTGGAGGCCGTCCTGGACGTGGTCGGACTGTCGGCCCTGCCGCTCGACGCCTCCGTGGGCCCCGGCGGGCGCCTGCTCTCCCAGGGGCAGCGCAGGCGCCTCGCCATCGCGCGGGCCGTGCTGAGACGTCCCCCGGTCCTGCTGCTGGACGAGCCCGTCGCCGGCCTGGACCGCCCCACCGCCCAGGCCCTGCTGGCCGCACTGCCCCGGGCGCTGCCCGACACCGCGCTGGTGATCGCGCTCCAGGACCAGGACGTCGACCTGCTGGACCGGGCACCGACCGACGTCGTCCGCCTCGGGGACGGCCTCGCCGCCGCCGCGCCGCCGGGGACGGCCGCGGCCACCCGCGCGCCGTGACGCCGGGTACGGCGGCCTGGGTGGAAGGTTGCCGGGGGGCCGGCTCACTGCGGCCGGACTTCATCACCGCATACGAGAGAGGGAGATCTTCGATGACCGACCAACCGGTTCTGGTGCTCGCGGCGACCGGCGGGCAGGGCGGGGCGGTGACCGAGGCGCTGCTGGGCCGCCGGGCCCGGGTCCGCGCGCTGGTGCGTGACCCGGGCCGCAGATCCGCCCGGGAACTGGCCGAGCGGGGCGTCGAGGTGGTGGCGGGATCGCTGAGCGACCGCGAGTCGCTGGCCTCGGCGATGAGCGGGGTCGCGGGTGTCTTCGCGTTCACCACCCCCTTCGAGGCAGGAGTCGACGCGGAGGTGGACCAGGGGCGGGCCATCCTCACCGCCGCGACGGAAAAGCGCGTTCCGCATCTGGTGTTCAGCTCCGTGGCAGGGGCCGACCAGGACAGCGGGGTGCCGCATTTCGAGAGCAAGGCGCGCATCGAGGCGGAGCTGGCCGCAGGCGATGTGCCGTACACGATCCTGGGGCCGACCTACTTCTTCGACAACGCGCTGGGCGGTGCGGAGCGCATCCTGGACGGCGTCCTCGATCTGCCGCTGCCGCCCGACCGGCCGTTGCAGCAACTGGCACGTCCCGACCTCGGCGCGTTCGCGGCAAAGGTGCTGCTCGACCCCGCTCCCTACACCGGGCAGCGCATCGAACTGGCCGGTGACGCACCCACTCCCTCCGAGATGGCGGACGCGCTCGGCGCGGCGCTCGGGCGGGAGGTCCGGCACGAGCAGGTCCCGCTGGCGGCGATCGGCAATCCGGACATGCACGCGATGTGGGAGTTCCTGAACGGGCCCGGCTACCGCGTCGACATCCCCGCACTGCACGCCGCCCACCCGGAGGTCCGCTGGACCCGCTTCGCGGACTGGGCGCGGCGCGTCTGGGCGGGCGCCCGCTGAACCGGCCGTCCTGACACCGGCCCACGGCGGGACCGCTCCGGCCGGCCCGGGGCGGAACCGCCCGGCCCCTGCCCCGTACCGCTGGTCTCACGCGTTCACGCGATGTGGTGACCCGGGCCGTCCTGGCACGCTGCGTTTTCGAAAGCGCACCGGCCGAAGGGCGGAGATCATGTCGTCGGATCCATCGACACCGGACACCGGGACCTCAGTCACCCTCTACACCACGAAGACGGTTCCCACGCACAGACGACGGGCGTACTGGCGCGAGGCCCTGTCCCAGACGTTCGGTGCCCTGGACATAGACGTTCCCGACGACGTCGGCTGCGGCACGATCCGTGTGTCACCGCTGGGCCCGATACTGGCGGTCACCGTGGACGGCGATCCACTGCGGGCCCAGCGCACCCGGCGGCTCATCGCGGGGAGCGACAACGACGACCACGTGGTGGTGAAGCTGCTGAGCATCGGGGTGGCCCGCATCGAGCAGGACGGCCGTGAGGCGTTCGTGCGGCCGGGGCAGCTCTTCGTCTACGACATGGCGCGGCCCGTCCAGCTGACCCTCCCCGAGCGCTTCCGGTCGAAGTCCCTGGTCCTGCCCCGGGAGGTCCTGGGTCTGAGCGAGTCGGACCTGCGGCAGATCACGGCGGCTCCGCTCGGCTCCGAGTCGGCGGTCGGCAGCCTGCTGACGCCGCTGCTGTCCCGGCTCGTGGACAGCGCGGCGACGTATCCGCAGCGGACGGGTGAGCTGATCGCCCGCAATGTGGTGGACCTGGTGCAGACCCTGGCCGAGGAGCGGCTCCGCAGCGGGACCGAGGACGCGGCGAGCGGCGCCCGGATGTCACTGGCGCGGATCCGGGCGTACATCGACCGGCATCTCCCGCATCCGGATCTGACGCCGGACTCCATCGCCCGGGCCCACCACATCTCGGTGCGCTATCTGCACAAGCTGTTCGAGCTGGAGGACATCACCGTCAGCCGGTGGATCCAGCAGCGCCGGCTGGAGTACTGCCGTCGTGACCTGGCCCGCCGGGAGTCGGCGGACCTGACCGTCGCCGCGGTGGCGCACCGCTGGGGCTTCACCAGCGCGTCCCACTTCAGCCGGGTGTTCCGGGCCGCCTACGGGATCTCCCCCGCCGCGTGGCGCGACTCCGCCCTGCGTGAACGGTCTGCGTTCCTCCAGGGCCGGACGGACGCAGGCCCCGCTTCGCTGTTGGTCGGGCCGGCCGCGTCGGCATGAGCCGGTCCGGCGGGCGTCAGCATGAGCCGCGTCACGCACCACCGCTTCCTCACCATGCGCTGAGCTGCCGTTTTTGCCATAGTGGCCCCCGGGGCGCCGGCCTGACCGGCGCGTACGGACAGGGAGGGCCGAGGTGGCGGGGTCAGGCGGACCGCTGTCGCGCAGCGGTCTGCGCGGCCGGGAGGCCGAGCTGGAAGAGCTGCGGACGCTGATCGACGCGGTGGCCCGCACCGGCGGCGGCGCACTCGCCCTGCTCCGCGGGGAACCGGGCATCGGCAAGACCACGCTCCTCACCGAGGCCGTCACCAGGGCCGAGGCCGCGGGATTCTCCGTGGGTCTCGGCAAGGCCGACGAACTGCACCACCTCGTGCCGCTGTCGTCGTTGGCGACCTGCGTCGTGCACGGCGACCGGCCGCTGCTGTCCGGTGACGCGCTGGTCGACCTCGCGCGCCGGCACGACCAGCGGATCTGGCTGGTGGAGCGCCTGGCGGAGGTGATCGAGGAGCGAGCAGGCGGCGTGCCGGTGCTGATCGCCCTGGACGACGTGCAGTGGGCCGACCCGCTGAGCCGGTTCGCCCTCAAGCAGCTGCCCAGCCGCCTGCGGACCTCACCCGTGCTGTGGCTGCTGACCGAGCGGCAGGGCGTCGGCGGGCCGGCGGAGGAGATCGTCGCGGCCGTACGGGACGAACTCCCGGTGCGCACCCTGTCCCTGGGCCCGCTGTCCGGCGCGGCCATCGGCCAGCTGGCCGGTGACACCCTGGGAGCCGCCGTCGACGAGCGGGTACGCGACCTGCTCACCGGAGCGGGCGGGAACCCGTTCCTGGCCGTCGAGATGCTCGCGGGACTGCGGACCACCGGCTCCTCGGGTGACCCCGTGCCCCCGGGGCTGGTGGTGGGCGTCCGCGGCAGGCTCAGCTCGCTGCAGCCCGACACGCTGCGCTTCCTTCAGATGGGAGCGGTGCTGGGCCGCCGGTTCGGCTTCCACGACGCCGCCGCGCTCTGCGGCCGGCCGTCCGTCGCGTTGCTCCCGGCACTGGAGGAGGCGGTGCGCGCGGGGCTTCTGGACGACGACGGCGACCAGCTCGTCTTCCGGCACGACCTGCTGCGCCAGGCGGTGTACGTGGACATCCCGCCGTCGGCCCGGAAGGTGCTGCACCGGGAGGCCGCGGGCCGGCTCGTCGCCGCGGGCCACCAGCCGATCGACGTGGTGTCGCACATCCTCCGGGGCGCCCAGCCGGGAGACGAGGAGGCGGTGGCGCTGCTCAGGCGCGCCGCCACCGACGTGCTGCCGGTCACGCCGGGCCTCGCGGCCGACCTGGTGACGCGCGCGCTGGACCTGGTTCCGGTGGCACGGCCGTCGTGGTTCGCCGTGGGTGAGCAGGCGATCGTGTCCCTGACCCGGGCCGGCCGGAACCGGGAGGCGCTCGCGACCGGGGACCGGCTGCTGGCCTGCCGGCCGCCCATGGAGACGTTCGGCCGGCTCCATGCCGCCCTCGGCGGCACGCTGTGGAACCTGGACCTCGCCGACGAGCTGCGCCGCCGGACCGAGGCGGCCCTCGCGGTCGGCGGCGTGGCCCCGGAGGTGGGGGCGCGGCTGGCCGGGCTGCGCGCGCTGGCGTTGTCCCGGGCGCACGATCTGGCACCGGCGCGGGAGGCCGGCGAGGACGCGCTGCGTGCCGCCGTCGCGACCGGCGACCGGGAGGCCCACGTCCAGGCCCTGTTCGCGCTCGGGGAGATCGCGCTCAACGCGGGGGAGAACGCCCTCGCGCTGGAACGCTTCACCGCGCTCAGCGCCGTCGACCCCGCCTTCTTCCCCGAGGAGATCGTCGCGTACCAGCACATGGACGACTTCGTCACCAGCGAGCGGCTGCTGGCGAAGGCGGCGGACGACTCCGGCGGAATCCGTGAGGCGATGCTGCTGTGGGCACAGGGACAGCAGCATCTGGAGCTGGGCCGGCTGGACGACGCGGAGGCCGACTTCGTGACGATGGAGCGCCTGGAGGACGAGGTGCAGGCGCACGTGCAGCAGGTGAACGGCCGGGTGATCCGCTCCCGGATCGCCCTGCTGCGCGGCGACCGGGAGGCCGCGCGGCAGCACCTGGCCGAGGCGCGGGAGCGGCTGGCGGTCAAGCCGAACCCGGGCAACACGGCCGCGGTGCGCTTCCTGGAAGCGGTCCATGCCGAGGCCGACGGGGACGCCGGACGCGCCGTCGACAGGATCCGGCAGGTACAGCGGGAGGGGCCGTTCCTGCGCTGGCGGCTGCTGCGCACGTGGGTCGGCACGGCGATCCGCGTGGCCCTGCGCGGCGCGGACCGCGCACTCGCCGAGGATCTGGCCGCGCAGGCCGAGGCCCACGCCGCGCGCAATCCGGCGGTGCCCACCGCCACGGGTCTGGCGGCGCGCGCCCGCGGGCTGGTGTGCGACGACACGGCCCTGCTGGAACGTTCCGTCGCCCTGCTCAGGGAGAGCCCGCGCCCGCTGGTCCGGGCGGCGGCCTCCGCCGACCTCGGACGGGCGCTCCTGGCGGCGGGCCGGCGGGCCGAGGCGGTGGCGGCCCTGACCGAGGCCCAGGCCGCTTTCGCGGCGTCGGGCGCGCACGCCGTGGCGGCCCGCGTCCAGCGCGATCTGCGGCGTGCGGGGGCCGGCGGACCGCGGACCGCGGACCGGCAGCGCCCCGTCCAGGGCTGGGAGGCCCTGACCGCCTCGGAGAAGAAGGTCGCGCGGCTGATCGCCGAGGGGCACACCAACCGTACGGCCGCGGAGCTGCTGGTCGTCTCCCCGCACACCGTCAACACGCATCTGACGTCCGCCTTCCGCAAGCTGTCGGTCAACTCCCGGGTCCAGCTGGCCAACCTGGTCATGGCCTTGCCCGACGAGTGAGCGGTACCTGGTACGTTCGCGCGATGCCGGCGTGACGTGGATGGGCTTGGCTGGAGAACCCCCCACCCACCCGGAGGTCACCGAGGTGCCCGGACGCACGCCTTTGCCGCCGACCGTCGTACTCGTGCACGGGGCGTTCACCGACGCCTCGTCGTGGGCGGGGGTCATCCGGCATCTGCACGCAACCGGGCTGAGGGTGTACGCGCCGGCGAATCCGCTGCGCGGCCTCGCGCACGACGCCGCCTACCTCAGGAGCGTGGTGGGCCGGATCGGCACCCCGGTCGTGCTGGCCGGCCACGGCTACGGGGGCGCGGTCATCACCGAGGCCGACGCCGACAACGTCGTGGCGCTGTGCTACGTCGCGGGGTTCGGGCTGGACGCCGGTGAGTCCCTGCTGGACGTCACGAACCGCTTCCCCCCCGTACCGGGGTTGAATCCGACCGCCGTCGCCGGGCTTCCCGCGCGGTCTCCCGCGGACCCGGACAGCGAACTGTACATCCGCCCCGAACGCTTCCTCGACGTGTACGCCGCCGATCTGGCACCCCGGGTCGGCAGCGTGCTGTCCGTGACGCAGCGCCCGATCGCGCGGGGAGCGCTGACCGCGAGGTCGGGACCGCCCGCGTGGGCCCGCAAGCGGTCCTGGTACGCCATCGCCACCGCCGACCGGATGCTCAGCCCCACCGCTCAGCGCTTCATGGCCCAGCGCATGGCGGCCACCGAACGCGTCGTGGACGGGTCGCACGCCCTGGTCCTGTCACGGCCGGACGCCGTGGCGGCGATGATCCGGGAAGCCGCGGGCCAGAGCGGTGACCACGGGAACCTGTACTGACTTCTGGAAATCTGCTGATCTTCCGATCGTTTGTTTCCGGTACCATCCCTGCTCGGACCGGGACATGCCGGTATGGACCCACTCATCCGGACCCGGGACGGTCCGGTACCAGCAACGTTCGGAAGGCACCACCCCATGAACTCAGCGGCCAGACCGTCGGCGCGGCGGATCACCGCCTTCCTCGGAACCGCCACCCTGGTACTGGCCGCCGCCGGGTGCGGCGGAACCGGCTCGGGATCCGCCGGCGGCGAGGTGACCTCCATCACCGCCCTCGACTACTACACCGACGCGACCGAGCACGCCCAGTGGGGCGAGCGGCTCACCGCCTGCGGCAAGGCCGCCGGTGTCACCGTCGAGCACAGGAGCGTGCCGGGGGCGTCGCTCGTCCCGCAGGTGCTGCGGCAGGCGTCGTCGCGGACCCTGCCCGATCTGCTGATGCTCGACAACCCCGACCTGCAGCAGATCGCGCAGACCGGCGCACTGACCCCGCTGGACCGGTACGGCATCGACGCCGGCGGCTACACCGAGGGCATCCGGTCGGCGGGCACGTACCAGGGGAAGGTGTACGGGCTCGCGCCCACGGTCAGCACGGTCGCCCTCTACTACAACAAGGACATGCTCGCCGAGGCCGGTGTCGCCGTACCGAAGACCTGGGACGAGCTGAAGACGGCCGCGGCCCGGCTCACCCGACCGGGCCGCTACGGCATGGCGGTGGACGCCAACGCCACCTTCGAGGGCACCTGGCAGTTCCTGCCCTTCCTGTGGTCCAACGGCGGGGACGAGACACGGCTGGACACCCCGCAGGCCGCGCAGGCCCTCCAGCTCTGGGTGGATCTGGTCAAGAGCGGATCCATGTCGAAGTCGGTGCTGAACTGGACCCAGGCCGATGTCCACGACCAGTTCGTCGCCGGCAAGACGGCCATGATGGTCAACGGCCCCTGGCGGATGTCCGCGATGAACAAGACGAAGAACCTGAACTGGGGCGTGGCCCCGCTCCCCGTCCGCCGGCCGGGCCAGACCCTGGTCACCCCGCTCGGCGGTGAGGTGTGGACGGTCCCGCGGAACTCCTCCGAGGCCCGGCAGCGGAAGGCCGCCCGGGTCCTCGCCTGCCTGAACGACTCCAAGAACATGCTCGCCCTCGCCGAGCAGTACCACACCGTGCCCTCCCGCTCCTCGGTGGCGGCCCGGTACGCCGAGCAGGTCCCGTCGATGGCCGCCTTCGTCAAGAGCGTGGAGGGGGCCCGGGCCCGTACCGGCAGGCTCGGCGTCAGGTGGCCGCAGGCGGCGACCGGGATCTACACCGCCGTACAGGCCGCGCTGACGGGTGAACAGACACCGGAGGAAGCGCTCAGGGATGCGCAGCGGACCGCCACCGGTTCCTGACCGGTCCACGGGGGCCCGGGCCCGGCTGTGGGCGCGGGTCTCCCGGTGGCTGTTCCTGCTGCCCGCCCTGGTCTACCTGCTGCTGTTCTTCGGCTACCCGCTCGTCGAGAACGTCGTGATGAGCTTCCAGGAGTACTCGGCGACGACGTTCTACACCGGTGCCGCACCCTTCGTGGGCCTGCGGAACTACACGGACGTCCTGTCGACGGACGTGTTCTGGCAGGCCCTGCTCACCACGGCCCTGTTCACCGTCGGCTCGCTCGTCGGACAGTTCGTGCCCGGGCTGGCCCTCGCCCTGTTCTTCCAGCGGAAGTTCCCGCTCGGCGGCCTGCTGCGGTCGCTTCTGCTGCTGCCGTGGCTGCTGCCCCTGGTCGTCTCCGGGACGACGTGGAGATGGATGCTCGACACGGACAGCGGCGTCGTCAATCAGGCGCTGCGCGACCTCCACCTGCTGTCCTCGGGCATCCCCTGGCTGACCGGCACCTCCGAGGCGCTCGTGTCGGTGATCCTGGTCAACATCTGGGTGGGCATCCCCTTCAACACCGCGATCCTGTACGGCGGCCTCAAGGACATCCCGCCCCAGCTGTACGAGGCGGCGAAACTCGACGGCGCCGGCCGGCTGGCGTCGTTCCGCCATGTCACCTGGCCGCTGCTGCGACCCGTGGTCGGCGTGGTGCTGGTGCTGGGCGTCGTCTACACGGTGAAGGTGCTCGACATCATCCTCGTGGTGACGGGCGGCGGACCGGCCGGCGCGACGCAGACCCTGGCCACCCGGTCGTACGAACTGTCCTTCCAGCAGTTCGCCTTCGGGCGCGGCGCCGCCATGGGCAACGTACTCGTCCTCATCTCGCTCGCCTTCGCCCTCGTCCATCTGCGCGCCGACCGGCGTGCCCGCAACACCTGAGGGGCCTTGCGATGAAGCGCAGACCCGCGCGGGGCCCGCTGTCCACGGTCGTGGGCATCGTCCTGCTCGCGCTGATGCTGTTCCCGGTGTACTGGATGGTGAACGCCTCCCTGCAACCGGCGGGCAACGTCCTGCGGGCCGGCTGGTTCCCCCTCCACCCGGACTTCGGCGGCTACGCCACCGCCCTGCGCGATCAGGGACGCAACCTGGTCACCAGCCTGATCGTGGCCCTCGGCAGTGTGGCGCTGAGCCTCGGCCTCGCCGTACCGGCGGCCTACGCGCTGGCGCGGCTCCGCCTGCGCGGAACGACGGTCGTGCTGTTCGCGATCCTCGTCACCCAGACGGTGCCGGGCATCGTCGTGGCCAACGCGCTGTACGGCGCCTACACCGACCTGGGACTCCTGAACTCCTACGGCGGGCTGATCCTCGCCGACTCCACCACGGGCGTGCCCTTCGCGATCCTCGTCCTGCGCACGTTCCTGCAGAGCATCCCCGGGGAGATCATCGACGCCGCCCGCGTGGACGGCGCCGGCCGGCTCCGCGTCCTGTGGTCCGTGGTGCTCCCGGTGAGCCGCAACGCACTGATCACCGCCGGCCTCTTCACCTTCCTGTTCGCCTGGAGCGACTTCCTCTTCGCGCTCACCCTGAACACCACGGAGTCCGTGCGGCCGGTCACCGTCGGCATCTACGAGTACCTCGGCGCCCACACGAACCAGTGGAACGCCGTCATGGCCACCGCCGTCCTGGCGTCCGTCCCGGCGGCAGCGCTGCTCGTCGCCGCCCAGCGCTACGTGGCCGCCGGGATCACCGGCGGAGCCCTCAAGTGAGACCGGCCGGTCCCGGAACGAGACCGGCCGGCCGTGTTCACCTGCGGGACGCGGGACCCCGCTACCGCCGGTCGACGCCGAGGTCCGTGTCGACGTCGTAGCCGGGCTCCGACCCACCGGCGGTGGGGTGGGCGACGTCGGTGGCCAGGTCGAAGGCCGCTGTGTCGATCGCGTCGTCCAGTGTGGACTCCTCACGCTCGACCTGGGCACGACGGTGATGCTCGGCCATGCGTTCCCTGAGGCTCCGCAGGTGGTGGCCGGTGTCGGGCCCCGGTTCAGCCGTGCTCATCGGGTGGTCCTCCGTAGTGGGCCGCGGTGGGCGTCAGTAGCTCTCGGAGTCGGGGATCACGTGCATCGCGGCCTCCTCCGCCGAGGCCCCGGCGCCGTCCAGTCCCCGGTCGGAGGCGAACAGGTCGGACTCGGTGTTCTCATGGCTGCCCTCGTCCGGCGCGACGAGCCGTCCGGCGCGCTCGTCGCCGACCTCGTCGTCGATGAGTTCACCGTCCGTGCCCCAGGTGTCGCCGATGCCGTCGCCCTCCGGCACGCCGACATCCGGTACCTCCTCGGCGAGCCGCTCGTCCAGGCTCTCCCCCCGCCACCGCTCCGCCGCCGTGACGCCGGTGTGCTCCACGCCCCAGGGGCGCTCGGGGGGTGAGTAACCCTCGTCCAGGGCCTCCTCGCCGCTCCGGTAGTCCAGGGTGTCGGAGGCGTCCAGCAGGCCGGCGTCGTCCTGCACCTCCGACCCGTCCGGCTGGTACACCTCGTCGCCCATCGTCGCGTCGGTCACCCGCGCTCCCCTCCCTCATGCAGTTCGGCCAGATAGCCGCCGGGGAACTCCACCATCGCGGAGGACCGGCCCCTCGAAGCGTACGGTCCCCACAGCACCTTCGCGCCCGTTGCCCCCGCCTTGCGCAGCGTCGCCGTCAGGTCCTTCACCGCGTAGCCGGTGGCCTCCCGGCCGAACGGGTAGGGAAGGTGGCCGTCGGTGACGCTGACGACCGTGTCGCCGAACGCGGAGCGAAGGGCGATACGCCGGTACGTCTGCCCCGGCCGGCCGAGGTCACCGCCGTCCGCCGCCCGCTGGTCGGCGACGATCCGGCCGCCGGTGAAGCGCAGGTAGGAGCGGAGGAACGCGTCCACCGAATCCGGCGTCAGATAGACGCGGTTGTCCGGCACGGTCTCCAGCGGGTTGTACGACGGAGCCTTGGTGTGCCAGTACAACTGGGCGTTGATTCCACCCGGGAACTGGACGATCGCGTCCCGGCCGATGGGGTCGTCGAAGGGCGCGACGACGACCTGCGCCCCGCTCTTGCGGGCCAGGCGGACGCCCGTATCGAAGTCGCTCATGAGCCAGCCCGTCCGTTCGGTGCCGAACGGATAGGGCACGGGCGTCTTGAAGTCGAAGACGGACAGGGTGCCGACCGGCGAGAGGACCAGCTCGGACTCGGTCGTGCTGGGCGTCGGGGTGACGGTCGTGACGACCTTGGCCGTGTGGGTCCCGCCGAAGGTCGCCTCCCAGCTGGCGACGAACGCGTCCGTGGAGCCGGGGGTGACGTAGACGTGCGTGGTGTCGTACTGCGGTCCGACCGCCGTGGTCGACGTGGCCGCGGTTCGGTTCTCGTTCTGCGCCGAGGACGGAGCCCCGGAGCCCACCACGCTGAGTGCCACCAGTAACGCGGGCAGCACCCATGCCGTCGCCTTGCGCTTCATTCCCGTCCCCTTCGGTCGGACCCTGTGCACCGAAAAGGTAGGGACCCGGCACGGGGGCGCTGATCCTGACAGCGCCCCGGGTGTTGCCTGTCAGGGAACAGTGCGGCGTCCCGTCACCAGCGGACGCCCGTGAAGTCGATCGGGCGGGGCCGCAGCAGGCGCGTGCGTTCCGTCAGGTCGTGCAGCCGCCGGGACATCTCCCCGGCCGGCAGGCGGCGCCGGTCTCCGTGGCCCGGCAGGACCCACTCGAACCGCAGCCGCCCCGCCGTCCTGGCCAGGGAGTCGGCCAGGACCTCGATGGAGTACCAGGTCACGCTCTCGGCGACCTCCAGATCACCGGTCGTACGCGACCAGTAGAAACTGTCGCCGCTGAAGCAGTACCGGTCGTCGGCGAGATACAGGACGCTGCCGCGGGTGTGGCCGGGGAGCGGGTGGACGGTGACGCCCGCGGCGATCTCCAGCGGTTCGAGTCCGCGGATCACCTGGTCGGCGTCCGGTGCGGCGTCCAGGTCGCCCTCGTGGATCCAGAGCCGGGCGCCGAAGTGGTCGGCGTAGCGGCGGCCGTGCGCGGCGTGGTCGCGGTGGGTGAGCAGCACATCGGTGACGGGGCCGGATGCCGCGTAGCGCTCGGCCAGTTCACGGCTCCAGCGGGGCGTGTCGATCATCATGCTGGTGCCGGACGGCCGCAGGAGCAGGTACGCGTTCGCGCCCGCGGTGTGCGCCGAGTTGTGCCCGCAGATCAGCACCCCGTCGTCCAGGGCCAGCGGGAACGGGTCCAGCGCCGGGTCCGCGCGGCCGGTCGCCGGCCGGATCGAGCGGGTGGGGCAGGCGAAGGCGGCGGCGTGCAGCCGCCGGTTCTCCGCCTCGTCGGCCGGCGGGCGCAGGATCCGCGACTTCCCGTCGGCCTCGCCGATCAGCTCGGGCGCGAACTGCCGGGCCACATCGCAGTTGACGCAGCGGTCGTCCACGTACCATCCGTCCACGGCTGGACTCCTACCCAGACATTACGGAAAAGACCCAGGGTTCAGGCCCGTACCTCGAAGCCGCCGCGCCCGTCGAACCGCACCTCCCGCACCGCGTCGAAGCCGTCCCGCGGCGACGGCCTGCGCAGCCGCTTCAGCGTGGCCAGGACGCCGACGTCGGGGACCCGGTCGCGGCCCTCGCGCGCGGCGTTGCGCCGCACGGAGCCCGTCACGTCCGGTGGGAACCAGTAGGCCGTCGCCGTCGCCCCGTGGGCGTGGGCCGCCTCCACCAGCGGGCCCCACTCCTCCGGCGACGGATTGGTGTTGTCCACGGCCACGGCCCGTCCGGCTGCCAGGTGCTCCGCCACCAGCCGCATCTGCCGGCCCTGCTTGTTCCGGGCACCTCGCGGGAACAGGTCCTTGCTGACCAGCGCGTACCGGTCGGCCAGGCACTGCGCGTAGAAGGTGGACTTGCCGGACGCCTGCAGCCCGACCAGCACCGCCACGTCCGGTTCCGTCGCCATACCCGCCACGATGACACGCCCTCGGCACTCATGTCTCCGCCCGCGCCGCGGCAGCCATACCGGGGGCACAGACCTGGCGAGCGGTGGCGGTGACCGCGCCCGCCACGCCGCCCCCTCAGTCCGCGCCGCGGTTCTCCATCAGGCCGAGCACCTGACGGCGTACGACGTCCCACGCGTCGGCCGGCAGCTCGCCGAGGGCCGTGCCACGCAGTGCGTCGAGGGTCTCGTCGGCGTCGGTCTCACCGGGCGCGGTGCCACTGAGCACCTCGTAGCCGTCCCGTACGGCGACACGCACGCGGTGGGGCGCGCCGTGCCCGGCGTGCAGGGCCGAGGCGACGACGAGGGGTGGCGCGCCGCCCACCTCGCCGGGCAGCTTGCGGTACGCCGAGGCGGTCGGCGGGCGCCAGCGCAGGCTGAGCAGCACCGGCCGCTTGGCGACGACCTCGGCCAGGTCGGCCTCGCGGACGCCGTCGGATTCCAGGACCGTCGCGCGGGCGTCCAGGACGAGCGCGGCGGGCAGCAGGCAGCGCAGCGTGCTGCCGACGATGTTGCCGCCGACCGTCGCCGTCCGCCGCACGGCGCCGGTGCCGACCGTGGCGGCGGCCAGCCGCAGGACGTCCGGCACCCGTTCGCCGATCCGGTGCAGCACGACGGCGCCGCCCACGGTCTCCCGGCCCATGACGTTGGCCTCCGGCAACTCCCGGAGGGACATGGCCAGTTCGGGGAATCCGTCCCGTTGCCAGGTCGCCCACACGAGAGTCGCCCCGCCTATCGGCACGGCGCCCTCGGCCAGGCATTCCCGGGCTTCCGTCACGGACGTGGGCAGACGCAACAGCACAGCGGCCGACCTGCCTTCCTGGGCTCGGACGATGTACGGGCGGCGCCGGCCGCTGCCCGCCGACAGCGCAGTCTTGTCGCACGAACGGGGGCGCGTACAGGGCTCACACACGCACGCGTCGCGCGCTCAGCCCCGTCGGCCTACCAGGTCACCGTCCGAGCGGCCGACCGTCGGCACGGCCCGTAGGGTGGGACCTGTGACGGGCGAGACGGATCTGCGCACCCTGCTCAGCGGCATGCGGCCGGAGCTGAACCCGGGCCGCTATGTCTTCACCATGGCCGAGGGCGGCGTACCCTCCGGCTGCTCCCCGGTGGTCACGGTCGCCGAGCAGGAGGGCCTCACCGTCGTACTGCCGCAGGCGGACGCGGACGCGGCCGGGATGGCGTACGACTACGTGGCCGGGTGGATCACCTTGCGCGTCCACTCCGCGCTGGACGCGGTCGGACTGACCGCCGCGGTCGCCCGGGCGCTCGCCGACGCGGGCGTGAGCTGCAACGTCGTAGCGGGCTTCCACCACGACCACCTCTTCGTGCCCTACGAGCAGGCCGAGCGGACGGTGGAGATCCTCCAGGCGCTGGCGGACGCCACCCACTGAGCCGTGCGAACAGGCGGTCTTCCACCGCAGCTCAGCCGCCGGCAGCCACCGCCCTGAACTCGGTCAGCGCTTCCCGCACCAGGTGCACCAGGTCGCGGTCCTCGGCCGCCTCCAACCAGCGCTCGTAGCCGATCTTGAAGACGGCCACCCCGGCCTCGGCGGCGAGGCTCGCGGCCGGCTCCGGGACGCCGCGCCCGCGCAGGGTGCCGGCGAGCGCGGTCGACAGGGAGGCGAGTTTGATCAGCTCGCGCTCCTTGAGTTCCGCGTTCGCCGTGATCACGTCATGCCGGGCGCGCGCGTACGCGCGGCGGTCGGCGAAGACCTCCGAGGCCGCGTCGAGTCCGGCGGCCAGCGCCTCGATCGGCGCGGCGTCCGCCGGTGCGCCGGTGACCGCCCGCACGAACAGCTCCTCCAGCTCCCCCGAGCCGCCGAACAGCACCTCGCGCTTGTCGGCGTAGTGCCGGAAGAAGGTCCGCTCGGTCAGCCCGGCCCGCTTGGCTATCTCCGCCACGGTGGTCTGCTCGTACCCGCGCTCGCCGTAGAGCTCCAACGCCGCTTCCGCCAGGCGCTCGCGCGCGTTCGGCTCCCATCTGCCCATGCCCAGATCCTACGCGATGACAGTCACTGACATCGGGTGCTAGGGTCCATGACAGTCACTGACATCAAGAGTCTGGGGTTCTCCCATGCGTTTCTTCGTGACCGGGGCGTCCGGCTGGATCGGCTCCGCCCTCGTGCCCGACCTCACCGAGGCGGGACACCAGGTCGTCGGGCTGGCCCGCTCCGACGCCTCCGCCGCCGCGCTCACCACGGCCGGGGCCGAGGTCGTCCGCGGCACCGTCGACGACCTCGACGTGCTGCGGGACACGGCCGCCGCCTCGGACGGGGTGATCCACCTCGCCTTCAAGCACGACCTGGCCTTCAGCGGCGGCTTCCAGGAGGCGGCCGAGGCCGACCGCCGTGCCGTGGACGCCTTCGGCGAGGCGCTCGCCGGCACCGGCCGGCCCTTCGTCCTGGCCTCCGGGCTGCTGGGTGTCACGCCCGGACGGCTCGCGACCGAGCGGGACAGGCCCGCGCTCCACGGCTCGCACTTCGCGATCCGGCAGACCACCGCGGAGGCGGCGCTCGCACTCGCCGAACGCGGTGTCCGCTCGTCCGTGGTACGGCTCTCCCCCACCTGCCACGGTGAGGGGGACAACGGTTTCGTCGCGAGCCTGGTCGCCATCGCCCGCGCCAAGGGCGTCTCCGGCTACCCCGGCGACGGCACCACCCGCTGGCCGGCCGTGCACCGCCTCGACGCCGCACGGCTGTTCCGGCTCGCGGCCGAGAAGGCGCCCGCCGGCTCGGTGCTGCACGGTTCGGCGGAGGAGGGTGTCGCGCTGCGTGACATCGCCGAAGTGATCGGCCGTCATCTGGAGGTGCCGGTGACCTCCGTGGCGCCCGAGGCCGCTGCCGAGCACTTCGGCTGGCTGAGCGGCCCGCTCGGCTTCGACGCGGTCGCGTCGAGCGCCCTGACCCGCGAACTGCTGGGCTGGGAGCCGGTCCAGCCCGGTCTCCTCGCGGATCTGGACGAGGGGCACTACTTCCACAGCCCCGCCGCCACCGGCTGACCGGACCGGCCGGTCCTCGCTCCGGGAACGAAAAAGCCCTGCCGGGCCACTTGGCCCGGCAGGACTCACCGATCAGACCGACCGCCGTCAACCGCGACGCCCGGCACAACCCACCGGTCCCACCGACCGCCACCCGTCACGACGCCCGGCACAACCGGCCGGTGTCACCGGCCGCCGCTAACCGCGGCGCCCGGCCGGGTCGCGGTCCTCGTCGCCCCGGACCGAGCCGGAGTCGACCGCTCCGGCGCCCGTGCCGGCGGCCGGCACCGCCCGGTCGGCGTGGCCCGGCCACCAAGCCGCGTGCCCGATCAGGGCCGTGAGGCTGGGAGTGAAGAACATCGCCATGACGAAGGCGGCCACCGCGATACCGAAGGAGACCGCGAAGCCCATCTCCGACAGCAGCGAGTTGCCGGCCAGCATCATCGTGGCGAAGGTCGCCGCGAGGATGAAGCCCGCCGCGGCCACGGTCGGCCCGGCATGCCTGAGCGCCATGCCGGCCGCCTCGCGCGGCTCCCGGCCCTCGCGGGCCTCCTCACGGAGCCGGGCGATCATGAGGATGTTGTAGTCGGTGCCGATCGCGACCACGAAGAGGTACATGATCACCGGCAGCATGAACATCAGGCCCGAGTGTCCCTGCGCGTCCTGGAAGATCCACACGGTGGCACCGAGGGTGGCGCCGAAGCCGAGGCCCACGGACGCGATCAGGTACCAGGGCGCGACCACGCTGCGCAGCAGCAGCCCCAGGATGACCATGATCAGGGCGGCGGCGACGGGGAAGACCGTCCGGTAGTCGTGGTTGACCGCCGCGTTGATGTCCTTGTAGATCGAGGACATGCCGCCGACGAGCGCCTCGGTGCCCTCGGGCGCCGCGGAGTGCGCGACGTCACGGACCTTGCCCACCGCGTCGATCGCCTTGTCCGTCGACGCCTCGTACTTGAGCGTGACGGTGAAGTCCGCGGTGGTGCCCGCCTTGTTCACCTGGGTCATGCGGGCGTTCGCGACGCCGTCCACGGCGCCGAGCTTCTTGGCGTACGCGTCGAAGGCGGACTTGTCGAGCGGCTTGCCGTCGGTGCTGGACAGGTAGACGTCGGTCGGTGCCGCGGCGCCCGCCGAGTACGCCTTCTGCATCTCGTCCTGGACGACCATGGACTCCTTGGTCTTGGGCATGGAGCCCGACGCCAGGTCGAAGGTGGCCTTGTAGCCGAGGGTGCCGAGCGACAGGACGAGCAGGACGAGACCGGAGACGACTGCGGTCAGCGCCGGGCGGCGCTGGACGCCCCGGCCGAGGGCGGCGAATCGGGCGTTCTCGGGTTCCGTCTTCCAGGACTTGGAGGGCCAGAAGACCTTCGGGCCGATGAGCGAGACCACGGCCGGGATCAGGGTCAGACCCGCGACCAGCGTGGCGCCGACCGCGATGGCGAGCGCCGGGCCCATCTGCTTGAGGAAGCCCAGTGTGGACAGCACCAGGGCGAGGAACGCGATGATGACCGCTCCGGCCGCCGAGGCGATGGCCTCGCCGACCCGGCCGACCGCGTTGACCATGGCCTCCTTGGGCTCGTCGCCGGCCCGCAGACTCTCGCGGTAACGGAATATCAGGAACAGGAAATAGTCCGTGCCCACGCCGAAGAGCACGACGATCAGGATGGACGAGATCGAGCTGTTGGCCTGCAGCCCGAACAGCTTGGTGGCGTAGGCGATCAGCCCGTTGGCGATGGCGGACACCAGGCCGATCAGTACCAGGGGAAGTACGGCCAGGATCGGCGCCCGGAAGATGATCAGCAGGGTGACCAGGATGATCGCAAAGGTGCCGATACCGATCAGCATATCGCCACGCTTGGATGAGTCCTGCTGGTCGAGCGCCTGCGCGGCGGAACCGCCCAGCTTGGCTTCGAGGTCCGTGCCCTTGGCCAGTTTCTTGGCCTCGTCACGCAACTCCTTGGCCGCGTCGGCCTGTTGGGGCTGACCGGCGTTCTTGCTGTCCATCTGGACCAGGGTCAGGTCATACCTGCCGTCCTTGGACGGCTGGCCGGGGACGACCTTCTGTACCTGGTCGATGTGCTTGTCACCCAGCTCTGAAGTGATCCGGGCGACGTCGCGCAGGTCGGTGGCGGTGAGCCTGCCGCCGTCGGTGCGCTGGTAGAGCACGATCGCTGACGGCGTGAAGGCGCTGGGGAACGCCTTCTCCTGCAACTGCGCCGCTTGGATGGACTCGTAACTCTTGGGCAGAAAGCTGCTCTCGTCACTGTTCGAGGGCAGGCTCGGAGCGGTGGCGACGATGGCCACCGCGGCGATCAGCCACGCCACGATCGTCCACACGGGATGACGGACGACGGCGCTGCCTATTCGTCGGAACATGCGGAGGGTCCTCCTGGGAAGGAAGATCACCGCAGCCCGGGGAGCGGTCCCTGGCATCGGCGACCCCGACCGGCCCACAACGAACGGCCGGTCGCATGGTTGTCTTGGCCTCACATCCTAGTGACCGTGGACATGCATCTTCCCAATGGATATACGCGGGTCCGGCCGGCGAACGGAACCGGCCAACTTTCCGGACAAGGACGGGATGAGCACAGGGGCCGCGGTCGTTGACGGCAGGGCGGGACCCGACCGGCAGCGCCGTACCGAGGGAGCGGACATGACCGTCCAGGACATCGACCGGGTGGACTTCGTCAAGGAGTGGGAGGCGTGGCACCGGGCCAAGGAGGAGACCCTGGCCGGACCGCACGGCTTCCTCGCCATCACCGGGCTGCACTGGCTGAGCCCTGAACCGGCCCGCTTCCAGGACGCTCCCGGAGCCTGGTCGGCCGGCGCCGACGGAGTGGTGGTCGAGCTGGCCGAGGGCGAGGAGCTGTCCGTGGACGGCACGGCGGTGCACGGCCGGTACGCGTTCGGGGTCGTCCGCGAGCGGGACAGCCGGTACGCCGGCTGGGGCGACGCCGTCCTCGAAGTCGCCCGGCGCGGCGGCCACGACATCCTGCGCCCCCGGCACCCCGGGAACGCGCTGCGCACCTCCTTCCGGTACACACCCGTATACGCCCCGGACCCGCGCTGGGTCGTCACCGGCCGTTTCCTGCCCTTCGAGGAGCCGCGGCCCGTCACGGTCGGCGCCGCCGTGGAGGGGCTGGAGCACGTCTACGACTCCCCCGGCCGGGTCGAGTTCGAGCTGGGCGGGGCACGGCACCGCCTCACCGCCTTCAACGGCAAGGGTCCCGGCGGTCTCATGGTGCTGTTCACCGACAGCACCTCGGGCGTGACGACGTACGCCGCGAACCGCTCCCTTCGGATCGCCGCGCCCGGCCCGGACGGCACGGTGGTCCTCGACTTCAACCGCGCGACGAACCTGCCCTGCGCCTACACCGACCTGGCGACCTGCCCGCTGCCGCCCGCCGAGAACCGGCTGCCGGTCGCGATCGAGGCGGGCGAGCGCATCCCTCCGGAACGGGGCGGCCGGCCCTGACCTGATCCGCCGTCACCCCATCCCGCCGGTCGGAGACTCCACCCCCGCGGCCGGCGCCGGACGAACACCTCGGTGCTCGGGACCCGTTCGGCGAACCGGCCCACCGGGGAGACGCCGTCGAGCTGGCGGGCGCGTAGTGGGCCAGGACCTCGGCGAGCGGGCGCCGGGCCGGGCCCACGACCTCTTCCACGCGGTCGAGCGCGTCCGGGACGGGTTCGACGTGCACGCGTCGGCCGCCGGTGGGGTCGGGCGTCCGGCGCGCGTATCCGGCCTGCTCCAGGAGGTCGATCACCCCGTCGTAAACCGTCTCGGCGGTTTGATACGTGCCTGTACGGGTGCCTCCCGCGCCGCCCGAGAGACGGCCGCACGCGGAAGCCGGGCGCGGCGGTCGGTGTCAGCCGAAGACGCCGGCGAGGGCCGCCGACTTCTGCTGGACCTCGGCGATCACCCGGGCACCCCGGTCCGGAGCGGTGTCCAGCCGGACGAGGACGGCCGGGGCGGCGATGGCGGGGAGGATGTGGCCGTACAGCGCCGACATACGGTCGTCCAGGTCGGCCCAGCCGGCCACGGCCTGCGAGACGAACTGCGCGCCGATCCAGGCGCCGAGGAAGACCTGGGCGGTCTCCTCGGGGTCCACGTGCGGCAGCACCTCGCCGCGTTCCTTCGCCTCCGTCAGGACGCACGAGGTCGTCCCGGCCCAGGCCGGCCAGGCGCTGCCGAGGACGTCGCGGCCCTGGAGGTCGGCCGAGAGCCGGACGCCGGCGAGCAGTACGGGCTCCTGGGGCAGCCGCTTGGCGAGGGTCATGCCCGCGTCCACCCACTCCTGCAGCTTCAGTTCCCGGGGCAGGTGGTACTCGGTCCTCATCTGCTCCTGGAGCACGCCCCGGGCGAGCGCCGCCTTGGAGTCGAAGTGGAAGTACAGGGCGCCCTTGGTCACGCCGGCCCGGTTCAGGATCTCGGCGATGGTGGCGGCCGCGTATCCGCGTTCCGCGAAGACGGCGGCGGCCGCTTCCAGAACAGCACGTCGGGTCCGGACAGCTCGCTCCTGCTGAGCCATGGACCCTCCCCCAAGCTGAAACCAAACCAAACAGCTCGTACCCTACCGCACGGCACCCGAACGGAAGGGCCGGCAAGGGCGGTTCAGCGGACTTGGCACATGCGCCTGACACGGCACGCTCCGGCCGTGGCCGCGAGCCCGGTATGCGGTTGCGGTGGGGCCGGTGCCGCCGGTGAGCTGGTCGCATGGGCGGTGTCAGGGAGCCGGCGCGGTGGGCCGGGCCGGGACGAGACCGTGGGGTCTCGGCACGACCGGCCGAATGGCGCGGGCCGGCGGTGCTCGCGGCCCTCATGCTGGCCGCCTTCACTTCAACACCGCGGAGAACCTGCCGATCGGTCTCCTGGACCTCATGTCCGACAGCCGCCAGGTGTCGCTGTCGGCGGTCGGGCTGCTGGTCACCGGCTACGGCGTGACGGTGGCCGTCGTCTCTCTGCCGCTCGCCCACGCGCTGCGGGCGGTGCCCCGGCGTCATGTGCTCACGGGGCTGCTGGCCGCGCTGGTCGTGTCCAGTCTGGTCGCGGCCGTGGCCACCTCGTACTGGCTGCTCCTCGGGGCGCGGCTGCTGACCGCCCTCGCCCAGGCGCTGTTCCGGGCGGTGATGGGACCGGTCGCGGTGGGCCTGTTCACCCCCGAGGTGCGCGGCCGTGTGGTCGGGGCGCTCTCCGTCGCCGGTTCGCTCGCCCTCGTGCTCGGTGTCCCCGCGGGGACCTGGCTGGGCCGGCGGCACGGCTGGCCGGTGCCGGTCGCCTCCCTGGCCGTTCCGGGCTGGTCTGCCTCGTGACGATCGCCGTCCTGTTGCCGACCTCCCCTCCGGACGACGAGCCCGCCGCCCACGGCAGCGGCCCCGACGTCCGCCGGTTCGGCACCGTGCTGACGGCGGGATTCCTCTCCGCCACCGGGGCATTCGCGGGATACATGACCCGGTCGCTGGCGGATGCGGGCCAGGGCCGCCGCCCCCCCTCTGCCGGCCGCCCCTCTGCCCTCACGCCCCCTGCCGAGCACCACCGGACGCCACGCCCCCGGTACTCGTCCGGGGAACCTCCCCCGCCCCCGCGGACAGGTGTCGGACCCGCCCCGGGGGGCATCCGGCGGAATATGGACGCACACACTGGGACACTGCGGGGACGGTTCCGGGCGCGGCGGGTGGCGGACAGCGCGGCCATGGACGTGGCGGCCCGGGCGGGCCTCGCGGCGCGTGGGCTGATCTACGTACTCGTGGGTGTCATCGCGGTGCAGATCGCCTTCGGCGGTGCCGGCGGCCGGCAGCAGGCCGACCGCGGCGGTGCCCTCGATGAGCTGGCCGGACGGCCGTTCGGGTCGGTGCTGCTGTGGATCGTGGGCGTCGCCCTCGCCGGGATGGCCTTGTGGCGGCTGTCCGAGGCGGTGTTCGGCGGCTACGGCCCCGACGGGTCCAAGCTCTCCCGGCGGGCGGCGGCCCTGTTCCGGTCCGTCTTCTACTGCTTCGTGTCGTACTCGGTGCTCTCCTACGCGGCCGGAGACCGGGGCAGTGGCAGCGGCTCCTCCGACCGGCACACCGACGACGTCACCGCACGGGTGCTGGACTGGCCCGGCGGCCAGTGGCTCCTCGGGATCGCGGGGACCGCCGTGGTGATCGCCGGAGTGTGGATCTCGGTACGGGCCGTGCGCCGGAAGTTCCTGGAGACGCTGCGGACCAGCGCGATGCCGGCCCGGGTCCGGCCGGTCGTGGAGGGCCTCGGCGTGACGGGCGGCACGGCCCGTGGCGTCGTCTTCGCCACGGCCGGTGTGTTCGCGCTCGTCGCGGCCGTCCAGCACCAGCCGGGGAAGGCCAAGGGCATGGACGACACCCTGCGCGCGTTCCGGGATCTGCCGTCCGGGCCCTGGCTGCTCGCCCTGGTCGCGCTCGGCCTGGCCGCGTTCGGTGTCTTCTCCTGGTGCGACGCGCGCTGGCGCAAGCTCTGATCCGACGACCCGACGGCCGGCCCCGGTGCCGCTCAGGCGTCGGAGTCGGGCTTGCTCCGCGCCGCCGCGTAGGCCTGGGACGGTGTCATGGAGACGCCGTCGAACGTGACCGTCCTGTAGGGGCTCACCTTGGCGCAGGTCTTGGCCTGGTCGGCGGTGGAGGCGTGGGCGCCTCCGACGGCGGCCTTCGTGTCGGCCGGCGCGGGCGAGGACGAGCCTCCCGGGTAGCTGGTGCCGCTGGGCCAGTCGGCGCCGATCACCAGGGTCAGGCCGCTGCCGGCGCCCTGCTTCAGATGGGACGAGGGCAGGCCGAGCGCCTTGGCGACCGTCCGGGCCGCGGCCTTCTCGCCGGTGCCGTAGGTGAGGGTGGTGCTCGGGGCGGGGCTGGGGGCGTTGGCCGTGGTCGTGGCGGAGCTGAAGCCCTGGCCGGTCAGGGCGGTCGCGAGGGCGGAGGCGCGGCCGGTGATGCCGGTGCCGTTCTCCACCGTCACCGCGATCTCGGCGGCGGGCACGGCGGAGGCGGTGGCCTCGGCCTTCGCCTCGGCGGTCGCGGAGGCCGCCGTGGACTTCTTGCCGGAGCCGGTGGTCAGGGACTGGTCGTTCGCGATGGTGGCGAAGAGGCTCTTCGCGCCCGGGCCCACCACCACGCGGTCGCCGTCGCCCGGGTCGGGGGCCGTCTGCATGGTGGTGAAGGTGATCCGCTTGGTGGGCACCTTGTTCACGTCGTCGGCGAGCGAGATCAGCTTCTTCACGGTGCCGAGGCCGTCGTCCACGGTCAGCGCCTTGGTGGCGGCGTCGGCGAGGTGGTAGACCGCGGTGGGGTCGGTGAGCGTGCCCGCGCTCTTGAACTTGCGGATCATCGCGCTGAGGAAGATGTGCTGCGAGACCGTACGGCCGAGGTCGCTGCCGTCGCCGAAGCCGTGCCGGGAGCGGACGAACTCCAGGGCCGCGACGCCTTTGAGGGTGTGGGTGCCCTTGGACAGCTTCAGGTGGGAGTAGGTGTCGTAGACGTCGTCGCTGACGCACACGGAGACGCCGCCGACCGCGTCGGACATCTTGACCACGCCGGAGAAGTCGAGCTTGACGAAGTGGTCGATGGGTATGCCGGTGAGCTGGTGGACGGTGGCGACCTGGCAGGCGGGGCCGTACTGCAGCGCGCTGTTGATCTGCCCGTAGTAGCCGTTCGTGGACTGCCCCGCCCCACTGTCCTTGCAGGCCGGGACCTTGGTCATGGTGTCGCGGGGGATGCTCATCACGGTGGCGTTGGACCGGTCGGCGGATATGTGCAGCACCATCTCCACGTCCGCGTTGCTGCCGGTCTGCACCCCGGTCTTCGAGCAGCCGCCGCCGAGCTTGCAGT
Source organism: Streptomyces sp. NPDC052721 (assembly GCF_040678315.1). Classification (NCBI taxonomy): domain Bacteria; kingdom Bacillati; phylum Actinomycetota; class Actinomycetes; order Kitasatosporales; family Streptomycetaceae; genus Streptomyces; species Streptomyces sp. NPDC052721. The sequence goes on along the minus strand of NZ_JBFATL010000055.1, from coordinate 2,075 downwards.
CCGTCGCGCTGGTACGGCCGTCGGAGCCCATCACCAGGATGTTGATGGGGGTACGGCCGAAGGCGTCGGCCTTCTCCGTGCCGCCCTTGCCGTCCAGGGAGACGCTGTGGATGTTGCCGTTCAGGTGCTGGTAGAACCACCAGCCCGCGCCGGCGGTGACCACGATCAGGACGGACAGGCCGATCCCCAGGATCTTCAGTACCCGCCTGCCGCGCCGTACCGGCCGGGCCCGGCGGGACCGCCTGCCGCCGGGTGCCCGCGAGGCCGCCCGGGCCGCGGCCCTGCCGCCCGGCGGACGCGCGTCGTCCGGCTCGGCGCCGCGCTGCCGGGGCACCCGTGCGCCACGGCTGCGGGTGCCCTGGCCGGCCGGCCCGTCCCACGGGTCGCTCATCTCCCACTCCCCTGAACGGTCGGGCCTGCGGCACATCGGTTGCGTGGTTGCGCAATCTAGCAAACACGTTGCCGGAACAGCGCAGATCCACAGCCGATTCACAGGCGAGGCATCTCATCGCGGGGCCGTCCGCGTCCGGAGCGGCACGGCAGCCGGAGTCTACGTGCCCTTGGTAAGGGCCCGGCGTGAATCCTGCGCCGGTATGGAGGCGGGGCCCGGGCACGCGGTCAACTTGCCGACCACGGCATGGATCAGGGCCACGACGTCCGGGTCGTCGATGCGGTAGATCTGCCGCCGGCCCTCACGACGGGAGCGGACCAGTCCGGCGAGCTTCAGTTTCGCCAGGTGCTGACTGACGGCGGGCAGCGCACCGCCCACGCGGTCCGCGAGGTGCGTGACATCGCTCTCGCCCTGCGCCAGGGCCCACATCAGATGCAGCCGGGCCGGGGCGGCGAGCAGCCCGAACGCGGCGGCGGCCTCGGCGAGCACCCCGGCGGGCGGGTCCTCGAAGCCCCCGGCCTCCTCGGTCACAGCCGCTCCCGCCCCACCCTCGTCACGGTCGACGCTCACCCGCCCACCCAGTGTAGGCACCCGACCCGGGCCATCGGGGCGCGCTCTTGCGGTACCTGGCGGCCGGCGGGCTGGGCGGCGCCGCACCGTACACGCCACGGCCGAGCCGCCGCCTGCCCCGCCCCGGCTCCGGGCCGGCATCGGCCGCACCGGCTGACCGAGCCCTCGGCGCCCTACGGTCCGCGGTCCGCGGTCCGCGGCCGGATCTCACAGACCACGTTGACGGGAGTCCGCGCGGCCCGGCGAAACCGGGTGAGGCGCGCCTCGGTGGCCACCTCGCGGACCGCCGCCTCACCGGCCTGCGCGCCCAGGGCGTGACCGCCCTGCCAGGAAGGGGCGTCGGGCACGCACAGAAACGTGGAGCCGCTGTGGTACGGCCGGCCCACCGGATGGAAGTTGTCCTCGATCCGGTCGGGCGCGAGCGGTTCCACGCGAAGCCACGTGCCGTCCGCGGCGAGCGCCTCGCGCACCGGTCGGGCGGACAGGTGACCCGCCCGGCGGCCCCGGCCTCGGCGGCCCTCTCGCGCGCCGGCGTGATCGACTCGCCGTGGTGGCCGGAACCCACGACCTCCGTCCGCGATCACGCCTCGGCCGGCAAGAGCGACGACGGGCCGAGACCGCGTCCCACGTCGGCGACCCGGGCCCCGGCTCCCGACTTGGCGTCGACCCCGTCCCGCGCCGGGATCCCGTGCGGGACCGGCTCGGCCTCGTCATGGGGGGGCGTCGGCGAACTCCTCGGGTGTCGCCGGGCCCTCGGCGAGTGCCCGGCCAGAGCCCGGCCGGTGACCCAGCGCGAGGGTGCCGGCGGCCTCGGCCGACGCGAGGTCGGTGACGAAGTGGTCCAGGAACGTGTTGATCCTCTCCCGATCCGTCCCGGCACCTCCTTCCCGCCGGCCGGCTCGGGCCGTCACGCCCTCCCGGGCCGCGCGGCGCGGAGTCCCCGGTGTACTCGCGCGCGGACACCCGGGGGCACCGGCCCTGCTGCGTAGGGACCGGTGCCCCCGGGTGTCCGTCTCGCGGGCCTAGGTGTGCTGTCCCGGGACGTTGGTGACACGCGTGCTGGGTGCTTGAACAGGTGAGGGCCTTCTGGGTTCGGTGTGGATTGCGAAATCTG
>NZ_JBFATL010000054.1:0-49841 GCF_040678315.1 Streptomyces sp. NPDC052721 | reverse complement strand
TCGTACTGGATGTACTTGGGTCGGGGCCCGGTGCGGCGAGAGTGCGTGCATGGCGTCGCGCGGCAGACGGGAGTTTGACGACAGGGCCTAGCCCGCCTGGTCCTCCTCCAGTGCCGCCAGTGCCGGGTCCAGGACGATGTCCTCCTCGCGGCCCTCGATGGTCGGCTCCTCCGGGAAATGGCAGGCCGTCAGGTGGCCGTCCCGGTTGCCGGAGAGCTGGAGCAGCGGGGGCTCCTCGGCCGCGCACTTGTCCTGCGCCTTCCAGCAGCGGGTGCGGAAGCGGCAGCCGGAGGGCGGGGAGATGGGGGACGGCACGTCGCCGGCGAGGCGGATGCGTTCGCGCTGCGGTGCTTCCCCTTCCGTCAGGGTCACCTCGGGGACGGCGGACAGCAGGGCGTGGGTGTAGGGGTGCCGCGGGCGGGTGTAGATGGAATCGCGGTCGCCGACCTCGATGATCTTGCCGAGGTACATGACCGCGACGCGCTGGGAGAAGTGCCGCACGATCGCCAGGTCGTGGGCGATGAAGACGAACGCGATGCCCAGTTCCCGCTGCACCTTCTGGAGCAGGTTGACGACCTGGGCCTGGATGGAGACGTCCAGCGCGGAGACCGGCTCGTCCGCCACGATCAGCTTCGGCTCCAGCGCGAGCGCGCGGGCGACACCGATGCGCTGGCGCTGGCCGCCGGAGAACTCGTGCGGGAAGCGGTTGTAGTGCTCGGGGTTGAGACCGACGATCTCCAGGAGTTCACGCACGCGCTTCTCCCGGCCGCCCTCGGGATCGATCCCGTTGATCTCCATCGGACCGGAGATGATCTTGCCGACCGTCTGCCGCGGGTTCAGCGACGAGTACGGGTCCTGGAAGATCATCTGGATCTCGGAGCGGATCGGCGCGAGCTGCTTGCGGCCGGCGTGGCTGATGTCCCGGCCGCGGTAGGTGATCGTGCCACTGGTCGGCTCCAGCAGGCGCGTGATCAGCCGGCCGGTGGTCGACTTGCCGCAGCCCGACTCGCCGACCAGGCCGAAGCTCTCGCCCTCGCCGACCTGGAAGTCCAGGCCGTCGACGGCCTGCACCGCGCCGACCGTCCGCCGGATCGGGAAGCCGCCCTTGACCGGGAAGTGCTTGACCAGCCCCGAGACCTTCAGCAGCGGCTCCGGCGCCGCGTCCTCGACGGCCTCACGGGTGGTGGGGAGGACCAGGTCCTCTTTCATGACGGTTGTCCTCCTAGCCCAGACGGGGCCTGATCTCTTCGATGAAGATGGTGCGTTTCTGCTCGGTGCCCAGATGGCACGCGGAGGAACGGTCGGGTCCCAGCAGCGGGCGCTCGGTGACGCACCGGTCGCCCTCCACCCGGTCCCGGAAGGTGCACCGGGGGTGGAAGCGGCAGCCGGTCGGCGGGGTGAGCAGGCTCGGCGGGGTGCCGGGGATCGGCGAGAGCGGGGTGCCGAGGTCGGAGTCCAGCCGGGGCATGGAGTTCAGCAGGCCCCAGGTGTACGGGTGCTGCGGCGACCTGAGCACGTCGTCGACGGTGCCGCGCTCGACCGCGCGCCCGGCGTACATGACCATGATGTCGTCGGCCATGTCGGCGATGACCCCGAGGTCATGGGTGATGAAGACGATCGCCGTGCCGAACTCCCGCTGGAGGTCCTTGAGCAGGTCCAGGATCTGGGCCTGCACGGTCACGTCCAGCGCCGTGGTCGGCTCGTCGGCGATCAGCAGGTCCGGGTCGCAGACCAGCGCCATGGCGATCATCGCGCGCTGGCGCATGCCGCCGGAGAACTGGTGCGGGTAGTCCCGCGCGCGCTCCTTGGGGTTGGGGATGCCGACCTTGGCGAGCATCTCCACGGCCCGCTCCCAGGCGGCCTTCTTCGAGGCGCCCGTGTGCTTCATGTACGGCTCGGCGATCTGCCGGCCGATGGTGTAGAAGGGCGACAGCGCGGTGAGCGGGTCCTGGAAGATCATCGCCATCCGGTTGCCGCGGAGCTTCTCCATCTCCTTCTCGGTGGCGGTGATCAGTTCCTTGCCGTCGAAGAGGATCTCCCCGTCGACCGTCGTGAACAGCGGGTCGTGCAGCCCGAGGATCGTCAGGTTGGTGACCGACTTGCCCGAGCCCGACTCGCCCACGATGCCGAGGGTCTTCCCGCGGTGCAGGTCGAAGGAGAGGCCGTCGACGGCCTTGACCGGGCCGTCCTCGGTGGAGAACGTCACCTGGAGATCGCGCACCGAGAGGAATCCGTCCGGCCCGGTCGGGGCCGGTGCGCCTTCGGCCTTGGTCACTGTGGTCACGATGGCTGGTTCTTCCTAGGAGAGCCGGATGCGGGGGTCGATCCACGCGTAGGTGATGTCGGTCAGGATGTTGATGATGAGGATGAAGAAGGCGCCGAACAGCATGACCCCCATCGTCAGCGGCAGGTCCTTGTTGACCGCGCCGTCCACGGCGAGCCGGCCGATTCCCTGGAGGGAGAAGGTCAGTTCGGTGACGACGGCGCCGCCCAGCATGGAGCTGACGTCGATGCCGAGCACGGTGACGATCGGAATGAGCGAGCCGCGCCAGGCGTAGCGCAGGAAGACGTACTTGCGCGACATGCCCTTGGCCCGGGCGGTGCGCACATGGTCCTCGGCGAGCTGCTCGATCATCGAGGAGCGCGCCATACGGGTGTACTGCGCGGTGAAGATCGTGGCCATCACACAGACCGGGATCGACATCCCGACGAACCAGCCGACCGGGTCCTGGGTGAGGGGCACGTACTTGGGGTCCTCCATCCAGCCGGTGCTGTAGACGAGGATCGTCAGCACGATCGGGCCGAGGAAGTAGATCTGGAACGAGCTCAGCACCATGGAGGCGCCGGTGGCGACCTTGTCGACCAGTGTCCCGCGCCGGTAGGCGGCGATCATGCCCGCGCCGACACCGATGACGAGGAAGACGATCGCGCCGCCGGCGGTCAGGGTGAGGGTCAGCGGGAACCGGTCGATGATGGTGCTCCAGACCATGTCCCCCGAGTAGAACGACACGCCCAGGCAGGGGGCCGAGCAGTGCCCGGCCGGGAAGTCGCGGCCCGTCACGATGCCGGACATGAAGTCCCAGAACTGCTGGGCCAGGGGCAGGTTGAGCCCGAGGGCCTCCCGGATGTCCGCCAGCCGCTGGGGCGAACAGTCCTTGCCGCAGGCCAGGGAGGCGTAGTCGGAGGGTGCGGCCACGAAGAGGAAGAACGTCGCCGCCCCGATGAGGAAGAGCGTGACGAAGGCGCCGACCGTGCGCCGGATGATGAACTGAAGCATGGCGGGCTGGCTCTCTGCGGAGACGGTGGGTAGGGGGCGCTCGGGCAGGGGGCGCGCTCGCTGCGGAGCGCGCCCCCTTGGTCAGCCGCGGGTCACGACTTCAGGTACAGCCGGGTGATGTCGATGAGGCTGGACACCGAGCCGTAGCGGGCACCGCCCACGTTGGAGCCGGAGATCTGGAACTGCTTCGTGTACCACAGCGGAGCCGCCGGGATGACGTTCTCCAGCAGGTAGTGGTGCGCTTCCTTCCAGGTCTTGGCGGCATCGGTCGGGTTCTGCGTCAGCGCCTTCTTGATGAGGGCGTCGACCTTCGGGTCCTTGACGTGCGAGTAGTTCGCGGAGCCGTCGAAGACCTGCGAGCCGTCGTAGATCGGGGTGACGACCGTGCCGGGGGACGGCCAGTCCTGGCCCCAGCCGGTGATGTAGGCGTCGTACGGGTTCTTGAGCTTGCCGATCTGCTCGTAGTAGCTCGCCGCGTCGACCTCCTTGGCGACGACGTCGAAGCCGACCTTGGTCAGCGCGTCCTCGATGGCGACCTTGCGCTTCTGCCCGGCCTCGCTGTTGGCGTAGGCGAAGACGATCTTCTTCTCGGCGGCCGGGACGCCCTTGAGGATCTCCTTGGCCTTGGCGATGTTGCCCTGCGGGGTCTTCAGCCGGCCGTAGGGGTCGTAGCTCGGCTCGTAGCCGGGCAGCGTCGGCGCGAAGTAGTTCGGCGCGACGTCACCGCCGTAGGCACCGCCCTCGCCGGCGATGAGGGACTTGGAGTTGACCGCGTAGGCGGCGGCTTCGCGGACCTTCTTGTCCTTGACCCGGTCGAGGTTGAAGGTCAGGGTCATCACGTAGGGCTGGTAGCCCTTGACCGTGCGCTTGCTGGCCTCGGGGTTGTTGATGACGTCCTGGATCTGCGTGGCCTCGACGCCGTTGGTGAGCTGGATGGCGTTCTTGTTCTCGCCCTCGTCCGCGATCAGGCGCTTGGTCTGGGTGGACTCGGTGACGCCGAACTGGATGGTGAAGCCGTCGACGTACTGGTGGCGCACGGAGTCGGTCTTCGGGTCCCAGTTGGTGTTCTTCACCAGCTTCAGGGTCTTGCCGGCCTTGTTCTCGGCGATCTTGTACGGGCCGGTGGCGACCGGCTTCTTCTCGTACCGCTCCTTGGTGTCGCCCTTCGCCGGGACGACGGCGTAGCCGGCCATGGCGAGGGTCTGCGGGAGGTCCGGGCGCGGCTGGTCGAAGTGGAAGACCACGGTCTTGTCGTCCGGGGTGTCCAGCACGGAGGCCGGCAGGTGTTTGCCGTCGAAGCCGCCGCCGGGCAGGGCCTTGCGGTAGTCGGCGCCGCTCAGCCAGGTCTGGAGGTAGGTCGGGCCGTCGAAGATGAACTTCGCGTACAGGCGCTCGACGCTGTGCCGGACGTCGGCCGAGGTGATCGGGTTGCCGTTCTCGTCCTTGATGCCGTCCTTCAGCGTGAAGGTCCAGGTCTTGCCGCCGTCGGAGGACTTGCCGGAGTCGGTGGCGAGGTCACCGGCGACGGACACGTTGCCCTTGTCGTCCTCCTGGAACTGGGTCAGGCGGCGGAAGAGCAGGTTGGCGACCTGGCCGGCGTCGGAGACGTAGATCTGGGCGGGGTCCAGGTGGGACAGGCCCGCCTCCTGGTACACCGTGATCGTGCCGCCGGGCTTGGCGCCGGGCACGTCCTTCGCGGGTCCGGTCGAGCCCGCGGCGTCGACATAGGTGACCGCCTTCGACTGGACCGCCGCTTCCTTCTGGTCCTTCTTGGAGTCCTTACCGGATTTGCCGCCTTCGTTCTTGGAGCAGCCCGTGAGAGCCAGGGAGCCGGCCGCGATGGCGATCACTACGACACGCGCTCCGCGGGCGCGATGAGACATCATGTGGCGAATCCACCTACCTGTCGGTTGTTATCCGTGAGATCTGCCGGGCGCCGGCCGGACGGGCCGGCGGGGGCGGCAGCCACCCCCACCCAACGGACGACCTACCGCCCGGACTTGGGGTCGAACGCGTCCCGTACGGAGTCCCCGAGGAGGTTGAAGCACAGGACGAAGATCACCAGCGCCATCCCGGGGAAGAACATGAACGCCGGGTCCTGCTCGGCGTACCGGGCGCCGGCGGCGAACAGGCGTCCCCAGTCGGGTGTCGGCTCGACGAACCCGACGCCCGCGAAGGACAGGAAGGCGATGCTGAGGATGGTGCTGGGCAGTTGGTACGTGAACTGCACCAGGATCGGGGTGACGACGTTGGGCAGGATCTCCTTGCGCACGATCCGCCACGGCGAGGCGCCCGAGACCTTGGCCGCCTCCACGAACTCCCGTTCGCGCAGGGACAGTACCGTCGACCGGACCAGTCGGGCCATGCTCATCCAGCCCAGCAGCCACAGCACGATCAGCATGGCCAGGGCCCGGAAGTAGGTCGGCGTCTCCTCGCGGGGGTCCACGAAGAAGGACGTGACGACGGGCATGAAGGCGATGAAGAACAGCTGTTGCGGGAAGGAGAGGAAGAAGTCGGTGCCGCGGCCGATCCAGTAGTCCGTGCGACCGCCGAAGTACCCGCCGATCAGGCCGATCACGACACCGGTGACCATGATGAGGACGGTGATGCCGAGCGCCATGTACAGCGAGGTGCGCATGCCGTACAGCAGCATCGCGTACAGGTCGCGGCCGTACTGCGGTTCGACGCCGAACCAGTGGTCACCGGACACGCCCCCCAAGTAACCCAGCGGAAGCCCGAATTCGTCGAGGACGGGCTTGTCGGCGTAGGTGGGGTCCTGGCCGTACAGGGTGTACGGATCGGTGCCCGGCAGCTTCACCAGCAGCGGTGCGAGCAGGGCGACGACGAAGTAGCCGATCACCACCACGGCGCAGATGACGCCCGTGCGGTCGCGCTTGAAGCGCAGCCACATCAGCTGGCCGGGGGACCGGCCCGCGAGCTTGACGGGTTCGCTCTTCGTCTCCGGCCCTGGTGCGCCGTCGACGACGACCGAAGCCCCGCCGCCCTCTATATCGATAGGACTTGTCACGGTTTGTCCGTTTCACAGGTGTGAGCGTGAGAGGTGTCCGCGTACTCCGAAGACGCGCGTCGCCGCAGCCGGACGCGCGTAGTTACCGGGGTTCCCTCCTCATGACTTCACGTGTTCACCAACTGGTGAGGGCTTCCGTCTTCCCTCCGACACCCCTGACGGAGGGTCAGACACCCTCTGGTGCTCGTGAGTCGGCGCTGTCCCCACAGCGCGAGACCCATTGACCCGAGCGCTACGCGGCTAACTATCTGCCATGGGTCGACCACCGACCACTGCCCGTAGATCTCAATTCAGTCACAGCTCACGCCTGCACCTTCCAAAATCTGGACAAACTGTTCGCCAGAAGAAGGCGCGAAACGGACTTGTTACATGGCTATCGGGCAGTGATCTCCGCATGTCGGACATGCGGCGCCCGAAAACGGGTTGCAAAAAGCCCGAGTTCCCCCACCATGGGGGGAACCCGGGCTCAGGTGTCCGAAAGTCAGCTGTGCTTGGCGCGGCTCGCGGCGCGTGCCCGCTCCCGCTGGTCGAGCACGACCTTGCGGATGCGAACGGCCTCCGGGGTCACCTCGACGCACTCGTCGTCGCGGCAGAACTCCAGCGACTGCTCCAGCGACAGCTTGCGCGGCGGCACGATCGACTCGGTCACATCGGCCGTCGAGGACCGCATGTTGGTGAGCTTCTTCTCCTTGGTGATGTTGACGTCCATGTCGTCGGAGCGCGAGTTCTCGCCGACGATCATGCCCTCGTACACCTCGGTGCCCGGCTCCACGAAGAGCACGCCGCGCTCCTGAAGGTTCGTCATCGCGAACGCGGTGACGGCACCGGAGCGGTCGGCGACCAGGGAGCCGTTGTTCCGGGTCTGCAGCGGGCCGGCCCACGGCTCGAAGCCCTCGTGGATGGAGTGGGCGATGCCCGTGCCACGGGTCTGCGTCAGGAACTCGGTGCGGAAGCCGATCAGGCCGCGGGAGGGGACGACCCACTCCATGCGGACCCAGCCGGAGCCGTGGTTGGACATGTTGTCCATGCGGCCCTTGCGCACGCCCATCAGCTGGGTGACGGCACCCATGTGCTCCTCGGGCACGTCGATCGTCATGCGCTCCATCGGCTCGTACGTCTTGCCGTCGACCTCCTTGGTGACGACCTGGGGCTTGCCGACGGTCAGTTCGTAGCCCTCGCGGCGCATGGTCTCGACGAGGATGGCGAGCGCCAGCTCACCACGGCCCTGCACCTCCCAGGCGTCCGGACGCTCGGTCTCCAGGACGCGGAGGCTGACGTTACCGATCAGCTCGCGGTCCAGGCGGTCCTTGACCTGGCGGGCGGTGACCTTGCGGTCCTTGACGGCCGCCTTCTTGTCGGCGCCCTTGCCGGTGGCGCCACGGCCGACCAGCGGCGAGGTGTTGGTGCCGATCACCATGGAGATCGCCGGCTCGTCGACCTTGATCAGCGGCAGCGCGACCGGGTTCTCCGGGTCGGCCAGCGTCTCGCCGATCATGATGTCCGGGATACCGGCCACCGCGCAGATGTCACCCGGGCCCGCCTTCTCGGCCGGCTTGCGGGTGAGCGCCTCCGTCATCATCAGCTCGGAGATGCGGACGTTGCTGACGGAGCCGTCCCGCTTGATCCAGGCGACCGTCTGGCCCTTGCGCAGCTCGCCCTGCTCGACGCGGAGCAGCGCGATACGGCCGAGGAAGTTGTCGGCGTCCAGGTTGGTGACGTGCGCCTGGAGGGGGGCGCCCTCGTCGTAGGTCGGGGCCGGGATGTGCTCCAGGATGGTGGAGAAGAACGGCTCCAGGCTGGTGGAGTCGGCCGGGACCGTGCCGTTGTCCGGCTTGGTCAGCGAGGCGATGCCGTCACGGCCGCAGGCGTAGACGATCGGGAACTCGATCTGCTCCTCGTCCGCGTCCAGGTCGAGGAAGAGGTCGTAGGTCTCGTTGACGACCTCGTCGATGCGGGCGTCCGGGCGGTCCGTCTTGTTGATGCACAGGATCACGGGGAGCCGGGCCTGGAGCGCCTTGCGCAGCACGAAGCGGGTCTGCGGCAGCGGGCCCTCGGAGGCGTCCACGAGCAGCACGACGCCGTCGACCATCGACAGACCGCGCTCGACCTCGCCGCCGAAGTCGGCGTGGCCGGGGGTGTCGATGATGTTGATGGTGATGGGCTCCCCGCCGTCCTTCGGGTGGTACTTGACCGCCGTGTTCTTGGCGAGGATCGTGATGCCCTTCTCACGCTCCAGGTCGTTCGAGTCCATGACGCGGTCGTCGACCTGCTCGAGCTGGTGGGCGGCGAAGGCACCGGCCTGCTTCAGCATGGCGTCGACGATGGTGGTCTTGCCGTGGTCGACGTGGGCGACGATGGCGACGTTGCGGATGTCGTGACGCGTAGAAAACGCAGTCATATTGTGGCGTACTCCCGGAGTGTGCGGACTGCCCTGCGCGTACGTCCGTGTCGCGCGGGCCCTGCCGGGCTGGACACGCCACGGCCTCACCCCATGGTACGTGGCCGCTGCCGCTGGGGCTCGCCGGGATACGTCGGTGCAGCTCAGGCCGGCTCCCACGCACCCGGCGGCGGCTACTTCGCCGGGCTCGGCGAAACCTTCGCGCCCTTCTTCAGGAAGCCCATGTCCTCGTAGACCGGCGTCCGGAAGCCGAAGGCCCCGGCGTTGACCACGTTCTTCCGGACCCCCACCAGCTGAGGCCGCTGGTAGAGCGGGATCGAGCCGGCGGCGGCCCAGATGCGGGCGTCGGCCTTGCGGATCAGGGAGCGCGCCTCGTCCTCGTCCAGCGTGGTCGCGGCCTGCTCGAAGAGCTGGTCGACCTGGTCCGTGCCGACCCGTGTGTAGTTCTGCTCGACGTTCACCGAGCCGTCCGCCGCCGCGACCGGCTTGGCGTAGATGGGCCGGGCGTCCGTCGCCGGGAACGCGGAGGAGGGCCAGGAGTACAGGGCGAGGTCGTAGTCGCCGGCGGCGATGTGGTCCTTGAAGTAGCTCTCGTCCGAGACCTTCGTGATCGTCGTGCGGATGCCGACCTGCTCCAGCATCGCGGAGATCCGCTCGGCGACCGAGTTCAGCGTGTCCGAGCCGGACCCGGAGGGCAGGACGAAGCGCAGCGTGAGCGGCTTGCCGTCCTTGGCGAGCGGTCCGGCGGGCGCGGCGGCCGGGGCTGCCGTGCCCTGGGGGGCGTACGCGCCGGGCGCGCCGCCGTGCTTGCCCTCCCGCGCGAGGTGCTGGTCGGGGTGCTCGTGCTGGTCGCCGGCGGACTCGTGGTGCTTGCCCTTGCCGTCGCCGTCCGAACCGCCGTGGCTCCCGCCGCCGTCGCCGGACCCGTCGTCATGGCCCTTCCCGTCGTCCTCCTCCCCGACGATGTACTCGCCGTCCTTGCCGCCGTTCGACACGTCCTCGGAGGGGCGCTCGGGGCCGGCCGCCTTCTCGGCCTTCTTCGGCTCCTTGAGCGGGCCGCCGCGCACCCAGCCGGCGTCGGCGAGCAGCGCCTGCGCCTCCTTGGCGTCCTGGCCGCCGATCGCGCCGCTGCCGTCGGCGTAGGCGGCCTGCCCGGACAGGGCGAGGTGGCTGCCGACCGGGACGGCGGGCAGACCCAGCGGGGTGAGCACCAGCCGGGCCAGCTCCACGCGGTCCAGGGCGCGGGCGACGGCCCGGCGGACCCGTTCGTCGGCGAGGGGGCCGGTGGAGCCGTTGAGGGCGAGCTGGGTGTAGGCGGGCTCCAGGGACTTGCGGACCTCGACGTCCCGCAGCGCCTGCTGCTGCTCCAGGTACCGGGTGATGGCCCGGCGCAGTTTCTTCTTGCCGGCGTGCACCTGGTCGGAGTCGAAGCCGTGCGCGAGCGCCCAGTCACGCAGCTTCTTCACGGAGGTCTTGCCCCCGGCGCCCTGGAGCGGGGTGCCGGTGCCCTTCTCGCGGCCCGCGAGGCCGATCCGCTGGGCGTCGGCGGAGTCGATCTCGGCGAGGTCCACGCTGCCGTCGGCGAGGGCGGCGGCCCGCTTGTCGCGCGACACGGCGTGCAGCACGATCTCGTTGAGCTTGGCGGGCTTTCCCCACCAGCGCGGGTTGCGGGTGAGGACGACGTCCTTCTTGGCGGTGTCGACCTTCTTGACCTTGAAGGGTCCGGCGGTGACCTTCAGCTTGCGCCGGGCGCCGTCGTTGAAGGCGTCCGGGGTGCCCATGACGTCCTTCGGGTACAGCGGGGAGAACAGCGACTTCCAGTCGGCGTACGGGCGGGAGAAGGTGACCCGGACCTGGAGGTCGCCGGCGCCGCGCTCGATCTTGGCGATGCGGTCGTAGCCGGCGTTGCGGGCGGTCCAGTAGGCGCTGTTCCTGCCGGACAGGGCGCGCCACTGGGCGACGAAGTCGGCGGCGCCGATCTCCCGGCCGTCGGTCCAGACGGCCTGCTGGTTCAGCTTGTACAGCACGACCTGGCGCGGCTCGGTCTCGATGACCTTGGCCGACTCCAGGTAGGCCGGGTTGGGCACCGGCCGGCCGGTGGCGTCCAGGCGGAACATGGACGGCAGCACGGCCTGGGCGACCCGGCTGGTGCCGGCGTCGGCGTCGGCCTGGAAGGTGTTCAGGGTCTCCGGTACGGCGTCCACGGCCCACTTCAGGGTGCCGCCGTCGGCGACCTTGTCGCGGGTGACGAGAGCGATGTCCTGGGGTGCGAGGGGGGTGCCGGCCTCGTCGTCCTCGCCGCAGCCGGCGAGGAGGGGGACGGCGAGGGCGCTCGCGCTGAGGAAGACGAGGGCCCGCTGCACGTGCCGGGACCGGTCGCCGGCCGTCTGCGGGTGCGACGTGGCTGGTCGCGCCCCGCGGCAGAGCCGCCCGTCGATGGAGCCTCGCGCCCCTGTGGGGCGCTGTCCAACGCCGTCGTAGGACATCTCTGCTACCTCCAGGAAGCCACGGGCCTTATGCTCGCATTTGTCGGTATATGGAGCTGATCACGTTTGGCGGTATATGGAGCTGATCAGATCTATGCGGCCACTGAAGAGGAAAGGATCCGGCCACGGTGGGCGACACGGCGACGACGGCCGGTAAGCCCACCCGTGCGGCGCAACACGCCGGGCGGCGCATCCGTACGCCTCGGCCAATCGCTGCACATCCCTTCACACCGGTGGGCGTGAGGCGCAACACTCCAAGGCGCATGAACGTTGCCGCCCATGACCGCCGGACCCGCGGAAGCGAGGGCAAGTCATGTCCGTGCACGACGACATCAACGCCGTCCAGCGCTGTCTCGACGACCTCAGCCGGTCGGTGAGCCGCCTGGAACACCAGCTCGGCAGCGCTCTGGAGATACGCCGGGTCCGCCTGGACGCCGACCATCTGCGTGAGAGCGTGGCACTGCTGCGGGAGGCAGCCGCCGCCCCGGCCACGCCACGCCGGCCCGACCTCGTCACCATCTCCGACGCGCCCTACGACATCAGCCTGTGGACGGACTCGGACGACGAGGGCCTGGGCGCCCGCGACCGCCGCGCCCCCTGACACTCCCCCCGAACCGACCGGAGTCCCCCTTGGCTACTGGTACGGAACCCCAACAGAACAGCGGTGGCGTACACACCCGTACGCGCGCCGCGATCACCGCCCCGCACCTGCGGACCGACCGCTGGTGGCTGGCGCCCGCCGCCACCGCGGCCGGTCTGCTGGCCTTCGTCGTGTACTCGACCTGGCGGGCCTTCGCGAACGCCGACTACTACGCGGCGCCGTACGTCTCGCCGTTCTACTCGCCGTGCCTGGCGGAGAACTGCCGGACCATGCGCGCCGGGCCCAACGCCGACCTCTTCGGGGGCTGGTGGGGCATCTCCCCCGCCGTCATCATCCTGATCTTCCCGCTCGGCTTCCGGCTGACCTGCTACTACTACCGCAAGGCGTACTACCGGGCCTTCTGGGCGTCCCCGCCCGCCTGCGCGGTGGCCGAGCCGCACCGCACGTACACCGGCGAGACCCGCTTCCCGCTGGTCCTGCAGAACATCCACCGGTACTTCTTCTACGCCGCCCTGCTGGTGGCCGGCGTGCTGACGTACGACACCGTGCTGGCCTTCCGGGACGAGCACTACCGGTGGGGGCACATGGGCCTCGGCACCCTGGTCTTCCTCGCCAACATCGTGCTGATCTGGGCGTACACCCTCTCGTGCCACTCCTGCCGGCACATCGTCGGCGGCAAGCTCAAGCACTTCTCCCGGCACCCCGTGCGCTACCGCGCGTGGCAGTTCGTCGGCCGGCTCAACGCCCGCCACATGCAGCTGGCCTGGGCCTCGCTGCTGAGCGTGGCGCTCGCCGACTTCTACGTCTACCTGGTCGCGTCCGGGGTCTTCGACGATCCGCGCTTCTTCTAGAGATCCAGTGAGGGACTGACTGATGTCCGTGGTCGACCGGCAGGAGTGGGACGTCGTCGTGGTCGGCGCCGGGGGCGCGGGCCTCCGCGCGGCGATCGAGGCGCGCGAGCGGGGCGCCCGTACGGCGGTGATCTGCAAGTCGCTGTTCGGCAAGGCGCACACGGTGATGGCCGAGGGCGGCATCGCGGCGGCGATGGCCAACGCCAACGAGCACGACACCTGGCAGGTCCACTTCCGCGACACCATGCGCGGCGGCAAGTTCCTCAACCAGTGGCGGATGGCCGAACTGCACGCGCAGGAGGCCCCGGACCGGGTGTGGGAGCTGGAGACCTGGGGCGCGCTGTTCGACCGTACGAAGGACGGCCGCATCTCGCAGCGGAACTTCGGCGGGCACGAGTACCCTCGCCTGGCCCATGTGGGCGACCGTACGGGCCTGGAGCTGATCCGCACGCTCCAGCAGAAGATCGTCGCGCTCCAGCAGGAGGACTTCAAGGAGACCGGGGACTACGAGTCCCGGCTGAAGGTCTTCCAGGAGTGCACGGTCACCAGGGTCCTCAAGGACGGCGATCGTGTCTCGGGCGTCTTCGCCTACGACCGTGAGACCGGCCGCTTCTTCGTCCTGGAAGCGCCGGCCGTGGTCCTCGCGACCGGCGGCATCGGCAAGTCCTTCAAGGTCACGTCCAACTCGTGGGAGTATACGGGCGACGGCCACGCGCTGGCACTCCTGGCCGGCGCTCCGCTGCTCAACATGGAGTTCGTGCAGTTCCACCCGACCGGCATGGTCTGGCCGCCGTCGGTGAAGGGCATCCTCGTCACCGAGTCGGTGCGCGGGGACGGCGGGGTGCTCCGGAACTCCGAGGGCAAGCGGTTCATGTTCGACTACATCCCCGACGTCTTCAAGGAGAAGTACGCCGAGTCGGAGGAGGAGGCCGACCGGTGGTACGAGGACCCCGAGCACAACCGCCGGCCGCCCGAACTCCTCCCCCGCGACGAGGTGGCCCGCGCGATCAACGCCGAGGTGAAGGCGGGCCGCGGCTCCCCGCACGGCGGAGTCTTCCTCGACGTGTCGACCCGGATGCCCGCCGAGGTGATCCGGCGCCGGCTGCCGTCCATGTACCACCAGTTCAAGGAGCTGGCGGACGTCGACATCACGGCCGAGGCGATGGAGGTCGGGCCGACCTGCCACTACGTGATGGGCGGCATCGCGGTCGACTCCGACACGGCGGCGGCGCGCGGGGTGCCGGGGCTGTACGCGGCCGGTGAGGTGGCCGGCGGCATGCACGGCTCCAACCGGCTCGGCGGCAACTCCCTCTCCGACCTGCTGGTGTTCGGGCGCCGGGCAGGCTGGCACGCGGCGGAGTACGCGCGGGAGGCGGGCCACCGGCGCCCGTCCGTGGACGACACCCAGGTCGACACGGCGTCGGCGGAGGCGCTGCGGCCGTTCTCCGCCGAGGCGGAGGGCGAGGCGGGCCCGCCGGAGAACCCGTACACCCTGCACCAGGAACTCCAGCAGACGATGAACGACCTGGTCGGCATCATCCGGCGCGAGGGCGAGATGGAACAGGCCCTGCACAAGCTGGCCGAGCTGCGGGTCCGGGCCCGGCGGGCCGGCGTCGAGGGCCACCGCCAGTTCAACCCCGGCTGGCACCTCGCCCTGGACCTCAGGAACATGCTGCTGGTCAGCGAGTGCGTGGCCCGGGCCGCGCTGGAGCGCACCGAGTCGCGCGGCGGGCACACCCGCGAGGACCATCCCCGGATGGACCGGGCCTGGCGCAACGTGAACCTGCTGTGCACCCTCGCCGACCCCACCGGCGGCCTCGCGGCGACCGACCCGGCCCGCGGCCAGATCCGCCTCACCCGTGAGACCACCGACCCCATCCGCCCGGACCTGCTCGCCCTCTTCGAGAAGGAGGAGCTGGTCAAGTACCTCGCCGAAGAGGAGCTGTACGAGTGAGCAGCTACGAAGCCCGCTTCCAGGTGTGGCGGGGTGACGAACAGGGCGGCGGCCTTGAGGACTTCACGGTCGAGGTGAACGACGGCGAGGTGGTCCTGGACATCGTCCACCGCCTCCAGGCCACCCAGGTGCCCGACCTCGCCGTGCGCTGGAACTGCAAGGCGGGCAAGTGCGGTTCGTGCTCCGCGGAGATCAACGGCCGCCCCCGGCTGCTGTGCATGACCCGCATGTCGGTCTTCGACCGCGCGGAGACGATCACGATCACCCCGCTGCGGGCCTTCCCGGTCATCCGGGACCTGGTGACGGACGTCGGCTTCAACTACCAGAAGGCGCGCGAGGTCCCGGCCTTCGTGCCGCCTCCCGGTCTCGGCCCCGGCGAGTACCGCATGTTCCAGGAGGACGTGGACCGCCCGCAGGAGTTCCGCAAGTGCATCGAGTGCTTCCTGTGCCAGAACACCTGCCATGTGGTGCGCGACCACGAGGAGAACAAGCAGGCGTTCGCCGGCCCGCGCTACCTGATGCGCGTCGCCGAACTCGACATGCACCCGCTGGATGCCGCCGCCGAGACCGGCCTGGACCGCGGACGCACCGCCCAGGACGACCACGGCCTCGGCTACTGCAACATCACCAAGTGCTGCACCGAGGTCTGCCCCGAGGGCATCAAGATCACCGACAATGCCCTGATCCCGCTCAAGGAACGCGCGGTGGACCGCAAGTACGACCCGCTGGTCTGGCTGGGTTCGAAGATCAGGAGGCGGTCGGGGGCGTAGCCACCCAGTCCTCCCGGTACGCCCGCCAGTCCGCCTCGGTGGCCGCGAAGTCCACGTAGAGGGCGACACCGAAGCGGGCGCGGCCGGCGTCCGTGCGGCTCAGACCGAGGCGGACGCCGCGTACGGCGGCCGGGACGGTCTCGGCGTGCGCCCAGTGACCGAACCGGTTCTCGTGGTAGAAGGGCAGGCCCATCAGCAGGCCGGTGCTCTCGGGGGTGACCTCCAGGGCGAGGCTGGTCTGCTGGGCCACATAGCCGCCGTACAGGCTCTGCAGCGGCTGCATGGTGTCGTACGACATGACGGCGATCTGGTCCACACGGCGGGCCACCTGCCCGAAGTACGCCTGCGACCACCACTTGGGGTGGCCGGTGGTCGTGCCCGCGAAGGAGTGCAAGGCGGGCAGCGGGTCGATCTGGTGGGCGGCGACGGAGAGGACGGCTCCCCGGGCGTGGGTGAGATCGCGCAGGTCGTCGAGGAGGGACAGGTAGTCGCGGTCGCCGGAGTGGAGCGGTTCCAGGTCGAAGTGGGTGCCCTCGAAGCCGGCGGCGAGGATCTGCCGGGCCGAGGTGACGATCGCCGCCCGGGTCGCGGCGCGCTCCAGACGCAGGCCGTCCGGGCTCTCACTGGCCAGCTTGTCGCCGAGCCAGGCCTGGACGCGGACGCCGGGGAGTTCCCGGTGGACGGCCGCGATCAGCCGGCGGGCCTTCGGGTACGCCGACGCCGGAAGGGTCCCGTCATGTTCGAGAGGCCCCGCGTGGACGTACAGATCGCGGATCCCGGTGCCCCTCAGGCGGCGGGCGAGGACTTCGACGTCCCGGTCGGTCTTCCGGCCGTCCACCCAGGCATGCCCGAGCCAGAGGGCGTCCTGGTGCCGGGTGCGGGTGCCGGGAGCCGGATCGCCGGTGTAGTTGAGGCGCAGGGCGGTCTCGGCGGTGAGGAGAGGGAGCAGGAGGAGGGCGAGGAGGGCGGCGGCGATCCGGAGGAGGCGGCGCCTGCGGGAGCGGGGGCGGGGGGCGGGCCGGGGTGCGGGGTCGCCTGGGTGAGGGCGGTCCTGCTCGACGTGGTCCGGCTCCGTGTGGTCTTCGCCGGTTCGTATGTGGTCTTCGCCGGTTCGTGTGCCGTCAGTCCGTATGCCGTCAGTCCGCTTCTCACCCGTCCGGTTCTCGTCCATCCCGTTCTCGTCCATTGCGCCCCCCTGTCCGCCTGGTCCCCCACCCGTATCCATCCCGCTCGCGGAGTCGTCTACCTGCCCATACGCTCCGAAATGTGACGTCCTCCCTGTTCCGGGGCCGGCCCCGGCGGGCCACCGCGCACATACGGGTGCGGGTGGCCCATGCCGTGCTGGGCATCCTGGTGGGAGCCGCGTGGCTGGTGTTGCCGGTGATGACGGTCGATGCCCGTGATCCGGTTCCCGTGGCCCCCGTCGGCGCGGTGGCGAGCGCCGCCGCGCCGCAGCAGGACGGCACGTCGACCGCCGACCTCGTGCTGCCGCTCATCGCCGGGGTCGCGGCCGTCGCGCTGGCCGGATACGGCTGGCTGCGGCGCACCCGCCGGACCCGCACCCGGACGACCCCGGGGATCGTCTCGACGCGTCCGCCCGTGCCCACCCCGGCCGACTCCGAACGCCAGGCCCGGGCGGCACTGCGGCTGGCCGACGACTGCGTACGGACCAGCCGGGAGGAGCTGTCCTTCGTCCGGGAACGGTTCGGGGAGCAGCGGACCGAGCCGTTCACCCACGCGCTGCGGGCCGCCGAGACCGAGCTGTCGGCGGCGTTCGCGATCTGGCGGCGGTACGAGGAGGGCGTCCCCGAGGAGGCGGGCGCCCGGCGCCAGGCGCTGGCCGGGGTGACCGGCCGCTGCGCGGAGGCCGGGCGGCGGCTGGACGCGGAGGCGGAGGCACTGGACCGGTTGCGGGGCCTCACGGCGGACGAGGAGGGGCTGCGCGCGGCGCTGGAGGTGGCCGAGGAGCGGTTCCGGGAACTGGCGGCTCGGACGATGGCCGCGCAGAGAACACTGGCGGCGCTGCGGGAGCGGTACGCGCCCTCGGCCACCGGGTCCGTCACCGGGTACGTCGAACAGGCCAAGGACCGGCTGGTGTTCGCCGGCGCACGGCTGAACGAGGCCCGGCAGGCCGCCGATGTGGGCGAGACACGGCGGGCCGCCTGGCAGTTGCGCGCGGGCGAGGGCGCCGTGGCCCAGACGGGGGTGCTGGTGGGCGGGGTGGAGCGGCTCGCGGCCCAGGTACGGGAGGCGGCCGGACTGGTACCGGCCGCGCTGACCGGCGCGGAGGCGGAGTTGGCGACGGTCCGGCGCCCTGCGCTGAAGCCGGGTGAACCGGAGACCCGGCCGGCGCCCGCCGACCGGGGGACACCGGCGGACCGGCGCACCCCGCCGACCCCGGGTGAACCGGATGCCCGGCCGGCCCACGTCGACGGGGTGCTGGCGGCGGTCCGCGAGGAGCTGACAGGCGGGCCGTACGACCCGCTGGACGCGCTGCGCCGGATCACCCGGGCCGTCGAACGGCTGACGGGGACGCGGTCGGGGGTGCTGGACGCGGCGGCGCTGCTCGTGGCGCGGAGTTCGGTCGCCGGGGCGGAGGAGTTCGTCGGGGTGCACCGGGGGGCGGTGGGTACGGAGGCCCGGGCCCGGCTGGCGGAGGCGGCACGGGAGCTGGGCGCGGGCAACACGGGGTGGGCCGACGTCGTGGCCGGGGAGGCGCGGAGGCTGGCCGACCGGGACGTCCGGGCCCACGGCAGCGAGGGGGACGCGGCCGGCCTCGCCGGTGCCGTCCTGGGCGGCATCCTCCTCGGAGAGGACCCCGACGGCGGTCCCCCGCCCGCATTCGGTGGACCGCGGACCCGCTCCCGGCTGCACACGTAGGGCACCCCTGAAGGCCCACCTGGGTGGGCCGGGATCAGAAGAGGCTCAGCAGCGCCTCTGCCGGGTCTGTGAGGCCGCCCTCTCCGCCGGGCAACGGCAGCTCGAACCAGACCGTCTTGCCGCGGGGTGTGCGCCGGGAGCCCCAGGCCGCGCTGAGCAGCCCGACCAGTTGCAGGCCCCGTCCGCCCTCGTCGGTGTCCCGGGCCCGTCGGCGCCGGGGCTGGACCAAGCCGGAGTCCCAGACCTCGCAGACCAGGGTGCGGTCGAGCAGCAGCCGTAGCCTGATGTCCCCCTCGCCGTACCGCAGCGCGTTCGTGACCAGCTCGCTGACCAGCAGTTCCGTCGTGTCGACCAGCGGCTCCAGGTCCCAGGAGAGCAGCTGCCCGCGGGCGTACTCCCGGGCCCGGCCCACACTGCGCGGCTCGCGCGGCAGCGTCCAGTCGCCGACGGACTCGGCGGGCAGCCCCTGCACCCGGGCCATCAGCAGGGCGATGTCGTCCTCGCCGTGGTGGGTGTCGAGGGTGTTGAGGACGTGGTCACAGACGTCCTCCAGAGGGCGGGAGGGGTCCGTGAGCGCTCCGATGAAGGCCTGGAGGCCCTCGTCCAGGGGGTGGTCGCGGGATTCGACCAGGCCGTCCGTGTACAGCGCGAGCAGCGCGCCCTCGGGGAGTTCGACCTCGACCTCCTCGAACGGCTCGCCGCCCACGCCCAGCGGCATGCCGGGCGGCACGTCGAGCATCAGGGCCGCCTCGCCGGGCTCGACCAGCACCGGTGGCAGATGCCCGGCGTTGGCGAACGTACAGCGTCTGGTGACGGAGTCGTACACGGCGTACACGCAGGTCGCGAGGTACACCTCGGAGAGGTCCGCGTCCCGGGGCTGACGGGCCGTACGGGTCGCCTGCTGGATGCCGCCCGGGGTGCCGAGGCCCCGCGCGATCTCGTCCAGCGCCGAGAGCACTTCCGCCGGTTCCAGGTCCAGCAGGGCCAGCGTGCGTACGGCGGTACGGAGTTCACCCATGGCCACCGCCGCCCTCAGGCCCCGGCCCATGACGTCCCCGACCACCAACGCGGTGCGGTGCCCGGGGAGTTCGATGACGTCGAACCAGTCGCCGCCCACCTCCGTCGCGGCGTTGCCGGGCAGGTAGCGGCAGGCGATGTCCAGGCCGGACGCCTCGGGGTCGCCGGGCGGGAGCAGGGAGCGTTGCAGTATCAACGCCCGTTCGTGTTCCCGGCGGTACAGGCGCGCGTTGTCGATGCAGACGGCGGCCCGTGCGGCCAGTTCGACGGCGAGGTCCCGGTCGCGGTCGCCGAAGGGCTCGCTGCCCTTGGTCCGGGCGAACTGCGCGAGTCCCACGACCGTGTCGTGGGCGACCATCGGCACGGCCAGCGTGGACTGCACGAGGCCGCCCTCCTCGGCGGGCACGTGCTGCGGGCGGGCGGTGCGCAGGGCGTCCGCGCAGGGCGAGGTGAACGGGAAGTGGTGGACCGCGCCGACCTCGACGGCCTTCCCGGAACTGGCGAAGGGGGCGCCGGAGACGGCGCTGGCGAAGGCGACGCGGCGCAGTTCGGCGCTGCCGTCGGCGAGGCCGGGCGGGGTTTCGTCGCCGGCCAGCAGGCCCTGGTAGAGGTCGACGGTGGCGAGGTCGCAGAAGCCGGGGACGACGACGTCGAGGAGTTCGCGGGCCGTGGTCTCCAGGTCGAGGGAGTTCCCTATGCGGGTGCCGGCCTCGTTGAGCAGGGCGAGGTTGCGCCGGGCGGCGGCGGCCTCGCGGGCGGCGGCGCGACGGGAGGTGATGTCGGTGCCGAGCCAGGCGATACCGATGGGCCGGCCGCTGCCGCTGTGCACGCGGTAGAGGTTGACCGACCAGTGCCGGCGTTCCTCGGAGCCCGGGACGAAGCCGGTGACGTGCATGTCGGTGATGGACTCACCGCTCTCCAGCACCCGCCGCAGCGTGGCCGAGACCCGCTCGGCCTCGCCGCGCGGCAGATAGTCGTGAACTCCCTTGCCCCGGTGGTCGTCCGGGGTGCCGCCGAAGACGGAGGCGAACCGCGTGTTGGCCCGGCGCACCCGCAGGTCCGCGTCGATGAGCAGGAATCCGAAAGGGGATTGACCGAAAATCGCCTGCGAGGCGGCGAGGTCGGTCTCGATGCTGCGCAGCGTGCGGACGTCCACGACGATGCACACGGCGGCCTTGTCACCCTCGGCGGTGCGCGTCGGCATGACGTACACCTCGGCCAGGCCCTGCTCGCCGCGCGTGCCGTCCGGACGGTCGGGCATGCGGAACGGCACCACTCCGGTCCACTCGCGCCCGTCGAGGATTTCGGCCATCTTCCGCTGGCCGCGCTCGCGCAGGTCGGGATCGATGAAGGCCTCTATGGGGTCCATGCCGACGGCGCGTGCGGCGGGGATGCCGAAGAGCTGCTCGGCGCGCAGGCTCCACTGGTCGACCAGCCCGCCGGGACTGATGGAGAAGGACGCGACCTTGATGTAGTCGTAGATGGAACCGGGCGGACTGCTCTGCCACATGGCGTCACCGGGTGCCGCGGCAGCCTCCGCGGCCTGCCTCCTCGCGCCGTCCGACGGGTCCTCGGACTCCGTGGCCTTCGCTGGTATCTCGCTCACGCGAACCGTCCCCTCCAGCTCACCGCGTCCGGCACCGGTCACCGGGGGCGGCTGCCCGCAGTATCCAGCACTACGGCGCCGCACGACACGGTGTTCACGATCACAGCTCGGTCCAGGTGCTTTTCGGACCGGTCCGTGACAACACTTCCACTCTTCTAACCAGGGAACACACCGCCGAATCACACACCGAGGGACCATGTGTGCCCCCGGCGCGCACGAGGGAGGCACGCCGTCGGCTGTACACCCCCGTGACCCTGCGCGTGCTGTGCCGTCACCCGGGCACCGCCAGTTCGAACCAGACGGTCTTTCCGCTCGGGCCGGGCCGGGTGCCCCAGTTGAGCGAGGAGCCGGCGACCAGCTGAAGG
Organism: Streptomyces sp. NPDC052721; assembly: GCF_040678315.1. Lineage (NCBI taxonomy): Bacteria > Bacillati > Actinomycetota > Actinomycetes > Kitasatosporales > Streptomycetaceae > Streptomyces > Streptomyces sp. NPDC052721. The sequence continues at coordinate 28,608 of NZ_JBFATL010000054.1, read as the reverse complement.
CCGCGTCCGCTCTCGTCCTCGGGGTGGGCGACGCGTTCGCGCGGCAGGTCGGGGAGCGGGTCGGAGACCTCCACGCGCAGCCTGCCGTCGAGCCCGGCGGGCCGGACGAGCCGTACGCCTATGGGGCCGGTGGCATGCCGCAGCGAGTTGGTGACCAGCTCACTGACCAGCAGCGCGGCGAGGTCGGCGACGCAGTCCAGGTGCCAGCCGTGCAACTGGGACCGGACCGCCGCGCGGGCGCTGCGCACGGCGCCCGGTTCGGCGGGAAACGTCCACTCGGCGCAGTCGCCATCGGTGTCGATCACGCCGATCACTTCCCAGGCCAGCGAGCCCACCCATGTCCGGTTTCATGGGGTTAATGGGCACATACCCGATATCCGGGCGGCAGTACCGCGCGAGAGGGCGCACCGTGGCACGAACGGGCGCGCTCCGCTCGGGGCCGTGCACCTACACCCCGCGCCCGATCATCGCCGCCACCCCCCGGACCGCCGGAACATCCTGGTCGAGCCAGTCGACCTCCCAGATCCGGTCCGGGGTCAGCCAGCGCAGCTCGTCGTGGTCCTGGAGGGGCAGGGGCGGGGGTGAGCCGGGGCACAGGCGGGCGGTCCACACCTGAAGGACGTACGGCGTCCGCAGCGGCCACTCCCCGGGCACACGGCCGACCGGCTCGGCGTCGACGCCCAGTTCCTCGCGCAGTTCACGCACCAGCGCGTCCTCGGGTCGCTCCCCCGCCTCGACCTTGCCGCCGGGCAGCTCCCAGCGTCCGGCCAGGTCGGCGGGCGCGCTGCGGCGCGCGGCCAGCAGCCTGCCGCCGTCGAGCAGGGCGGCTCCCACCACCACGATCCGTTCCGCCTCAGGAGTCGTACGCGTCATGGAGCGGAGCCTACGCGGAGCGCGCGACCGGTCAGTTCTGCGCGCCGTCCCCGTTCTGGCCGATGCGCTCGACCCAGTAGAGCTGTTTGTGCCCCCGGTCGTCGAGACTGTCGGCGATCTTCTGCGCCTCCGCCCGGGTCGCGTACCGGCCGACGCGGTAGCGATTGCCGTTGTCGTCCTGCCGTATCACGATCCAGGGCAGGGACACCGTGCCCTCACCCATGGCCCCCACCGCCCGCGTTCCTTCTCGCACCGCCCCGCCCTCCCCCGGGCCCGGTCCCCCGCCGGGCCACGTCTAAGGAAACCGCAATCCGCATATGCCCGAGCGTACGCCCAACCTTCACGCTGCGCATACGACTTTTCACAAAGAGGTACGCATCGAGCCAGAACGCCCGGGGGCGCACGGGACCGGATGCGCCGTCGGGAACGCCGCTGCCCGGGGTCGGGAGGCATGCCGAAGGCACCCTGGGCCACCTGCGAAAACGGCCGGATTGCTGCGGCTCGTGCGGCGCCGGCGGGGGCGGGACGGTGCCGGTGACCGCCCGGGCGGCGCGCCGGGGTGTGCGCTACCTCACGCGGAGCGGCGCGCGGATGACCGCCCGGGCGGGGGCGGTCACTTGACGGGCAGGTGGTAGGCGACCCGGTAGCGGTCGGCCGGGATGACCACGTCGGCGGTCTCGACCGGGCGGCCGGAGGCGAAGTAGGTGCGCTGGACGACCAGGACCACGTGCCCCGGGACACCGCCGAGCAGATGCAGCTCCTCGGCGAGGCCGGGGCGGGCGCCGACCTCCTCGGTGACGTTGTCCACGATGACGTCGATGGCCCGCATGCGCTCGACCACTCCCATCCCGCCGAGCGGCCCCTCCTCGGGCAGCATCACCGGGGTGCGGCCGGTGACGGCGAGGGGTTCCCAGGAAGTGGAGAGCATCATCGGCTCGCCGCCCTCCCGGTACAGGTACTTGGTGCGCATGACCCGGTCGCCGGTCTGGATCGCGAGCCGCTCGGCGATGGCGGCGCCGGCCTCGGTCTGCTCGCTGCTGGACTCCCAGGTGCCGCGCACGGAGGCGTCGGCCTGCTCCTGCCGGAACGGGGTGGCGCCGCCGGCCGGGCGGTATCCGGAGCGGGCGACGCGCCGGGGGACGGGCCGCTCGCGCACGTACGTCCCCGAGCCGGAGCGGCCCTCGACCAGCCCCTCGGCCATCAGCACCTTGCGGGCCTCCAGCGCGACCGTGTCCGAGACGCCGTACTCCTCGCGGATGCGGGCCTGGGAGGGAAGGCGGGTGTGGGGCGGCAGTGAACCGTCGACGATCTTCTTGCGGAGATCACCCGCGACACGCAGGTACGCCGGCTGCTCACCGAAAGTCACTGGCCGCTCCCATCAGGTTGTACAGACAGCAACAGCGTCGCAACCGTGGGTTGAGCCGTGCAAGTAAAGGCCAGAGAATCACTCGATGTGATGACAAAAGCCCGGGGAGGGCTTTACCCAGGCGCTTTCTGCCCCGTATAGGCGCGCTCTCACACCTCCAGGCTCGTCCCCGCCCCGTCCTCTCCCAGGGGCACGGTGGTGGACAGCCCCAGTGCCTTGCGCGCGGCGACCGCCCGGGACGGGTCGATGAGGTCGTAGCCGGTGTCGTAGTGCTCGTAGAAGGCGTCCGCGTCCCCGGCCTTCGCGGCCTTCGCCCACTCCGCGCGCGCCGTGTCCAGGCCGGCGGCGAGCGCGGCCACGCGTCCGCGGGCGCCGGCGGGCCAGTCATGGGCGCGCAGCATCCGGGCCTGCTCGCCCAGCGCGGCCGACACCCGGCCCGCCCACGCCTTGTGCCCCGGCAGGTCGTCCTCGACGTACTCCTCGTCAGGAGCGGTGTCCAGGGCGGCGTTGAGGACGTGAGCGGCCTTCAGATAGGCGACCTGGTCGGCGTCGAGGACGGTCTCGTCGTTGCGCAGCGAGCCGGTCAGGTCCTCGCCCTCGGCGGTGTTGCCGAACACGCAGGTGATCTCGCGGTCCCCGGCGGCCCAGCTGTCCTCGGTCGGCGTCAGGTAGTACACGTCGACGTCCTGCGGGACCGCCCAGCCGTCCATCGCGTAGCTGTCCCGGAGGCTCCAGCAGCGCTCGTCGGCGGTGTCGCCGACCGCGTCGTCCCCGGGGTAGGGGCCGCCGGGGAGCGTGACGGTCGCGAACACCTCGCCGTCGTGCGCGCCGGCGCAGGAGACCTTGTCCACGTCGTACGTGTCACCGCTCAGCGCGCCCCCCGGCGTGTCGAAGCACTCGCCCTCGGCCAGCGAGAGGGCCGCGCCGTCGCGTGCGCCGTCCCTGAATCCGTGCCACACCTGGGAGGCGCCGCCCGTCGCAAGCAGCAGCGCCCACAGCGCGAGCCCGGCCCCGGACAGCACGGCACCGCCCACGGCCAGCCCCGTACCGCGCTCACCGCGCCGGCGGATCTGGCGCAGCCCGACCAGCCCGAGCACCAGCCCCACCCCCGGCAGGCAGCACAGCACCCCGAGCACCAGGGAGGCGATGGCGAGACCGTTGACCGGCGCCGGGTGGCTGTAGGGGCGGTAGCCCTGCGACCACGGCTGGTGGACGGGCAACCCCGGGGAGCCGCCCGGCTGTTGGGGGTACGGCGGCGGGCCGTACGGCTCCCGCGGCTGCGGCCGGGGTGGCTGGAACGGCTCTTGCGGCTGGTGGGGGCCGGGAGGCGGGGGAAGGGACACCGGTACCGTGCTCCTGGATCGGGCGGCGGCGGCACAGGGGACCGGCGGCCGGCCGGCGGCTGGACTGACGTACGACTGGCGCATGGTAAGCGTGACCGGAACGGGGGCGGAATGCGGGTGGAGACGAGCACGGTGGCCGGGGACACCGTCCGGCGTGTGAACGGGCTGACGGCCCGGTGGGCGCAGGCCCTGAACGGCGAGGGCACCGCGTTCTCCGCGCCGGGAGTGTGGCCGCTGCTGGCCTTCCTGGCCGACGGCGCGGCGGGCCCGGCACGGGCGGAACTGGCCGGCGCGCTGGGCGTGCCCGCCGAGCAGGCGGCCGGTGCCGCACGGGAGTTGCTGGCCGGGCTGGCCGGGGTCGCCGGTCTGGACGCGGCGCTCGGCCTGTGGACGCACCACGGGCTGGCCCTGCGGGAGGAGTGGCGGGCCGGGCTGCCCGCCGGGACCCACGGCGTCTTCGGGGACGACCTCGTCACCGCGCAGGAGCGGCTGGACGCCTGGGCGGCCGAGCGGACCGGCGGGCTGGTCGAGCGCATGCCGGTGACGCTGACCCGGGAGGCGCGGATGGTGCTGGCCACCGCCCTCGCGCTGCGCACGGACTGGCGGCAGCCGTTCACCGAGCTGCCGCTGCGGCCCGGCTCCGGCCCCTGGCAGGGCCGTACCCTGCGCGGCCTGCACCGGCGCAGCGTGCGGCCGGACCGGGTGGGGGTGACGGGCACGCCGGACGGCTTCGTCACCGCGCTGACGGTGCCCGGTGACAACGGCGTCGACGTGCATCTGGTGCTGGGCGAGGAGCGGATGACGCCGGGTCAGGTACTGGCGGCCGGGGTGGGGGTCGTGGAGCGCGGCCTGCCGCTGACCGGGGGCGGCGCGCTGCCGCACGGGCACGTCGGCCCCGGCCTGCACGTGGAGCAGCAGCCGGCCACCGCGCCGCAGCCGACGACGCTGGACGTGACGACGGTGGCGTACGAGGTACGGGCCGACCACGATCTGCTCGCCCTGCCGGGCCTGTTCGGCCTCACCGCGGCGACGGACACCGCGACCGGTCCCTTCCCGGGGGTGAGCCCCCACCCGCTGGCCGTCGGAGAGGCCCGCCAGTCGGCCGTGGCGCAGTTCGGCGCGCTCGGCTTCCGGGCGGCGGCGGTGACGGCGGTCATGCCGGTGCCGGCCGGCGGGGTCCCGCAGTACCGGTACGAGACGACGGTCGTCCGCGTCACCTTCGACCGTCCCTTCGCCTTCCTCGCCACCGACCGCGAGTCCCGCCTGGTGCTGGCGGCGGGCTGGGTGACGGAACCGGCGCCCTACCCGGTGCCGTCCCCCGCCCGGTGAGGCGGCCCGTCCTCCTGCCGGCAGCGAGCGGGACCCGGACGGGAACGGGGCGGGAGGTGACAGGTCCGGGTGCCGGAATTCCGCCCGCGTCCCCCCGGGGCCCCGGACAGCCGACGTGGGCGAGTTCCTGGTGACGCGGTGCCCTCGGCCGACGGATGCCGGCCGGCACCGGCTTCCGCCCCGGCATCCGCGCGCACGCCGGGGCGCAGACCCCGCGGTCCTGTCCGACGACGAGATCATGTACTGCCCCGACGCCTTCACACCGGGCGGCCAGGGGCTGCGCCCGGGTCGCCTGCTCCCCCGGGGGCCTCACCTCTCCTCAGCCGGCGTGCGCGTGCGCGCCCCGCTCGGCGGCGGCCAGGCAGGCGCCCGTCCCCGAGCACAGGGCGGCGAACCTGCGGTCCACGTAGACCGCAGGCGCGCCCTTGTCCTCGACGTGCACGGACTGGACCTCGCCGAGCAGGATGATGTGGTCGCCCGCGGGATAGCGCTCGTGGACCGTGCACTCGACGACCGCGAGCGCTCCGTCGAGCACGGTCGCTCCCCGCGCGGTGCGGATGAACTCCTCGCCCGCGAACTTGTCCGCGGACTTGCGGGCGAAGCGCATGGCCAGGTCGGTGTGGTCGTCGCGCAGCACGCTCACCGCGAACTCGCTGCAACCGTCGAACACCGGGAAGGAGTTGGCCGTCCGGGCCAGGCAGACCAGCGCGAGCGGCGGCTCCATCGAGACGGACACGAACGAGCTGGCGGTGAAACCGTGCGGGACTCCGCTGCGGTCGTGGGCGGTGACGAGCGCCACCCCGGCCGGCACCCGGGCCATGGCGTCCCGGAGCATTCCCTGGTCGGCGGCCATCTTTCGACTCCTTAGGCGAGGCAGGTGGGCAGCCGCCCACCGTTGTAGGCGACCAGCTCCGAGAAGATCTCCATGGCGTCGCGCGCGGGTCTGCTCAGCAGTTCCTCGTGCGCTCGGTGCAGGTTCGCGACGAGGCGCTCCGCGTCCAGCAGGCCGGCGAAGGCGCCGAGGTCCGCCGCGCGCGCGGCCTCCAGCGGCGTCAGCCCGCTTTCGGCCGCCTCGGCGGCGAGGTGCTGGACCCAGCGCAGATAGTCCCGGTTGGCGTCCAGCACCTCGGGTCCCGCCACCGGGCCGTGCCCGCCGACGACCACCGCGGGCTCCAGCTCCGCCAGCCGGTCGAGCGCGGACAGTGTTCCGGCCACCGAACCGAAGAGCACGAACGGGGTGACGCCCGACATGACGATGTCCCCCGCGAACAGCACCCGCTCCTCGGGCAGCCAGACCACCACGTCGTGCCCGGTGTGCGCGGGGCCGACGCAGATCAGTTCGGCCCGTCGCTCGCCGACGTGCACGGTGAGGCGGTCGCGGAAGGTCACGGTCGGCGGCGTCACCTCGATCTCGCCCCAGTCGACCCGCGGCCAGAGCCCGGTGAGGGCCAGGCCCGTCGTCACCATGGCGGTCCGCATGTCTTCGTGCGCGATGATCTGCGTTCCCGGTGGGAAGACCTGGTTGCCGAACGCGTGGTCGCCGTGGAAGTGCGTGTTGACCACGATGCGGTCGGGGCCCGCGGCGAGCTTGTCGACCGTCTCGGCCAGCCGCCGCGCCCTCGGGATCGTCGACAGCGTGTCGACGACGAGCGCGCCGTCGCCGCCCACGACGATGCCCGCGTTGCTGACACACCAGCCGCCGGGGGCCTGCTCGTACGCGTAGACCCCCTCGGCGACCTCGTGGACCGCGGCCGTCACGACGCCGGCCCGGCGGCGGCGGCCGCTGCGTGGCCGAGCGTGGCCCGGCTGTTGGCGCCGAGCGCCTCACGCAGATAGGCGCGGGCGTCGGCGACGGTCCTGCCCTTGCCCAGGACCTCTTCGACGCGGGCCGGGTCGATCGCCACGGTGTGGCGGGCGGTGACCGCGTCCTTGTCGAAGAGCCAGGCACCGCTGTGTCCGGAGAGCAGGGCGGGCGGGACGAGCTGCTTGTACACGATGCTCTCGCCGGGGAAGCAGAGCCGGATCGAACGGGTCGTGTGCGTACTGCCGTCGGCGGTCACCGTCTCCATGGTCATGTCCTGGACGCCGGGGGATCCGGTGCCCGCCGCCTCCTCGGTCAGCGTCACCCTCCCCACGTGCGGCAGCCGGTCCGGCCACAGGTCGCTGCGCTCGATGAAGGCGTAGGCGTCGTCCCCGGACGGCACCTGAAGCGTGTCCTCGAACGTGAACAGGAGTTCCTCCAGGGAATGTCGCTGCTCCGCGAGCCGGGCCAGCGCGGCCAGCTCCTTCTCGCTGTTCGCGTCCAGCGCCGCGCGCAGTCCCGGCAGGGCGGCCTCGTCGACGGCGGCGAAGTCGTGGGTCAGCACCACCTCGGTGCCTCCGCCGTCGCTCCGGAACTCCCAGCTTCCGCCCATCGAGGCGATGGGCGGCTGGGTGCGCTCCTGCCGGAACGTGACCCGCAGGGCGTCCGGGTCCAGCGTCCGGCGGGAGGTCCAGGTCTTCACCTGTCCGGCCACGCTCGCCCAGATCTGGAAGCGTTCCGCGCCCTGGCCGCGCTCCAGGATCCGCACGTGGACGGCGGGTTCGAAGACGGCCGGCCAGAGTTCGGCCCGCGCGACCAGGTCGTACAGCCGGCGCGCCGGGGCCGGGGTCCTGAGCGTGTGGACCACCCGGTGTTCTTCCGGCCGGCTCATGCCGCCTCGGCCAGCGCGCCGTTGACCAGGTCGAGCAGGTCCCGAGGGGTGTCGACGCGGCCCGCGATGTCGTCGGGGATGGCCACGCCGTAGTGGCTCTCGAGCCGCGCCGCGGTCTCCATCAGGGCGAGCGAGTCGTAGCCGATGGTCTCGAAGCGGGTGTCGAGGATGTCGCCGGACAGGTCCGTTCCGTCCGTCTCGCCGGCGCATTCGATGAGGACGCGGCGCAGGTCGTCGATGGTGAGCAGGGTTGCCATTGCTGTCTCCAGTTCTCGGTGTCGCTACGGGGTCGGTTCGGGGCGGCGCAGGACGACCGCCGAGTTGAAGCCCCAGCGGCCCCTGGCCAGGACCAGGGCGGTGCGCGGGGACGCGGTGCGCGGTTCGCCGAGCACCAGGTCGATGCCGTACTCCTGCGGTACGGACTCCACACCCGCGGTCGGCGGGATCACGCCTTCGCGGAGGGCCATCAGGGCGGTGACCACGTCGAGCGGTCCGCCGCCGGCGTAGAGGCGACCCGTCGTCGTCTTCGGGACGGTGACGGGCACCCCGTGGCTGCCGAACACCCGGCCGATGGCCCGGGCCTCCGCGGCGTCCAGTTCGGGTACGCCCGCGCCGTCGGCGAACACGACGTCGACGTCCTCGGGGCCGAGCCCGGCGTCGGTCAGCGCGAGCCGGATCGCGCGCTCCAGGCCCGGGGGCCGTCCGGAGCCGGGGGCGGGGTCGAAGGTCGAGGCGCAGCCCGCGAGTTCACCGTACGCGTCGTGCCGGCCCCGGGCCTGGGCCGCGGCGCTGTCCTCCAGGACGAGGATGGCGCCGCCCTCGCCCGGAACATAGCCGGCGGCCTGCTCGTCGAAGGGCAGATAGGCCCGGGCCGGTTCGGTGGCGGTGCTGACCCGGCCGCTCGCGATCTGCGAGACCCAGCCCCACGGGTCGAGTGCCGAGTCGACCCCGCCGGACACCACGAGCGGGGTGCCGCGGCGGATCGTGCGGCGGGCGTGGCCGAGGGCGTCAAGGCCCCCTGCCTGCTCGGCGACCAGGGCACTGCTCGGGCCGCGCATGCCGTGCCGGATGGAGATCTGGCCGGTGTTCACCGCGTAGAACCACGCGAAGGACTCGTACACGCTGACCGACTTGGGGCCCTCGGTCCACAGCTTGCGGAACTCCCGGTGCGTGAAGTCGAATCCGCCGCAGGCGTTGGCCGTCACCACGCCCATGTCGTAGTCGGTCAGCGACTCCGGGTCGGCCTTCGCGTCCTGGAGCGCCCAGGCCGCGGCGGTGAGCGCGAGCCGCGTGGAGGGGTCCGTCTGTGGCAGCAACCGGCCCGGGACGTGGTCAGGTGCGTGGAAGTCGTCGATCTGCCCGGCGAGCGTGGCCGGGTACCGGCTCACGTCGAAGCGGGTGACCGGGCCGATGCCGAAGCGGCCGGCCAGCACGGACGCCCAGTACGGTTCCAGACCGAGGCCGTTGGGGGCGACGACGCCGACTCCGGTGATGAGGACGCTCATGCGACCGCCCCCGCCGCCTCGGCACCGCGCAGGACCATCGCGCTCTGGAAGCCGCCGAAGCCGCTGCCCACGGTGAGCACGGTCCCCAGCTTCCGCTCCCTCGCCTCGAGCGGGACGTAGTCGAGATCGCACTCGGGGTCGCTCGTGCGGAGGTTCGCGGTCGGTGGCACCACTCCGTGTTCGAGGGCGAGCACACTGGCCGCGATCTCCAGCGAGCCGATCGCGCCGAGCGAGTGGCCGACCATCGACTTGATGGAGCTGACCGGGGTGCGCCGGGCGTGATCGCCGAGCGCCCGCTTGTAGGCCGCGGTCTCGTGCCGGTCGTTCTGCCGGGTGCCGGAGCCGTGGGCGTTGATGTAGTCGATGTCCGTGGCGTCCGTACGGGACTCGTCGAGGGCGACCCGGATGGCCTCGGCCATCTCACGGCCGTCGGCCTTCAGCCCCGTCATGTGGTACGCGTTGCAGCGCGTCGCGTACCCCGGGATCTCGGCGTGGATGTGGGCGCCGCGGGCCAGCGCGCTCTCGTAGTCCTCCAGGACGAACATCGCGGCTCCCTCGGCCAGCACGAAGCCGTCGCGCGTACCGTCGAACGGCCGCGAGGCGTGCTCCGGGTCGTCGTTGCGCGCCGTCGTGGCCCGGATCGCGTCGAAGCAGGCGACGACGATCGGGGTGATCGGGGTGTCGGCGGCTCCGGCGAGCATCACGTCCGCGCTGCCCTCCTCTATCAGCCGCACCGCGTGCCCCACGGAGTCCAGGCCCGACGTGCAGCCGTTGGAGACCATCGCGACCGGGCCCTCGGCGCCGACCTCCCAGGCCACTTCGGCCGGCATGACGCTGGGCACCAGGTAGTCGAACATGTGCCGGGACAGCCAGGCGGCGTCGACCTCCCACTCCCGGCCGGAGTCCGACAGCAGCAGGTACTCACGTTCCAGGCTGGTCGCGGCGGCCACCGCGCTGCCGAGGCTGACCCCGACCCGGGTGGGGTCCAGGGTGTCGAACTCGAGTCCGCTCGCGGCGACGGCCTCCCGGGCGCAGGCCACGGCGAACTGCGAGGCCCGGTCCATCCGGTCCAGCTCCCGCGGGCCGAAGCCCTCGGCGACCGGGTCGAAATCGGCTTCCGCGGCGACCTGCGAACGGTAGGGCGACGGGTCGAAGAACGAGATCCGGCGCGTCGCCGTCCGCCCCGAGGTGAGCAGTTCCCAGAACTGCCGCGTGCCGTTTCCGCCCGGGGCGCGGACGCCGACGCCCGTGATGACGACTCTGCGCTTCAATCGGAACAGCTCCTTCGGTGAGTTCACCCGGTGGTCGTCGTCATCGTGGGCCGCATGGCTCGAAAGCGGCTCGAAGGCCGATACGGGGCGCCTCGATGCCGGATCCACCGTCGCGGCGTCCCAGCGGCACCCCAATCCCCTTCGACCGCCGCTCGAGCCCGGCGCCCAAGGCTGGGCAGGTCGGGGGTCCACGAAGCAGGGAGAGGGACACATGGCAACGCAGGTCTCGAAGGTCGCACTGGTGACGGGCGCAACCAGTGGTATCGGGCTGGAGATCGCCCGAAGGCTCGGCACGGAGGGGTTGAACGTCTTCATCTGCGCGCGCGGCGAGGAAGCACTGCGCACGACGCTCAAGGAGCTGCGGGAAGCGGGCGTGGAGGCGGACGGCCGGACCTGCGACGTCCGCTCGGCCGCCGAGATCGAGGACCTCGTGGCGGCGGTCGTCGAGCGCTACGGTCCGATCGACGTCCTGGTGAACAACGCGGGCCGGCCCGGCGGCGGCGCCACGGCCGAGCTCGCCGACGAGCTCTGGCTCGATGTGATCGACACCAATCTCACCAGCGTGTTCCGGGTGACGAAGCAGGTCCTGAAGGCCGGCGGCATGCTCGATCGGGGAACCGGCCGGATCATCAACATCGCCTCCACGGGCGGGAAGCAGGGCGTGGTGCACGCCGCCCCGTACTCGGCGTCGAAGCACGGGGTGGTCGGTTTCAGCAAGGCGCTCGGCCTCGAACTGGCACGGACCGGCATCACGGTGAACGCCGTCTGCCCCGGATTCGTCGAGACGCCGATGGCCGCGAACGTGCGCGAGCACTACTCGGAGATCTGGGAGGTGTCGACCGAGGAAGCCTTCGACCGGATCACCGCGCGCGTGCCGATCGGCCGCTACGTGCGACCGTCCGAGGTGGCGGAGATGGTGGCCTATCTGATCGGGGACGGGGCGGCCGCGGTCACCGCGCAGGCGCTCAATGTCTGCGGCGGCCTGGGGAACTACTGACGCCTGACGGCCCGTGAATGGGGTGAGGCCCCTCGCAGACCGCGAGGGGCCTCACCCCATTCACGGGCGGTGCCTACACGAGCACATGGTCACCGTTGAGGATCTCCATATGCATGCGCTGAATTTCCGGTGTCGGGTCCACGCCCAGTTCGTCGGACAGGATCTGCCGGAGATTTCGGTACGACGCCAGCGCCTCCGCCCGCCGGCCCACCCTGTAGAGCGCCCCCATGAGCTTGGCGTGCAGGGTCTCGTTCAGGGGGTGTGAAATTACCAGGGACCGGAGCTCCGGAATCATCGGCCCTATCCTGCCCAGCCGCCAATTCGCATCTATGCGGAGCTGCACCCCGAAGAGCCGGAGCTCTTCCAGGTGAGCGATATGGCCTTCGAGCACCCGGCCGCACGGCACGGTGGACAGCGCCGGGCCGCGCCAGAGATCCAGTCCCGCGTTCAGCGAGGCGAGCGCCTCCTCGGGCCGGTTCTCCTCTAGCAGGCGGCTGCCCGCGCGGATCAGCCGCTCGGCGATCATGACATCGAGCTCGTCGTCGTCGAGCAGCGCGAAGTAACCGGGCGGTCGGGTCAGGACCAAGTCCCGTTCTTCGCTCGTCACCTGATGCTCCGCAAGGAGCCGGCGGGTGTGGTAGACGTAGGTCTGCAGTGTCGTCATGGCGCTGCGCGGCGGGTCGTCCGCCCACAGCTCCTCGATGAGCACCCCCGAGCCCACCACCTCGTGCCGCCTGAGCAGCAGCAACGCGAGGAGCTGGGTCGCCTTCGAGGATTTGAGCGGAATCAACCGCCCGGTATCGGTGATCACATGGACATGCCCCAACAGATTGAATCTCATCCTGCGCCCCCGTCGAGATTCTCCGTTTCTTAGGGGCGACACTAACAGTCCTAGTTGACCGATTTCAACTGTGGCTGGCGTCACAAGCGATCATTTATTGATCCACGTATAAATCAGCGCGGTGACCTGCGGCGACCGCGCTGATCCACACTTTTTGACTTTCCTTCAGGAAAGAGGAGCCGGTACTTCCGAATTCGTAGAATCGGAAATTCCCGCTCCGGCTTTTTCCTCGGGGGTGTCCTCGCGCCGGAAGAGCTGGTGCGGCCACCACATCCACCGGCCGACATCGAGGGTGAGCGCGGTGACCAGGACCGAGCGCACGATCATGGTGTCGAGCAGGATGCCCACCGCCACCGTGAAGCCGAGTTCGGCGATGAAGACCAGCGGCAGCGTGGCCAGTGCGGCGAAGGTCCCGGCCAGCACCAGACCGGCCGCGGTGATCACGCCACCGGTCGAGGTCAGCCCCTTGAGCGCGCCCAGCCGGGTGCCGAGCCGGCTGCTCTCCTCCCTGATCCGGGTGACGAGGAAGATGTTGTAGTCGACGCCCAGGGCGACCAGGAAGACGAACACCCAGAGCGGGAAGGCGGAATCGGCCCCCGCGAAGTCGAAGACGTGGTTGAAGAAGAAGGCGGCGAGGCCGAGCGCCGTGAAGAAGGAGAGCACCACGCTCGCGATCAGCAGCAGCGGGGCCACGAGTGCCCGCAGCAGCAGCGCGAGGATGCAGAACACCACGGCGAGGATCACCGGGATGATCAGGTCGCGGTCGCGGCCGGACGCCTCACGCATGTCGTGGACGACGGCGCTGCTGCCGCCCACCATCGCCTCCGCCCCGTCCAGCCGGCCGAGGGTCTCGCGGGCCGAGGTGACCGCGGCCATCGCCGCCGGACTGTCGGCTCCGGCGCGGAGCGTCGCCTCGAGATAGACCAGCCCGTCCTTGACCCGGGGCTCCGCGACCTCGGTGACGCCGGGCACCGTCTCCAGTGCGGCGCGCACCTGGGACGCCGAGGAGTCCTTGGCGATGACGACCATCGGCTCACCGGAACCGGCCGGGAAGTGCCGGGCGAGGATCTCCTCGCCCACCACCGACTCCGGCTTGGTCTTGAAGCCGTCCTTCTGCTGCAGCCCGTCGGCGTTCAGGGTGACGGCCAGCGTGGCCACCGCTCCGAGCACCAGGCTGGTCGTGATCCACACCGCACGCGGGCGGCCGGAGACCCGCCGGGCGACCCGTGCCCACACACCGCGCGTGACGTCGGGCTCCGTACCCTGCTTCGGCCGGGCCGGCCAGAAGATCCAGCGTCCGAAGATCACCAGCAGGGCGGGCAGCAGCGTCATCATCGACAGCAGGCCGACCAGGACGCCGACGGCGCAGACCGGGCCGAGCCCCTTGGTGGAGTTCAGCGCGGCCAGCAGCAGGACGAGCATGCTGATGGCGACGGTGGCGGCGCTGGCCACGATGGCGGGACCCGCGCGGTGCAGCGCCACGGCCATGGCCTCGTGCCGGTCCTCGTGCCGCCGCAGTTCCTCCCGGTAGCGGGCGACGAGCAACAGCGCGTAGTCGGTGGCCGCGCCGAGCACCAGCACCGTGAGGATCATCGCCGTCTGGGCGTTGACCGTGAGTCCCGCGTGCTTGGCCAGCAGGTAGATGATGGCCTGCGAGATGACCAGGGACATGCCCGCGGAGATCATCGGCAGCAGCCAGAGCAGCGGACTGCGGTAGGTGACGACGAGGATCGTCACGACGATGAGGAGGGTGACCAGGGTGAGTTTGAAGTCGGCGCTGCTGAAGGACTCCGCGGAGTCGGCGGCGTAGCCGGTCGGGCCCGTCACATGGACGCCGAGACCGTCGGGCGCGTTCGGCTGCGCGGTCTCCCGCAGATCCTTGGTGGCCTCGTTGAGCCCCTCCCAGCCGTCCTTGCCGAGGTGGACGTTGACCACGGTGCGCAGGGCCTTGCCGTCCTCCGAGCGCACCGGGCCGAACGGCTTGCCCACCACGTCGGTGCCGTCCGCGAAGTCCGCGGCGTCGGCCCGGGCCTTCGCCTCGTCGGCGGCCGTGATTCCGGACGGGCGGTCGTAGACGACGATGGCCGGGCTGGTGTCGGCGGGCTGGAACTTCTCCGAGAGCTTGAGCACTTCGGTCGACTCCGCGTTGCCGGGAAGCCAGGCGGCGGCGTCGTTGGACTCGACGTCGCCGAGCTTCCCGGCCAGCGGCTGGAGCACGATCAGCAGACCGATCCAGCCCACGAGGACCAGCCACTTGACCCGGCGTCCGCCGGGCCAGGCCAGCAGTTTGCGTGTCATCAAAAACCCTCTTCCTCACGAGGCTTGGGCGGCAGCCCGAAGGCCAGCGCGAAGGACACCGCCAGCAGTCCGATCACGACCCAGAGCGTGCGGACCATCGCGGTGCTGAAGTTCTGGGTGTGGGCCGTATGCCAGGCGCGCGCCGTGGCCTGGGCCAGCTGCGGCCGGGCCTGCTCGATGTTCCGGCAGCTGTCGGGCGTCTGTTCGGAGTTCTTCTGGTTCGCCGATTCCCTCAGGCACTCCCGCAGGTCGGCGAGCAGGCGATCCTGTTCGGCCGGGGTCGCCCCGGCGGCGGCGAGTTCGGCCCGGGTCCGGCTCTCGCCGTCGGCGACGCTTGCCGTCGCCTGGGATCCGAGCAGCCCGAAGAACAGCGTCGCGAGCACCGCGACGCCGATCGCGAAGCCGAGCTGCTGTACCGCGGTGAGGATCCCGGAGGCGGTGCCGGCCTCCTGCTTGTCGACGTCGGCCAGAGCGATGTCGAAGAGCAGACCGATCATGACGCCCATGCCGAGGCCGGCCACGGCGATGCCCGGGACGAGCTCCCAGCTGGTCAGCCCGCCGGCCTGGTCGCGGATCGTCAGCAGCATGATCAGTACGCCGAGTGCCAGCACCGCGAGCCCGCCGTGCAGGGCCTTGCGGCCGAACCTCGCTCCCAGCACAGCCCCGGTCAGGATCGCGCCGACGACCAGGAACACCGACCAGGGCGTCATCGTCAGCGCCGCCCGGGTCGGGCTGAAGCCCAGGCCGATCTGCAGGTGCAGGCCGAGCAGCAGCGACATTCCGGAGATGCCGGTGAAGAACACCAGCGCCACCGCCAGTCCCACGGCGTAGCGGGACCTGCGCAGCAGGCTGAGCTCGATCAGCGTGGCACCGCCGCGCTTGTCCTGCCGCAGTTCGTAGGCGACGAAGGCGGCGAGCACGGCCGCTCCGGCCACCATCAGCACGAACGTCCAGGCGGGCCAGCCGCGTTCGCGCCCCTGGACGAGCGGGAAGATCAGCAGGGTCAGTCCGAGGGTCACCAGCAGCATGCCGACGACGTCGAACTTCGGCCGCACGGGCGCCCTGCCCTCGGGCAGCAGCAGCACCGCTCCGGTCACCACGGCTGCCCCGATCGGCAGGTTGATCAGGAAGACGGACCGCCAGCCCGAACCGAACAGATCGGCGTCGACCAGGAATCCCGCGATGATCGGACCGAGCACGGCGCCCAGTCCGATGGCGGGACCGAACGCGCCGAACGCCGCCGCGGTCTCCTTGGGCGGGAACATCTGCTTGATGAGGCCGAGCCCCTGCGGAATCATCAGCGCACCCAGCCCGCCCTGCAGGAAGCGCGCGGCGATGAGCATCTCGGAACTGCCCGCCACCGCGCACAGCACGGAGGCCAGGGTGAATCCGACGGCGCCGACGACGAACATGCGCTTGCGGCCGTGGATGTCGCCCAGCCGGCCGCCGACCACGAGCAGGACGGCGAAGGAAAGCGTGTACCCGACGGTGATCCACTGGATGACGCTGAGGCTGCCGCCCAGATCGGCGCGGACCGCGGGCGCCGCCACGTTCATGACCGTGCCGTCGAGCAGGTCCATGATCTCGGCGCCGAGGATGACGGCCAGCGCGGCCCAGCGGCGCGCGTAGGGCGGGGGCTCGGCCGCGGTGTCGTCCGGCCCGGGGTCCTGCTCCGGCACCAGCGCCGTCGGTGGCGCCGCGATGCTGTCCGGTTCGTCTGGTTCAACGGAACTCATGGCGTCCCCCGGGGTCCTCGACTATAGATCCATGAACGACCACCGTTCTATAGTGGAACGGTGGTCGTGTCAAGAAACGGTGGCCGACGATGCCCTACGATGAGGACGACGTGCGAAGCGAAGGAAGGAGGCCCATGCCCGAGGAGATCCCGGTACCTCCGTGGCGCCGGCCGAAGAAGGCGCCGCCGCGCATGCCCCTGACGCAGGACCGGATCGTCGAGACGGCGCTCGGCATCCTCGACGCCGAGGGGCTCGACGCCCTGAGCATGCGGCGGCTCGCGCAGGAGCTGAAGACCGGCCACGCTTCGCTGTACGCGCACGTGGGAAACCGGGACGAACTGCTCGACCTCGTCTTCGACCTGGTGCTGACCGAGGTGGAGATCCCGGAACCGGAGCCGGGCCGCTGGGCGGAGCAGGTCAAGGAGATGTGCCGGTCACTGCGGCGGATGTTCCTGGCCCACCGGGACCTGGCGCGCATCGCGATCGACCGGGTCCCGCTCGGCCCCAACGGGATCCTGGGGATGGAGCGCACCCTGAACCTGCTGCGCGCGGGGGGCCTGCGGGACGAACTCGCCGCCTACGGGGGCGACCTCTTGTCGACCTTCGTCACGGCGGAGGCCCTGGAGCAGTCGTCCCGGCACAGCGGGGCGGAGGAGAGCCAGGAGCAGGCCGGCATGTTCGCCGACCAGCTCCACGGCTATCTGAAGTCGCTGCCGGCCGCCCAGTTCCCGAACCTGGTCCACCTGGCCGGCCCGATCACCTCGCTCGACTCCGACCGTCGGTTCGAGCTCGGACTGGAGATCATCATCGCCGGCCTGGTGGCCGGAGCCGGCGACGAGGCGGACGACGACGTCAGGACGCCAGAATCGTCCCTTCCGGGGTCATGAAGACGGCCTTCGGCGGTCCCATGAGCCCGGGCAGCGAACTCAGCGCCTCCCGCAGCTCCGCCGAGCGCGGGTCGGCGCTGAAGTTCTCCCGGTAGGCCTGTTCGCTCTCCCACTGGGCGTAGTTGACGACCGCGGTGCCGTCCGTGCTCGCGTGGTACGTGGCCGACAGAAAGCCGGGCACCTCGCGGATCCACTCCTGCACCCCGCCCGTGGCCAACTCCACCAGCTTGTGCTGGGTGGCGGGGCCGTCCACGGGGAAGGTGACGACGGCGACAAAACCCACCCGGGGATCGTTCACTTCAGCCATCG
This sequence comes from Streptomyces sp. NPDC052721, assembly GCF_040678315.1. NCBI lineage: Bacteria > Bacillati > Actinomycetota > Actinomycetes > Kitasatosporales > Streptomycetaceae > Streptomyces > Streptomyces sp. NPDC052721. Next base: position 11,160 of record NZ_JBFATL010000054.1, on the reverse strand, counting down.
TTGCTCCTCCTCAGCAGCTCTCCGGCGTACAACGTCGCTCCCGGCCCGAACTGCAGCCCGATATGGCTCGCAGCCGCGTGCACATCGCGCCAGAAGCGCTGCATCGGACTGTCCTCCGCCTGCGCCCTGGTACCCGCACAGGCGAACAGCCGGTCGGTCGCGGCGGTCAGCAGCTCGGCCGCCAGGGCGCAGTCCCGCGCCCCCCGGCCGACGAGTTCGCCGGTCACCCCGCCGGCGTCGGCGACCGCCGCGACCCGCTCCAGCAGCAGCCGGGCCGCGTCGATCTCACCGGTGGCCCGGGCCAGGGTGTGCTCGTACAGCACGCGGTCCTGGGAGGAGACGGCGTTCTGCCCGGTCGGCCCGGCCAGCTTCGCGGCGATCCACGAGGTCCACACGGCCGCGGCGCCGCGGGCCGCGCCGAGCATCGGCAACGCGAAGGCCAGCCCGTTGACCGCCCGCATGGGCACCGTGTGGCAGATCGCCTCGGCACCCGGACCGAGGCCGGCCGCGATGGCCGCACGGGTGCAGGCCCGCGAGTCCGGCACGAACACCCCGTCCAGCACCAGGGTGTTGCTGCCGGTTCCACGCATGCCCATCGGGTACCAGCTGTCGAGGATCCCGTACGACTGTCGCGGCACCGCGAAGAACCACGGCTCCTCCCCCGCCTTGGCGCACACCAGCGCCCAGTCGGAGTGGTCGACGGCGCTGACGAACGGCCAGGTGCCCGAGACGCGCCAGCCGCCCGCCGTCTTCTCCGCGTGGCCGAGCGGCATCAGGGCACCGACGATCAGGGCGTCGGGGCCGGCGGACCACAGCTCGGCCTGGCCCTCGTCCGGCAGATAGGCGGCCATCCGCCCGAGGCTCGCCGTGAGCGACGCGTACCAGGCGGTCGAGGCGCAGGCCTCGCCCAGCACCGCGACCGGCTCCACGAGCTCGGTGAAAGTCGCGGCCCTGCCTCCGTGGGCCACCGGAACGAAGTGGGCGGCGAAACCGGCTTGCAGGACCGCGCGGACGACATCGGGACTCAGCCGGCGCTGCCGCTCGGCGTCGGCTGCCCGCTTCCCGGCGAGCTCGGCGATCCGGCGGGCCCCGGCCTCCAGGGGTGACCGCTCCCGGGTCATCGTGTCCTCGCTCATGCCGGATCCCTCGGGGCCCAGCCGGTCTTGGCCAGCCACTGGTCGAGGGTGAGCATCTGCGGGAAACGAGCGCGCAGCGCCGGGATGTCGGCGTGGTAACCGATCCCGTTGAGCCAGGTGTACGAGATGGCCTGCCACTCGAAGCCCGTGCGCCGCAGCTCCGGTATCGGCACCGAGACGAAGCGGGCGGGCAGTCCGGTGTGCCGGCCGAACGCGTCCGCGATCTGTTCGCCGGTCAGCTCGTCCCCGGCCAGCTCGATCTTGGCGCCGCTGAAGGTCTCGGGCTCGTCGAAGGCGTCGGCCGCGAAGTAGCCGATGTCGGGGCCGCTGATCATCTGCAGGGTGTTGGTCGGCCCGAGCCCCCGCCGGAAGGTCAGCACGCCGTCCTCCATGACGAGGGGCGACATGTCGTGGTTCAGGTTCTCCATGAAGTACGACGGCCGCAGGAACGTGAAGTTCAGCTCGTTCTCCTGGATCCGCTGCTCGATCGCGAGCTTGGACAGCCGCCAGTTCACGCCCTCCGGCCGCTCCGCCCCGCCGACCGAGCTGTGTACGTAGTGCTGGATGCCGAGGTCGCGAGCGGCATCGGCGCAGATCTTGCCCTGTCGCTCCTCGCCCTCCACGCCCGCCGGTGTCATCGGCGTCTGGATGCTGAACACCCCGTACGCGCCCTTCATCGCCGCGCGCACCGACTCGGCGTCCTCGAGGTCGCCGGTGTGCAGGCTCGCGCCCAGCTCCCGCAGCTCCTTGGCCTTGGGCGCGTCCGGGTCGCGGACGAAGGCCCGGACGGTCCAGCCGCGTTCCAGCAGGTACCGGGCCGTGGAGCCGCCTTGTTTGCCGGTGGCGCCGAGGACCAGTACGGGCTTGTTCTCATCGGGCATGGCTGTGCCTTTCGTTGGTCGTCGTCACGAGTCGCGGGAACCGGCGGGCGAGGTGGACACCGAGAGCCGGCGGACCGACAGCCGCGCCCCCTGGCCGAAGTAGCGCTCCAGGAAGAGCCCGAGGCCGAAGCTGAGTCCCCGCGGCCGTACGGCCTCCTCCCGGCCGCCGTTGTCCCGCCGGAGCCAGCGCGCGTCCAGCGCGCGGAAGCCGATCCGGTCCACGGACAGCACCTCGCGCCCGTCGGCCTTCCAGTGGACGGTGCCGGCCGCGGCGTCGTAACCGACCTCGAGCCGGTGCAGCGTGCCAGGGGTGCGGTCCGCCACCGGGACGCAGTAGGTGAAGGACGCGAACTCGGCGTCCGGCTGCAGCGCGAGCCGCTCGTAGACCGCGTAGAGGCGGCTGTGCGTGAGGAAGAAGTCGAAGATGACGCCGGTCTCGAGATCGACCGAGATCAGACCGCCCGCGCCGAGCCGGGGGTCCGCGGTCGGCTCCGTCACGTCGTCGTACGGATGCGAGCGCAGGCCGAAGCCGCGCAGTCCCACCTCGGCCCTGACCGCGAGCACCTCGCCCGGCGCCGCGGTGTACCCGCCGCGCGGCGAGGCGGTGCCGCCGGTGGTGAAGGCACCCCACCGCAGATGGAGCGGGGGTGCACCGTCCGGCCCTGGCTTGGGCTCGGTGAACGCCGGCCGCCTGGTCCGCTGCTGGACGGCGCTCGGCACGACCACCAGGCCGTCCGGCCCGCCGCGAACCACCCCGTCTCCTCCGGGGAGACCGTCGACCGGACGCAGCCGCCACGGCGCGCCCGGTCCCTCGGTCACCAGTCCCCCGGTGAAATCCTCACGGAAGATTTCTGTGCTCATCCGGCCCTCCCCGTGGTGTGCCCGTCCTACGGGCTCCACCCTGGCAAGAGGGCATCGAGGGCCACTCGAAACAGAGTCGAAGGCGCCTCGGTCAGACGTCGCGGCCGCGCTGTGCGGGGTCCTCGCCGATGCCCCAGGTGATGATGCGCCGGGGGTGGATACGGATCATCGCGGTGCCGAAGTAGGGGTGCGGCGGCTGGGCGTCGGTCAGTGCCTCGGCCCGGCCGCGCACTTCGATACCGCGCACGTTCCACGGCTGCGTGGAGAGCAGGTCGTCGACGACGAAGGCGACCTGGTCGTGCTTGGTGACGTTGCGGAACTTCTTGCTGGCCGTCAGGTTGTGCCCGCCGATGTCGATCGTTCCGGTCTCGGTGTTGATCCGGAAAGAGACGGGATTGACCTGGGGCTGGCCGTCGGGCGCCACGGTGGCCAGCCGGCCGAGGTTCTGGGAGGCGTAGTACTCGAGCTCGTCAGGAGTGAAAGGCATGTCAGTTCCCTTGGGTCTTGGTGTGTTCGGAATGCTCCCGGCCGGGCACGGGGCCCGCCGCGGGCGGCGGAGTCGTGACGGTGGAGGGCAGCCAGCGGAGCACGGCGAGGGCGCCCGCGAGGGCCACCGCGGCGGCTGCCCCGGCGGCCAGATGCATGGCGTCCACGAACGCCTGCCGTGCGGGACCGGCAAGTCCGGGTTCCCCCAGCCGAGTCGCAGCCAGCAGCGTGGCATCCAAGGACTCGCCGGCCTCGTGCCGCGCGGAAGGCGGCAGTACGGCGAGCTGGTCCTGGATGCCGCCGCGGTAGGCGGCGCCCATGACGGAGCCGAGCACCGCGACGCCCAGGGCGCCGCCCAGCTGGCGCACGGTGTTGTTCATCGCGGAGGCCACGCCCGCTTTCTCGCGTGGGATCGCGTTCATGATGGACACGGCTGCGGTCGGCATGACGCACGCTACGCCTGCTCCCAGGGCGGCGAACAAGACGAGGATCAGCCAGAGCGGAGCGTGCTGGGTCACGAGGACGACTCCGGAGAGTGAGGCGGTCACCGCCAGCATGCCGGCCGCGCACACGTTCCGAGGGCCGATCGATCGCACCAGGACAGTGCTGAGGGGACCGCAGACCACGTTCGCGACGGCCAGCGCCACGGTACAGCTCCCGGCCTGCAGCGGGGTGTAGCCACGCACGCTCTGCAGGTAGAAGGCGCTGAAGAAGAGGAAGCCCATCATCGCGAAGCTGACGAAGCCGACGGCCGCGACGGCGGTGGAGAAGGCCTTCAACCGGAAGAAGCCGAGGTCCAGCGAGGGCTCCGCGGTACGGCGCTCGTGCCACAGGAAGACGCCGAGCAGGCCGAGGCCCGCCAGGCCGGTTCCCCAGACCGTGGGCTGGGTGACCCCGCCGGTCCGGCCGGCCTCGATGATTCCGTGGACGAGCAGCACCAGACCGGCGATCGAGAGCAGCAGCCCGGCCGCGTCGACCCGCTTGCCCGCGGCGCCCCGGGTCTCGGGCACCAACAGCACCACCGCCACCAGGCAGACCGCCACGATCGGCACGTTGACCAGGAAGACCGAGCCCCACCAGAAGTGCGCGAGCAGCAGCCCGCCGGTGACGGGCCCGATCCCGAGCGCGAAGCCGACCGAAGCCGCCCAGATCCCGAGGGCCTTGGGGCGCTCCCGCATCGGGAAGACGGCGGCGATGGTGGCGAGGGTGCTCGGCAGGACCGCCGCGCCGCTCACCCCCATGCAGGCGCGGGCCGCGATGAGCTGCTCCGGTGTCCCGGCGTAGGCTCCGGCCAGGGACGAGAGCCCGAACAGACCGAGGCCCAGCAGCAGCACGCGCCTGCGGCCCAGCCGGTCACCGAGCACACCCCAGGTGAACAGCGTCGCCGCGAAGGCCAGCGTGTAGGCGCTGAGCACCCATTCGACCTGGCTGTGCGAGGCCCCGAGGCCCTGCTCCGGGTCGGTGAGGGTGCGCAGCGTCACGTTGAGGACGGTGTTGTCCAGGATGATGCTCACCAGGCTGAGGACCAGCACTCCGAGGACGGCCCAGCGCCGCGGATGCCCCGCGTCCGCCGGGCCGCCCGGTCGACCGGGGCCCGGTGTCACAGGTCCGGCACCAGGACGAGCTTGCCGCGCACATGGCCCTGCTCCAGCCGGTGGTGGGCCTCGGCCGCCTTGGCGAAGGGGAAGACGGCCTCGACGTGCGGCCGGAGCCGGCCCTCCGCGCAGAGCGCGGCCAAGGCGGCGAGCCGCTCGGCGGACCGCACCACCTGCGGCATGAGGATGCCCTCCTGGGCCGCGGCGCGGAAGTTGGCGATGGTGGCGATCCTGGTCCGGTCCGCGACGAGTTCGAGCGACACGGCGAGTGCCTCGGGTCCCCCGTGGCAGTCGAGGGCCGCGTCGACGCCCTCCGGGGCCAGGGAACGCACCCGGTCGGCGAAGCCCGGGCCGTAAGCGACGGGCAGTGCGCCCAGCGACCGCAGATAGTCGTGGTTGTGCGCGCCGGCGCTGCCGATCGCCGTGCCGCCCCGCTCCCGGACGAGCTGGACGGCGAGGCTGCCGACCCCGCCGGCCGCGGCGTGTACGAGCACGGTGTCCCCCGGGCCGACCCGCAGTTCCGCCACCGCGATGTCAGCGGTCTGCCCGACGGCCGAGAGGGACCCCGCGACCTCCCACGACAGCTCCGGCGGCTTGGCGGTGATCTGGTCCGCGCCGACGGCGAGCACCTCGGCGCCGGACTGCAGCACGGCGAACCCCAGGACCTCGTCGCCGGGCGCGAACCCGGTCACCTCCGGCCCGATCCGCTCGACGACCCCGGCGAACTCGTTGCCGAGGATCTGCGGGAACTCGACCGGATAACGACCCCGCATGCCACCGGAGCGCACCCGGCAGTCGAACCCGTTGACCCCGGCGGCCCGCACCCGGACCGTCACCTGGCCCGGTCCTGGCTCCGGCTCGGGGACCTCGATGAGGCCCAGTACGTCCGGCCCGCCGAACTGGTGGATGGCTACGGCCTTAGGCATGCGTTCTCCACATTCGTTGTGACGGTGCTGTTACTTCTCGACCTGCGTGCTGGCCAGGACGGTCTGGGGCTTCGCCGGGTCCGGGAAGCACTCGAACGGGCCCCACTCGTCCAGGATCGGCTGGTAGCGGTACCAGTAGAAGCCGGGCTTCTCGTAACTGGAGCCGCCTGGGCCGAAGTTGAGCGTACCGGCGTCCTTCGGTGCCTTGTAGGAGACCTTCAGCGTCGGCAGGTCGAACTCGACACCGCCCTCGAACGGGCCGGACGCGCTGACGACGATGTCCTGGCCCTCGACCTTGACGTCGAGAACGGAGTCGCCGAGGCCGCTGCCTCCGGTGAGCCGCAGCTTCTTGACCTTCGCGCCCTCCGGGATCCGGTAGGCGACCCGCACGTCCGTGACGGTCTTGTTGTACTGGGCGAAGGCGGTGATCGGGGCCGGGTCGTACGTGGCCTGGAACTTCTTGCCCGCGTGGACCGAGGCGGGCACGGTGACGTCGAACCCGCGCTTGTAGTCGTAGACCGGGTGCGTGTTGCCCTGCACATAGGTCCGGCACTCGTACGGCACGTCCACGTTCGCGGCATGCGCGCTGGTGCCCAGGCTCATGACGCCCCCGAGGGCGATGGCGGACGCGGTGGTCAGACGTATCACGTGGTGACGCGACGAGCTCATGCGAGGTCTCCTTCGGACTCTTGGAACACAGACTCTTGGAATACGGACTCTTGAAACACGGACTCCTGGGACGCGAACGAACGCGCACGAAAGCGAACGAACGCGGCTCGCAGCGGAGGCCGGGAACGGGTCAGGGAATGAGCACGACCCGGCCCAGCTGGGCCCTGGCCTCGAGGATGGTGTGCGCCTCGGCGGCCCGCTCCAGGGGCAGCCGGGCGTGCACGGCGGACCTGACCTGTCCGTCGAGCAGCAGCCGGGTGAGTTCGGCGACGCCCGCCTCGTACTCGTGCGGGCGGCCGAGCCGCCAGGCCGACAGCGCGAAGCCGGTGACGTACTTGATGCCGATGAGGTCCATCACCGACACCCGCGGGATCTCCAGCTCGCCGCCGGACGAGCCGTAGAACACCAGCCGGCCGCCCGGGGCGAGCAGGCCGATGCCCTGCTGGAGGACCTCGGCGCCGACACCGTCCAGGACCAGGTCGGGACCGCGTCCCCCGGTGAGTTCCCTGACCTCCTCGGCCCAGTGCGGGGAGCGGTGGTCGACGACGGCGTCGGCGCCCGTGGTGCGGGCGAACTCGCGTTTGCCGGCCTCGCCCGCGGTGCCGATGACCTGGCCGGCCCCGGCTGCCCGGGCGAGCTGGACCGCGATGTGGCCCACGCCGCCGGCCGCGGCGTGCACCAGCACCGTCTCGCCCTTGGCCAGTTGCCCGGTCCGCAGAATGCCGAGGGCGATCAGTCCGGTGCCCGGGAGGACCGCGGCCTCGGCGGCGTCCAGCTCCTCGGGTACGGGTACGACGGTGACGGCGTCGACGACGACCTGCTCGGCGTAGGCGCCGTAGAGGGTGAAGGCGCCGACCCGGTCCCCCGCGCGCAGGGCCGCCACACCGGGCCCCACGGCGGTGATCCTGCCGACCACGTCGCCGCCGAGGACGACGGGAAAGACGGGCCGCCACATCGGCGCGGGGAAGACGTCCCGCCGCATCTGGGTCTGCGCGTGGCCGACGCTGACGGCCTCGACGGCGATTCTGACCTGGCCGGGGCAGGGCTCGGGGACCGGGCGCTCGGCGACGTACAGCACGTCGGGATCCCCGTACCGGTCGAACTGCACGGCACGCATCACTTCTCCTCCTCCTGGGGCTGCCCGGTCCGCCCCAGGGCGGCCAGTACGGCGTGGTGCCGGTCGTCACGGTCCCGGACCAGCTCGGCGTAGCCGCGGTGTCCGTAGGCGGCTTCGGTCTGTGCGACCAGGGCCTCGACGGCCTGTGAGGTGAGGGCGGGCTGTCCGAGCCCCCGCCAGCCCTGTTCGAGGCCACTGCCGAGATGCTCGAGCCACTTGCGCAGGCCGCCCGGACCGCCGCCCAGGTGGAACGCGTGGAACGGTCCGATGGTGGACCAGCGCAGCCCGATCGAGTCGGTGACGATCCGGTCGAGCTCCTCGACGGTCACCACGCCTTCGAGGACGAGGTGGATGCTCTCGCGCAGCAGCGCGGACTGCAGCCGGTTGGCGGCGAAGCCGGGCAGCGCCCGGCGCAGCACGACCGGGGTCCGTCCGACCGACTCCAGGAAGGCCACCGTCCTCGCGACGGCCTGCGGGTCGGTGCGTTCCCCGCCGATCACCTCGACCAGCGGAACGATGTGCGGTGGGTTGAACGGATGGGCGACGACCAGCCGGCCCGGTCCGGGCATGTCCCGGCTCAGATCGTCGGGGAGCAGTTTCGACGTCGAGGACAGTACGAGGGCGTGGTCCGCGGCGGCCTCGCCGATCTCGGCGAACAGGCGCTGCTTGAGAGGCAGGTCGTCGGGGGCGTTCTCGGAGACGAGGTCCGCTCCGGTCACCGCCCGGCCGACGTCCGGCTCGTACTCGATCCGCGCCGCCAGCTCGTCCGCCCGGCCCGGGGAGAACAGTTCGAGCCCCTCGCGCACGACGCGCCGGGCGTCAGGCCTGCGGCTGTTGACCCGTACCGTCAGCCCGCAGGCACTGAACAGATTGATCCATCCCAGGCCGATCGTGCCCGCCCCGATCACTGTCACGGTGCTCATGGCGACGAGGCTGGCAGGGCCCGCTCGAACCCGGCTCGAGCGGGCTTCGAGGCCACGGGGCGACCGTGGCCGTATGACCATGACTGCGCTTCCCACCGGCCTGTATGCCGAGGTCCTGTCGTTCTACGGCCATCAGATGCAGAAGCTGGACGGCCGCGACTTCGCCGGCTACGCCGCGACCTTCACCGAGGACGGCGAGTTCAAGCACTCCCCCACGCTGCCCGCCGCCCACACCCGTGCCGGGATCATCGCCGTCCTGGAGGACTTCCACCGCAAGTTCGACGCCCGCAGGATCCAGCGCCGGCACTGGTTCAACCACGTGGCGCTGAGCGAGGCGCCCGACGGCTCGATCACGGCGACGAGCTACTGCCTGGTGCTCACCGTCCACGCCGACGTCAAAGGTCCCGAGTTCGGACCCAGTTGCGTCGTCCACGACGTCCTGGTCCGGGGTGAGGACGGCGAGCTGCTCCTGCGGTCCCGCCACGTCAGCCACGACCACGTCTTCCCCGGCTGACCGGCACCTCCCGCGCGGAAAGACGGAAGGGGCCGGGCTCTTCAGCTCGACCCCTTGCCACCTGCGACCGGGACGGATCTTGTGACGTGCGGTAACGGTCTGATCACACGTTGAAGCGGAACTCCACCACGTCCCCGTCCTGCATCACATAGTCCTTGCCCTCCATGCGGGCCTTGCCCTTGGCGCGGGCCTCGGCGACCGAGCCGGCCTCGACCAGGTCGTGGAAGGAGATGACCTCGGCCTTGATGAAGCCCTTCTGGAAGTCGGTGTGGATGACACCGGCCGCCTCGGGGGCCGTCGCGCCCTTCTTGATGGTCCAGGCGCGGGACTCCTTGGGGCCGGCGGTCAGGTAGGTCTGCAGGCCGAGGGTGTCGAAGCCGACGCGGGCGAGGGTGGCGAGGCCGGGCTCGTCCTGGCCGACGGACTGGAGGAGCTCCAGGGCCTCCTCCTCGTCCAGCTCGGCGAGGTCGGCCTCCAGCTTGGCGTTGAGGAAGATCGCCTCGGCGGGGGCGACCAGGGCGCGCTGCTCGTTCTTGAAGTCCTCGTCCACCAGCTCGTCCTCGTCGACGTTGAAGACGTAGAGGAAGGGCTTGGTGGTGAGCAGGTGCAGGTCGTGCAGGAGCTCGGCGCGCTCGCTGCCCTGGACGATGCCGTGCGCGAAGAGCGTGTCGCCCTTCTCCAGGATCTCCTTGGCCTCCTCGACGGCCTTGACCTTGGGCGCGATGTCCTTCTTGATCCGCGACTCCTTCTGGAGGCGGGGCAGGACCTTCTCGATGGTCTGGAGGTCGGCGAGGATCAGCTCGGTGTTGATGGTCTCGATGTCGTCCTTCGGCGAGACCTTGCCGTCGACGTGGACGACGTTCTCGTCCTTGAAGGCGCGGATGACCTGGCAGATCGCGTCGGACTCACGGATGTTCGCGAGGAACTTGTTGCCCAGGCCCTCGCCCTCGGAGGCACCGCGCACGATGCCGGCGATGTCGACGAAGTCGACCGTGGCCGGAAGGATGCGCTCCGACTTGAAGATCGAGGCGAGCTGGGCGAGGCGGGCGTCGGGCACGCCGACGACGCCGACGTTCGGCTCGATCGTGGCGAACGGGTAGTTGGCCGCCAGCACGTCGTTCTTGGTCAGGGCGTTGAACAGGGTCGACTTGCCGACATTGGGCAGGCCGACGATTCCGATCGTGAGCGACACGTTGCGACTTCCCGTAGTTGAGTGGGCCAGGGGCTGCCAGGGGCCAGAGACCGACACTGGCCGATCCACCAGTTTACGGCGTCCCGCGCGCCCGCCTCACGAGAGCGGTGATCGTCCGGCCAAGCTCTGGCCATCGGCGTGTCTCACGGGCGATTCGACACATAAACAGACCTAGGTTGGTCCCTGTGGAGCAACACGGATCGCGACCCCCGAACGACGGACCGCGACGCGGCACACCCCCGTCGGCCCCGCTGCCGGCGCAGGGACGACGCCGGGTGGGCGGCGAGCGCGGGCCCGGTGGTGGGCGCCGGCCCGCGCCGGGTGACGGGCGGGCCGCGGGGCGCGGGGCGGCGGGCGGGCGGCTGCCGAACCCGCGGCTGACGGGGCTCGGCAGCGGGCTGTTCTGCCTCGCGGCGATGTTCCTGCTCGGCTGGCTGGTCCAGCTGCTGTTCGGCGCCTCCCCGACGGTTTACGGCGTGCTGTTCCTGCCGGTGTGCGTGCTGACCGCGCTGTGGGTGCGCGGCGGGGACGTGCTGACCGCGCCCGTCGTCGTACCGATCGCGTTCGCCGTCGGGCTGGTGCCGGTCACCGAGGGCGGCGGGGGGCTGCTCGGCCGCCTGATGGGGCTGGTCACCGGGCTCGCCACCCAGGCGGGCTGGCTGTACGCGGGGACGCTCGCCGCCGGGGTGATCGTGCTCGTCCGCCGGGTGCGGTGGGTACGGCGGCGCCGGCGCCGCAGCTGACGCCGGCCGGCCCGACCCCGGCGGCTAGGTCCTGTCGTCAAACTCCCGTCGTCCGCCCGGAGGGCGGGCCGCGCGGCGTCAGGTGCGTGCTCTCGGCGTGCCGGGCCCCGGCCCTCG
>NZ_JBFATL010000053.1:0-50304 GCF_040678315.1 Streptomyces sp. NPDC052721 | reverse complement strand
ATCCAGTACGAGGGCCGGGGCCCGGCACGCCGAGAGCACGCACCTGACGCCGCGCGGCCCGCCCTCCGGGCGGACGACGGGAGTTTGACGACAGGGCCTAGGAGGCTCCGGCCGGGCGGGCCACCGTGATGATTTCCGGGGAGGTGTCCGTCAGCGGGCCCCGGTCGAAGTCGCCGTACTGCTCGACGGTCGTCAGGCCCGCCCCCGCGAGGAAGGCCTCCAGCGTCGCGGCGTCCAGGAAGCGCAGGACGCTGTGGTTGACCCGGGGGGCGGGCCAGTGGGGGCCGGCGTAGGTCTCGGTGAAGTGGACCCGGCCCCGGTCCAGGCCCTCGCCCCGCACCTCGTGCCAGACCCGTACCGGCGTGCCGTCGGCGGCGGTGATCTCGTGCACCCGGTCCGGGGTCCACCGCTCCCAGGCGCGGGCGCCCGGATTGCGGGTCTCGAACACGAAGCGGCCCCCGTTCCGCAGGGCCGCGCGGGCGGCACGCAGACAGACCCGGATCTCCTCGTCCGTCACCAGCTCCTGGAAGGCGTGCCCGGTCATGACGACGAGGTCGAACTCCCCCTGCCACCGCCGCACCCGCACATCGCCGAGCACCCACTCGACGTCCGGACGGGCCCGCCGCGCCCGGACGAGCATGGCGGCGGCCGGATCGAGGCCCATCAGCCGCCCCCGGTGCCCCTCGGCCCGGGCCCGCCGCAGTAACCGGCCGGTGCCGCACCCGATGTCCAGCACGGAGCCGGCCTCCCGCAGCAGACCGAGGTAGAAGTCGTCACCCGGTCCCCAGGGATTGAGGCTGTCGTACAGCGCGGCGAGCGAGAGATCGGCAAAGACGTGATCCACCACCGCGGCAGTCTGACACACGGTGTTGAACGGTGGGTCAGGAACCGGCACTTCTCGAAGTCCTCGTCCCGGAAGGGCCGTTGACGCAGACCGGCTCGGCAGGCGGACCCGCGGACAGCGGCCGCCCGGAACGCGGAAGAGGGCCCGTGCCTGGGGAGGCGCGGACCCTCTTCCCCCTGGAACGGACGATCAGGGGCTCGGGTCAATGGGCCGTGAAAGTCCGATCCGCGAGGGGGCGGCTGACGGAAAGGGGTGTGTCAGGCCGCCGCCTCGGGGTCCTTGGAGAGACGGGGGGCCGGGATCACGGGCACCGTCTCCGGGTAGTGGCACGCCGTCAGGTGGCCCGGCTTGTTGCCCTCCGCCTGCACCAGCGGCGGTGCCTCCGTGGCGCACTTCTCGGTCGCCTTCCAGCACCGGGTGCGGAAGCGGCACCCGGAGGGCGGGTTGATCGGCGACGGCACATCGCCGGTCAGGCGGATGCGCTCGCGCGGCTCGTCGTCCACCGTGGCCTCGGGTACGGCGGAGAGCAGGGCCCGCGTGTAGGGGTGGCGCGGGTTGTCGTACAGGTCCTCGCGGTCGGCGATCTCGACGATCTTACCGAGGTACATGACCGCGACGCGCTGGGAGAAGTGCCGGACGATCGCCAGGTCGTGGGCGATGAAGACGAACGCGATGCCCAGTTCCCGCTGCACCTTCTGGAGCAGGTTGACGACCTGGGCCTGGATGGAGACGTCCAGGGCGGAGACCGGCTCGTCCGCCACGATCAGCTTCGGCTCCAGCGCGAGCGCGCGGGCGACACCGATGCGCTGGCGCTGGCCGCCGGAGAACTCGTGCGGGAAGCGGTTGTAGTGCTCGGGGTTGAGGCCGACGATCTCCAGGAGTTCACGCACGCGCTTCTCCTGGCCGCCGGGCGGGGTGATGCCGTTGATCTCCATCGGACCGGAGATGATCTTGCCGACCGTCTGCCGCGGGTTCAGCGAGGCGTAGGGGTCCTGGAAGATCATCTGGATCTCGGAGCGGATCGGCGCGAGCTGCTTGCGGCCGGCGTGCGTGATGTCCTGGCCGCGGTAGGTGATCGTGCCGCCGGTCGGCTCCAGCAGGCGGGTGATGAGCCGGCCGGTGGTCGACTTGCCGCAGCCCGACTCGCCGACCAGGCCGAGGCTCTCGCCCTCGGCGACCTGGAAGTCCAGGCCGTCGACGGCCTGCACCGCGCCGACCGTCCGCCGGATCGGGAAGCCGCCCTTGATCGGGAAGTGCTTCGTCAGCCCGGAGACGTCCAGGAGGGGGTTCGTGTTGCTCATGATCGTGAAGTCCCGTCTCGTGACCGTCAGTTGTGCCGGGTTCCGGCGAAGTCGGCGAAAAGTTCCCGCTTCTGTTCCGCGGTGAGGTGGCAGGCGGCGCCGCGGCCGTCGGCCACCTCCAGCAGCGGGCTTTCCTTGGAGCACAGCCCGCCCGCGACCTTCTCGACGAAGGCACACCGGGGGTGGAAACGGCAGCCCGACGGCGGGTTGAGCAGCGAGGGCGGCGAACCGGGGATCGGCGTCAGCGGCACGTCCACCGGCCCGTGCAGGCTCGGCATCGAGCCCAGCAGGCCCAGCGTGTAAGGGTGCTGCGGGTCGCGCAGCACCTCCTCCTTGGTACCGCGCTCCACGCACCGGCCGCCGTACATCACCAGCACGTCGTCGGCGATGTCGGCGATCACGCCGAGGTCGTGCGTGATGAAGATGATCGCCGTGCCGAACTCCTGCTGGAGGTCCTTCAGCAGGTCCATGATCTGCGCCTGGACCGTCACGTCCAGGGCGGTCGTCGGCTCGTCCGCGATCAGCAGCTCGGGGTCGCACACCAGCGCCATGGCGATCATCGCGCGCTGGCGCATACCGCCCGAGAACTGGTGCGGATAGTCGTCCACCCGCATGTCCGGCTGCGGGATGCCGACGCGCCGCAGCATCTCGATCGCCCGCTTGCGGGCCTCGGACTTGGAGCAGCCCGTGTGCTTGCGGTAGGTCTCGCCGATCTGGGTGCCGATCGTGTGGTACGGCGACAGCGACGCCAGCGCGTCCTGGAAGATCATGGACATCTTGTTGCCGCGCAGCCGCTCCAGCTCCTTCTCGGAGGCGGTGAGCAGCTCCTTGCCGTCCAGCACGATCTCGCCCTCGATCGCGGTGCGGTCACGGTCGTGGAGGCCCAGGATCGTCAGGTTGGTGACGGACTTGCCGGAGCCCGACTCGCCGACGATGCCGAGTGTCTGGCCCTTGACGAGGTCGAAGCTGAGTCCGTCGACGGCCTTGACGATGCCGTCCTCGGTGGAGAAGTGGACCCTGAGGTCCTTGACGGAGAGGAACGGCTGCTGATCGGTGCTCGTCACGGGGACGCTCCTGGGGGGTGATGCGAGGTGGCGCCGGGTGGGGCGGGTGGAAGGGGACGGCGGGGCGGAGGTCAGGCGAGCCGGATCCGCGGGTCGATGAGGGCGTAGACGGCGTCGACGACGATGTTGAAGATCACGATGGCGCCGGCGGACAGCAGGGTGACGCCGAGCACCATGGGCAGGTCGCTCTTGTTCACGGCGTCGAGCGCGAGCCGGCCCACGCCCTGCAGACTGAAGACGGACTCGGTGATGATCGCGCCGCCGATCAGCGTGCCCAGGTCGACACCGAAGATGGTGACGATCGGGCCCATCGCACCACGCCAGGCGAAGCGGAGGAAGACGTTGCGGCGGGAGAGTCCCTTGGCGCGGGCCGTGCGGACGTAGTCCTCACTGAGCTGCTCCACGAGCTGCGAGCGGGACATACGCGTGTAGTTCGCGGTGAAGATGATGGCGAGGACCAGCCACGGCAGCAGCAGGCCGGAGAGCCACTTGACCGGGTTCTCGGTGATCGGCGTGTACGACGGGTTGTCGAGGATTCCCAGCTTGAAGACGAGGAAGTACATCGCGAGGTACCCGACGAAGTAGATCTGCAGCGAGGAGCCGAGCAGCGAGGCCGAGCTGGCCACCTTGTCCTGCCACTTGCCCTGCTTGAGGGCGGCGATCATGCCGGCGCCGACACCGATGACGAGGAAGACCACGGCCGCGCCGAAGGCGAGCGAGAGGGTCAGCGGGAGCCTGTCCATGATCGTGCCCAGGACGGGCTCGCGGTTGGCGAACGAGTAGCCCAGGCACGGAGCGCTGCAGTCACCGAAGTCGCCGTAGCTGCGCCCGACGAAGATGCCCTTCAGCCAGTACCAGTACTGGACCGGGATCGGGTGGTCGATGCCCAGGTTGTGCCGCACCTGCTTGAGCATGTCGGGCGTGCAGTTCTTGCCGCAGGACATCATGGCGGGGTCACGCGGGATGGCGTAGAAGAGCCAGAAGGTGACCGCGCTGATGATCAACAGGATGACCAGCGCGCCGAGGAGTCGGCGGACGAGGAAGCGGAACATGGGGCGTGACTTTCCGGACGGGGCGCCGTCGCCGGGGAGAGGGGTGGGCCGGAGGGGCGGCCACGACGTGGCCGCCCCCGGGGGGTCGTGCGCGCTTACTTCTTGGCGTACAGCTTGCAGAGCGCGATGCAGGTGTTGCCGGCGTCGAACACGACGTTGCCGACCTTGGACCCGTACATCCAGTTGCGGATGGAGTGGTAGTCCGGGACGACCGCCGCCAGCTCCATGATCTGGCGGTCGACGTTGCCCCAGGCCTTGTTGGCCTGCTCCGGGTCGGTGATCTTCGCCGCGGCGTCGATCGCCTTGTTGACGCTCGGGTCGTTCAGCTGGGCGTAGTTGCTGCGGCCGTCGCCGATGTTCTTGCCGCTCCAGCAGGGGTAGAAGACCGAGTAACCGTTCGGCCAGTCCGGGCTCCAGCCGGCCGCGAACAGGTCGTAGTCGTTGTCGATCTTGCCGATCTGGGTGTAGAAGGTCGACTTGTCGACCTGCTTGTTGACGACCTGGAAGCCGGCCGCCTCCAGGGCGTTCTTGATCGCGACGGCCTGCTTCACCGAGTTGTCGGAGTGCTGGTAGGCGATGACCAGCTTCTGGCCGAGCTTGCCGGCCTCCTTCAGCAGGGCCTTGGCCTTGGCCGGGTCGCCACCGGGCTTCTTGTCCGTGCCGTAGAGGTCGAACTTCTCGTAGCCGGGGGTCACCGGGCTGAGGATGGAGGTGGCCAGCTCGCTGGTGGCCTTGCCACCGCGGATGGTCTGCAGCTGCAGGTGCGGCCAGGCCCAGTTGATGGCCTGGCGCACCTTGACGTCCTTGATGCGCGTCGTGTTGATCGGCCAGTAGTAGGTGACCGTGTCGACCTGGGTGAGGACCCGCTGCTTGAGCTTCGGGTTGGTGAGAACCTGGGCGATGCGCTCCGGGGCGACCTCGTTGAAGATCGACATCGTGTACTGGTCGTTCCCCTTGTCCGCGATGTAGCGGTCGGTGGAGGCGATCAGCTCGAAGCCGAACTGGAAGACGTACTGGTCCGGGTAGGCGTTGCGGATCGGGTCCGTCTTGGCGTCCCAGTGCTCGTTGCGCACGTAGGTCAGCGACTTGCCGATCTTGCGGTCACCGATCTTGTAGGGGCCGCAGGAGAACGGGCGCTTGTCGTACTTCTCCTTGGTGTCGTGCTTCTTGGACACCAAGGAGTAGCCGCGCATGGCGAGGGTGTAGTTGAAGTCCGTGCGGGGCTCGGTCAGGTGGAAGGTGACCGTCTTGCCGGAGATCTCGATCGAGTCGAGGTGCTTGCCCTGGTACGGACCCTTGTACTTGTCGCCACCGACCAGCCACTGCTGGACGTAGCGCGGACCCTCGGTGACGAAGCTCGCGAAGAGGCGCTCGAACGTGTGACGGATGTCGTCCATGGAGACGTCGGAGCCGTCTTCCCACTTGATGCCGTCCTTGAGGGTGAACGACCAGGTCTTGCCGCCGTTCTTCATGGTTCCGGCGTCGGTGGCCGCGTCGCCGACGAGGGTGCAGCCGCCCTTCTCGTCGATCTTGTAGCCGGTCAGACCACGCATGATCGGGACGGTGATGGCGCCCTCGGTCGAGACGTAGATCTGCGCCGGGTCCATGTGGTCCATGTCGAACTGGTCGAGCGAGTAGATCGTCCCGCCCTTGACGGCGCCCGCGACCTCAGGAGCCGGACCGGTCGAGTCGGCCTTGGTGCCGACCGGGATGTTGACGGTCTTGGACTTGCTCACCGACGGCACGTCGTCATGGCCGGAGCCCTTGGAGTCACCACTGCTGCAGGCGCTCAGCACCGAGGTGGAGGCTGCCGCCACGCCAGTGGCGATCAGGAAGTTTCTACGAGAAAAGGACATGCTGAGCCTGCCTAGAAGGTTGATCGGAACAGACGGGACCAGCCGGGTGTCTCCGCCCCGGGCCGGGTGGAACTGCGTTGCTAGCGCTTCGACTTCGGGTCGAGCGCGTCGCGCACGGAGTCGCCGAGCAGATTGAAGGCGAGGACGAAGATCACCATGGCGAGGCCCGGGAAGAGCAGGAAGGTGATGTCCTCGGTGTAGAACGTGGCGCCGCGGCCGATCATCACGCCCCAGTCAGGAGTGGGGTCGGTGACGCCGACGCCGAGGAAGGCCAGTCCGGCCTCGGCGGTCACGTACGCCGGCAGCATGAGCGTGGACTGGATGATGATCGGCGTCCACAGGTTGGGCAGCAATTCCTTGAACACGATGCGCATCGGGGACGCGCCCGTGACCTTCGCCGCCTCGACGAACTCCCGCTCACGCAGGCCGAGCACCTGGCCGCGCAGCAGACGCGCGATGGACGCCCAGCCGAAGGCGGAGAGCACGACGATCAAGGAGAAGACGACCAGCCCGGTCGGGATGTTGTCGTCCGGCTTGACGAAGATGCCGTAGACGACCGGCATGAAGGCGATGAAGAAGAGCGTGGACGGGAACGACAGCAGGATGTCGATGACCCGGCCCACGAGGTAGTCCGTCTTGCCGCCCAGGTAGCCGGCCGTGACGCCCACCACGACGCCGACGATCGTGGTCAGAAGCGTGGCGGCCGTGGCGATGCCCAGCGAGTTGCGGATCGCGTAGAGCAGGAACGTGAAAACGTCCCGGCCGAGCTGGGGCTCGATGCCGAACCAGAACTCGGAGCTCATGCCGCCGTTGGGGCCCGCGGGGTAGGAGAACGCGTCGAGGAGGCTCGGGTCCTGGCTCGCGTACGTGGTGTACGGGTCCTTGCCGTACAGCTTCGCTATGAGCGGTGCCGCGACACCGATCACGAAGAAGAAGATGACGATGCATGCGGATACGACGCCTGTCCGGTCGCGCTTGAAGCGCTTCCAGGCCAGTCGTCCCGGGGAACGCCCCTCGCCGCCCTTCGGGTCGCCGGAAGTGGTTGCCTTCTCGACGGACTCGTCGGTCACCTCGAGGGGGACAGCCGCAGATGGAGTTGGGAGGGTCATGGTGCTCCTGGCCCAAGGGAGGGTCTGATGACTCCGCAGGGCGCTCCCCTACGGGCTACGCCGGACTTTTTCAACGCAATTCATTCAAGGTCAATAAATTCTCGGTCGCCTTGGTTGTCTCTTTACCTTCTTTACCCGCCCTTGATCATTCCGTAGCTACGCGGGTAGCGCGCCGTAATCAATCCGTGCTTCACATCGGACTAACTGGACTAAACGGGCAAGGAGTTCGATATGCGGACGGTGGAGTGTCGACATGCGTACATCGGCCCGTCTCAATCCAACGTTTCGGCATCGTTACTCGAAGATCTATTGCGCTCGCCACGCAAGATCATCAAGGCGGTGGAGAGGGGGGTGCCTGCATTCGGATGACGTGTCCCCCCAAAGGCCGCTCAATCGGGCGGCGGACATGCGATACGTGCCTTATGTGACGATATTGGCCGGTAATGGATCAGCGTCGCGGAGGAGGCACGCCATGCGGGGAGTCACGCATGCCCGAGGGGCCGTGTGCGCGGTCGCGCTGGCCCTCGCCGCCACCGGCTGCGGGGGCGGCGGCTCAAGCGGCGGCGGCACCGGCAGCGCGGTGCTCAGCTCCTCCTGGGGCGACCCGCAGAACCCGCTGGAGCCGGCCAACACCAACGAGGTGCAGGGCGGCAAGGTCCTCGACATGATCTTCCGGGGCCTGAAGAAGTACGACCCGAGGACCGGCAAGGCCACCGACATGCTCGCCCGGTCCATCGACACCGAGGACTCGCGGAACTTCACCGTCAGGCTGAAGCCCGGCTGGACCTTCTCCAACGGAGAGAAGGTCACCGCCAGCTCCTTCGTGGACGCCTGGAACTACGGCGCGAGCCTGAAGAACAACCAGAAGAACGCCCTTTTCTTCGGCTACATCGACGGCTACGACAAGGTCCACCCCAGCGGCGGCAGACAGACCGCCGACACGCTGTCCGGGCTGAAGGTGGTGGACGACGACACCTTCACCGTCCGGCTCAACCAGAAGTTCTCCACCTTCCCGGACACCCTGGGCTACGCGGCCTTCGCCCCGCTGCCGCGTGCCTTCTTCACGGACCACGCGGCCTGGCTGAAGAAGCCGGTCGGCAACGGTCCGTACACGGTCGCTTCCTATATGAAGGGCTCTCAGATGTCCCTGCGGAAGTGGGACCGCTACCCGGGTCCGGACAAGGCACGGAACGGCGGTGTGGATCTCAAGGTCTACACCGACAGCAACACCGCCTACACCGACCTGATGTCCGGCAACCTCGACCTCGTGGACGACGTGCCGGCCGCCCAGCTGAAGAACGTCAGGACCGACCTGGGCGACCGCTACATCAACACCCCGGCCGGCATCCTCCAGACCTTCGCCTTCCCCTACTACGACAAGGCCTGGGACAAGCCGGGCATGGAGAAGGTCCGCACCGGCCTGTCCATGGCGATCAACCGCGAGCAGATCACCGACACGATCTTCCACGGGACCCGCACCCCGGCCACCGACTGGACCTCGCCCGTCCTCGGCGTGGCCGGCGGCTTCAAGGAGGGCCTGTGCGGCAAGGCCTGCGAGTACCACCCGGAGGAGGCCAAGAAACTGATCAAGGAGGGCGGCGGCATCCCGGGCGGCCAGGTGAAGATCACGTACAACGCGGACACGGGCTCGCACAAGGAGTGGGTGGACGCGGTGTGCAACTCCGTCAACAACGCCCTCGGCAACGACAAGGCGTGCGTCGGCAACCCGGTCGGCACCTTCGCCGACTTCCGCAACCGCATCGGGCAGCACAAGATGACCGGACCGTTCCGCGCGGGCTGGCAGATGGACTACCCGCTCATCCAGAACTTCCTCCAGCCGCTGTACTACACGAACGCCTCCTCCAACGACGGCAAGTGGTCGAACGAGGAGTTCGACAAGCTGGTCGACCGGGCGAACGCCGAGAGCGACCAGACCAAGGCCGTGACGCTGTTCCAGCAGGCCGAGGGGGTCGTCCGGGACAACATGGCCGCCATCCCGCTCTGGTACCAGAACGGCAGCGCCGGCTACTCCGAGCGGCTGTCCGACGTGGCGCTCAACCCGTTCAGCGTGCCCGTCTACAACGAGATCAAGGTCAGCTGAGCCGCCATGGGACGCTATGTCGTCCGGCGACTGCTCCAGATGGTCCCGGTCTTCGTCGGGTCCACCCTGCTGATCTTCCTCATGGTCAACGTGATGGGCGATCCCGTCGCGGGCCTGTGCGGGGAGCGGGCGTGCGACCCGGCGACGGCGGCCCAGCTGAAGCGGGAGTTCGGCTTGGACAAGCCGGTCTGGCAGCAGTACCTCACCTACATGGGGAACGTCTTCACCGGCGACTTCGGTACCGCGTTCAACGGGCAGAAGGTCACCGAGCTGATGGGCACGGCGTTCCCCGTCACCATCCGGCTGACCATCGTGGCGATCCTCTTCGAGATCGTCATCGGCATCACGCTGGGCGTGCTGACCGGCCTCAGGCGCGGCCGGCCCGTCGACACCACCGTGCTGCTGCTGACCCTGGTGGTGATCTCCGTCCCCACCTTCGTCACCGGTCTGCTGCTCCAGCTGCTCCTGGGCGTGAAGTGGGCCTGGGTCAAACCGTCCGTGTCGCCGGACGCGGCCTTCGGCGAGCTGATCGTGCCGGGCCTGGTCCTGGCCTCGGTCTCCCTGGCCTACGTCACCCGGCTGACCCGGACCTCCATCGCGGAGAACAAGCGCGCGGACTACGTCCGTACGGCCGTCGCCAAGGGCCTGCCCCGGCGCCGGGTGATCACCCGGCACCTGCTGCGCAACTCGCTCATCCCCGTGGTCACGTTCATCGGCACGGACATCGGGGCGCTGATGGGCGGGGCGATCGTCACCGAGCGGATCTTCAACATCCACGGCGTCGGTTACCAGCTCTACCAGGGCATCCTGCGCCAGAACACCCAGACGGTCGTCGGCTTCGTGACCGTGCTCGTGCTGGTCTTCCTGGTCGCCAACCTCCTCGTCGACCTGCTGTACGCCGTACTCGACCCGAGGATCCGCTATGCCTGAGCAGCAGCCGTACGAGGCCGGGCGTGCCATCGCCGGTACCGGGATGGGCGGCGCGATGGACCTCGCGGCGAGCGAGGCGACCACGCTGGAGCGGACGCCGGGCGGGCCGGAGGGCACGGGGCCGGCGGGCAAGCCGCGGTCCTTGTGGTCGGACGCCTGGCGCGATCTGCGCCGCAACCCGGTCTTCCTCGTGTCGGCCCTGGTCATCCTCTTCCTGGTCTTCATCTCGATCTGGCCGTCGGCGATCGCTTCCGGGAACCCGCTCACGTGCGATCTGGCCAAGGCGCAGGACGGCTCGGCTCCCGGGCATCCCTTCGGCTACGACGGTCAGGGCTGCGACGTGTACACGCGCACGGTGTACGGGGCCCGTACGTCGGTGACGGTCGGGGTGCTGGCCACGCTCGGGGTGTCGGTGTTCGGGTCGGTGCTGGGCGGGCTGGCGGGCTACTTCGGGGGCCTGTGGGACGCGGTGCTGTCCCGGATCACGGACATCTTCTTCGCCATCCCGGTCGTCCTGGGCGGACTCGTCCTCCTCTCGGTCGTGACCTCCAATACGGTCTGGCCGGTCATCGGGTTCATGGTGCTGCTCGGCTGGCCGCAGATCTCCCGCATCGCGCGCGGCTCGGTCATCACCGCCAAGCAGAACGACTACGTCCAGGCCGCCCGCGCCTTGGGCGCCTCCGACTCCCGGATCCTGCTGCGGCACATCGCGCCGAACGCCGTCGCCCCGGTGATCGTGGTGGCGACCATCGCGCTGGGCACCTACATCGCCCTGGAGGCGACCCTGTCCTACCTCGGCGTGGGCCTCAAGCCGCCCAGCGTCTCCTGGGGCATCGACATCTCCGCCGCCTCCCCCTACATCCGCAACGCCCCCCACGCCCTGCTGTGGCCCTCGGGCGCCCTGGCGGTGACGGTGCTGGCGTTCATCATGCTCGGCGACGCGGTCCGCGACGCCCTCGACCCGAAGCTGAGGTGACGTTCGCCGTGCTGCTCGACGTCCGGGACCTGCACGTGGAGTTCCACACCCGCGACGGCGTCGCCCACGCCGTCAACGGAGTCAGCTACGCGGTCGACGCCGGGGAAACCCTGGCGGTGCTGGGGGAGTCGGGGTCGGGGAAGTCCGTCACCGCGCAGGCCGTCATGGGCATTCTCGACATGCCGCCCGGGCGGATCACCCGGGGGCGGATCCTGTTCCAGGAGCGGGATCTGCTGACGCTGAAGGGGGAGGAGCGCAGGAGGATCCGGGGCGCCGGAATGGCGATGATCTTCCAGGACGCGTTGTCCGCTCTCAACCCGGTGATGACGGTGGGGGACCAGCTGGGGGAGATGTTCGTCGTCCACCGGGGCATGTCGCGCAGAGACGCGCGGGCGAGGGCCGTGGAGCTGATGGAGCGGGTGCGGATCCCGGCCGCCGCCCAGCGTGTGCGCGACTACCCGCATCAGTTCTCCGGCGGGATGCGCCAGCGCATCATGATCGCCATGGCGCTGGCCCTGGAACCGGCCCTGATCATCGCCGACGAACCCACCACCGCCCTCGACGTCACCGTCCAGGCCCAGGTCATGGACCTCCTCGCGGACCTCCAGCGCGAGTACCGCATGGGGCTGATCCTCATCACCCACGACCTCGGCGTCGTCGCCGACGTCGCCGACCGCATCGCGGTCATGTACGCGGGCCGGATCGTGGAGTCCGCACCCGTCCACGACCTCTACAAAGCCCCCGCCCACCCCTACACCCGGGGCCTGCTCCACTCCATCCCCCGCCTCGACCACAAAGGCCAGGAGCTGTACGCCATCAAGGGCCTGCCACCGAACCTGACACACATCCCCCCAGGCTGCTCCTTCCACCCCCGCTGCCCCATGGCCAGGGACGTCTGCCGCACCGACGAACCCCCGCTCTACGAGGTGTCCGACGAGCGGGGCAGCGCCTGCCATTTCTGGAGGGAGTGTCTCGATGGCTGAACCGATTCTCGAAGTGAGCGGCCTGGTCAAGCACTACCCCCTCACCCGGGGCGTTCTGTTCAAGAAGCAGATCGGCGCGGTCAAGGCCGTCGACGGCGTCGACTTCACCCTCGCCAAGGGCGAAACCCTCGGCATCGTCGGCGAATCAGGCTGCGGCAAGTCCACCGTCGCCAAACTCCTGTGCGGCCTCGAACAACCCACCGCCGGCACCATCAGGTTCAAGGGCGAGGACATCACCCGGCTGTCCGGCAAGGCCCTCAAAGCCGTGCGCCGCAACATCCAGATGGTCTTCCAGGACCCCTACACCTCCCTCAACCCCCGCATGACGGTCGGCGACATCATCGGCGAGCCCTACGACATCCACCCCGAGGCGGTCCCCAAGGGCGACCGCCGCCGCCGGGTCCAGGAACTCCTCGACGTCGTCGGCCTCAACCCCGAGTACATCAACCGCTACCCCCACCAGTTCTCCGGCGGCCAACGCCAGCGCATCGGCATCGCACGCGGACTGGCACTGCGCCCCGAGATCATCGTCGCCGACGAACCCGTCTCCGCCCTCGACGTCTCCGTCCAGGCCCAGGTCATCAACCTCCTGGACCGCCTCCAGACCGACTTCGACCTCTCCTACGTCTTCATCGCCCACGACCTGTCCATCGTCCGGCACATCTCCGACCGCGTCGCCGTCATGTACCTCGGCCGCATCGTGGAGACCGGCCGCGACACCGAGATCTACGACCACCCCACCCACCCCTACACCCAGGCCCTGCTCTCCGCCGTCCCCGTACCCGACCCCGACGCCCGCGAACACCGCGAACGCATCATCCTCACCGGTGACGTGCCCTCACCCACCGACATCCCCTCCGGCTGCCGCTTCCGCACCCGCTGCTGGAAAGCACAGGAACGCTGCGCCGTGGAGGTCCCCGAGCTCGCCGTGCCGGCCGCTTTCCGTGACGCGGCCGGTCCCGCCGCGCACGCCTCGGCCTGTCACTTCGCGGAGGAGAAACAAGTGGTGCCGCCGGAGGAGTCCCGGCTGAACGGCAACGGGCCGGGGTGACATGGCGCACCCCGGCCCGTTCACGGCACCCGCACGGCCGTACGCTCTTCAGGCTCCCGTGTCCGTATATCGGTACCGCTTCCGTCAAGTTGCCTGCGTGTTAACGCGGTTCACTGCCCGCTGGGCTGGGGCAGGGAGCGCCGGAGGAAGTCCAGCTGGAGCAGGAGCAGGTTCTCCGCGACCGTCTCCTGCGGGGTCATGTGGGTCACCCCGGACAGGGGCAGCACCTCGTGCGGGCGGCCGGCGGCCAGCAACGCGGAGGAGAGGCGCAGGGAATGGGCGACGACCACGTTGTCGTCCGCGAGTCCATGGATGACCAGCATCGGGCGGTGCGGCTCGGCGGGGTCGACCAGGCCCGCGTCGTCGATCACCGAGTTGCGCCGGTAGACCTCCGGCTGCTCGCCCGGGTCGCCGAGATAGCGCTCCTGGTAGTGGGTGTCGTACAGCCGCAGGTCGGTGACCGGCGCGCCGACCACCGCGGCGTGGAAGACGTCCGGGCGGCGCAGCACCGCCAGGGCCGCCAGGTAGCCGCCGAAGGACCAGCCCCGGATCGCCACCCGGGTGAGGTCCAGCGGGTACCGCTCGGCGAGTGCGTGCAGGGCGTCGACCTGGTCCTGGAGGACGACGGCCGCCACGTCGTCCCGGATCGACTTCTCCCAGGCGGGCGAGCGGCCCGGGGTGCCGCGTCCGTCGGCGACGACCACCGCGAAGCCCTGGTCGGCGAACCACTGGGAGGTGAGGTGGGCGTTGTGCGCGGCGACCACCCGCTGGCCGTGCGGACCGCCGTAGGGGTCCAGGAGAACCGGCAGGGGAGTGTCATCGGGGTAGTCCCGTGGCATAAGCACGGCGCACGGAATTCGGCGTGCGCCCCCCTGTGTGAGGGTCACCCGAGGGGACAAACCAGGATCTTCGGCGTACGACCGGACAGTCGCCGTCGGTTTTCCGTCATACAGCACCTGGACCCGGGCGCCCGGCCGGTCCAGCGCGGCGGACACCAGGACGGTCACGTTCCCCGAGCGCACCGCCGTGTGCACACCGGGTTCCTGCGACAGGCGCTCCACGCCCAGTTCGTTCACCCGGTACACATGGACTTCGCCCGTTTCCGGCGCCTCGGCCTCCGGGCCGGAAGAGGCGGAAACCAGTACGTCGTCCGCACCCACGTCCAGGACCGCGCGCAGATGCAACTGGCCGCTGGTCAAGGGCCGTTCGCCGACCGCCAGCACCCGTGCGCCTCCCTCGTCCGCGATACGGACAAGCTGCCCGGACGGGCTCCAGCAGGGCACACCAGCGAACAGTTCCAGCCAAGTTGGATCTTCATCGGCGTGCACCATCCGCGTGGCCCCGGAACCCGGGTCCACCGCCAGGTACAGCTGGCTGCGCTGATCCCGCGCCTGCACCAGAACGAGCGGCGCACCCGCCTCTGACCAGTGCACACGTGCCAGATACGGGTAGCGCGCGCGGTCCCAGACCACCTCCGTGCGCGTCCCGTCCAGCCCGCACACGAACAGGCGGACGTCCGCGTTGGGGGTACCCGCGGCCGGGTACCGGATGCCGGCCGGCTCACGTTCCGGATGGGCCGGATCCGAGATCCACCACCGCCGTACCGGCGTGTCGTCCACGCGTGCCACGAGCAGCCGGTCCGACCCCGGCGCCCACCAGAAACCCCGCGAACGCGCCATCTCCTCCGCCGCGATGAACTCCGCGAGGCCGTAGGTAACGTCCGCCGACTCCGGCTCGGCCAGCGCCCGGTCGCCGTCGCCCTCGGCGCCCACGACCCGCAGCGCGCCCCGGGCGACGTACGCGATGTGCCGGCCGTCGGGGGACGGACGCGGGTCGATCACCGGCCTGGGGACGGTGAGTTCACGTGCCGTACCGGCCCGCAGCTCCGCCGTGAAAAGCCGCCCTGACAAGGCGAAAGACGCCAACTCCACGGCGCTGTCGGTGGCGTAGCCGACGATGCCGGCGCCACCCTCGCGGCTGCGTTCGCGGCGCGCCCGCTCCTCGGCCGGCAGTTCCTCGGCGGCACCCTGGAGGAGCGCGCGCGGATCGGCCGCCAGGCGCTCCGCACCCCCCGGAAGATCCAGTACCCACAGGGAGTTGGCCCGGTCGGTGCCCGAGCCGGAACGCAGGAACGCGACACGTGAACCGTCGGGTGCCACGGTGAACGCACGCGGCGCGCCGAGCGTGAACCGCTGGGTCCGGGCGTGCCGACGGGGGAAGGAGTCAGCCTCGGTCGTCATACCCCGACCATATTGGCCATGCGCCCCCTTGTGCGGCTGTGCGCCGACCGATGCGCGAGTACGGATAGTTATGATCACTACCGCAGAGTGGGTATGAACCTGCTGGCGTCTGCATGGATTTGCTCTACTGATCTGGAACCCGCGTCCCTGGGATCTTTGGAGGTGAGCCGCCGTGGCACTCTCGATTTCGGCGGTGGTGCTGCTGGCGATCATCGTCTTCCTGCTGATCAAGAAGTCAGGGCTGAAGGGCGGCCACGCCGTCGTCTGCATCCTGCTCGGCTTCTATCTCGCCTCCTCGACCGTCGCTCCCACGATCAGCGAGCTGACGACCAACGTCGCCAGCATGATCGGGAGCATCAAGTTCTGACGGCCGGTGTCGCGGGGGCGGGCGCGGGGACCTCGTAGGGTGGTGGCCATGACGGAACTGCCCTCCCGGCGTCTTCTCCTGGTGCACGCGCACCCGGACGACGAGTCGATCAACAACGGCGCGACCATGGCCAGGTACGCGGCCGAGGGCGCCCACGTGACCCTGGTCACCTGCACCCTGGGGGAGCGGGGCGAGGTCATCCCGCCCGAGCTGCGGCATCTGACGGGCGCCGCGCTGGGCGCGCACCGGCGCGGCGAGCTGGCCGCGGCCGTGTCCGCGCTCGGCGTCACCGACGCCCGGCTGCTCGGCGGCGCCGGGCGGTACGGCGACTCCGGGATGATGGGCCTCGCCGACAACGACGACCCCGGCTGCTTCTGGCAGGCCGACGTCGACGAGGCCGCCGGGAGGCTCGCCGAGGTGATCCTGGAAGTCCGCCCCCAGGTCCTCGTCACGTACGACGACGACGGCGGCTACGGCCACCCGGACCACATCCAGGCCCACCGCGTCGCCATGCGCGCGGTCGACCTCGCCGCCGAACGCGGCCACCGGATCGCCAAGGTGTACTGGAACCGCGTCCCGCGCTCCGTCGCCGAGGCCGCCTTCGCCCGCCTCCAGGACGAGCTGCCCGCGCTGCCGTTCGCCAAGGGCGCCGCCGTGGACGACGTGCCCGGCGTGGTGGCCGACGAGCGGATCACCACCACGATCGACGGCACCGCCTACGCCGCCGCCAAGGCCGCCGCGATGCGCGCCCACGCCACCCAGATCGAGGTGGCCGAGCCGTACTTCGCGCTCTCCAACGAACTCGCCCAGCCGCTGTTCACCACCGAGTACTACGAGTTGGTGCGCGGGCCGGGACAGCGCGGGGAGACCGACCTGTTCGCCGGCCTCGGCCTCGGGGAGGCGTCATGAGCGACGGCGGGAACGGTTCCCTGCTCGCCCAGCCGCTGCGCCCGCCCTCCGCCGGACGGGCCGCCGCCCTCGTCGGCCTGTTCCTGCTCGGCGCCGTCACGGGCCTCGCCGGGTCCCTTCTGCAGGCCGCCTGGTTCCCCGGCGGGCTGCTGCTGGCCCTCGCGGGGGCCGCCGGACTCTTCCTCGGCGGCGCGTACGCCACCGGGGGCCGGGGCGGGGCGGTCGCGCCGGCGGCGGGGTGGGTCGTCACCGTCATCCTGCTGACCACCACGCGCCCGGAGGGCGACTACCTGTTCGGCGCGGACGGCAGCTCGTACCTCTACCTGCTCGGCGGCATGGCCCTCGCTGTGATCTGCGCCACCATCGGCGCGGGACGGCAACCGCGCGGCGGCTCCGTCCGACTTGGCAAGTGACGTACCACTTCGCCGTCCCGCGCACGTGCGAGTCCGGTGTGGGTTTCCTCGGCGGTCATGGGATACGCGCCAGAAGTGGCCAGTATGGTGGTGCGCGCCGCCGAGCCTCCCCCAAGTTCTCGACTGCGCTCGAACAGGGGGTGCCCCCAGCTGAGGTCGAAACGGGCGGCGGAGCCAACCGGGAGAACCTGCCTTGAGTCGTGAAACTGACACTCCGTCCTCCGGGCCCAACGGGCGCGGCGGAGCCGCATACCCCTCCGGCACGCCGCCGTACGGGACCCCCATGGCTTCCGACGACGGTACGGGCGCGGGCCGTTCGGGCACGCGGCCGGAGGAGAAGAAGACCGAGACCACGCTGACGACCCGGATCCGGATCAACATCCCCGGGTCCCGGCCCATCCCGCCGGTCGTCGTGCGCACGCCCGTCGGGGACGGCGAGGGCGCCGGGGAGGAGGCGCCGGCCGCCGAGCCGCGGCCCGTGGCCGACCGGCCGTCCGCCGGCACCGCCGAGCCCCAGGCCGAGCCCGCCGCCCAGGCGGACGAGAAGACCAGCGACTGGTTCGCGCCGCGCAAGTCCGGCGCGCCCAAGGGTGGTCCGGGCGGCGGCGCCACGAACGACGCCGGGATGTCCGGCGGTTCCGCCGCCTCCAGCGCCTCCACCGGCGTGTCGGGCGCCCGTTCGAGTGGTCCGGGAGCTTCCGGTGCGGCCGGTACCACCGGCGCGCGCCCCGGTGGCGGCCGTCCCGGTGGTGTGGTCGGCGCCATGAGCGTGCCGGGCGGTCCCCGCTCCGGCGGTACGAACGGCAAGGGCCTGCCCGGCGCCACCGGCGGCCCGGTCGCACCGGGACACGGCGGCGGCACCGGCTCCTTCGACGTGACCGAGGCCCTGACCGCGGGCCCCCGGGGCGGCGGCTCCCGCCCCGGCCCCACCGGCTCCGACGAGCCCCGCCGTGACGACCTGCCGTACTTCTCGGAGAACGGCGGCCAGGACGACTTCGGCACGGGCACGGCGGGCGCCGGCGGGCACGACGGCTTCGGCGGCGGTGCCGCGGGGGCGAACGGGCACGACGGCTTCGGTGCGGGTGCGGCCGGGGCCGGCAGCCACGGCGGTTTCGCCAACGGGCACGACGGCTACGGCGGTGCCGCGGGCGGTGCCCGCGGGAACGGCGGTCCCGGCGGCGCCAGCGGCTTCGACGGACCCGGTGGCCATGGCGGACCCGGCGGTCCGCAGGGCGGGCCGGCCGGTCCCACCAGCGGTCCGGTCACCGGCGACGGCACCCTCGTCCCGCCGGCCGCCCGTGGCGTCGGCATGGGGGCGGGCGAGCCCTTCGACGGCCCGGCGGGCGCCGGCTTCGGCGGCCAGGGCACCCCGTCCGCGCGCAGTGCCCTCTCCGACATCGCCGATCTCGACGCGCCCGGCGCCGCGGGCGGCCCCGGTGGTCCCGGCGGCTACAACGGACCCGGCGGTGCCGGCCGGCCCGGCGGTCCGGGTCACCCTGGCGGTCCCGGTGCTCCGGGGGTCAGCCCCGCCGGCGGCCCGGCGGGCCGTGGCCCCGGTGGCGGACTCAGCGACGACACCGCGATCCTCACCCCGCAGAAGCCCGCCCCGGAGCCGGGCACGCCCGGATACCGCTCCCCGTCCGCCGACAACGTCTCCGGACACACCGTCACCAGCGGCATCCCGGTCGTCCCGAACGCCGGCAAGCCCTCGTTCGGCACCCACCCCGACGGCCCGGCGGCGCCCACGGCGCCCCAGCCGGAGCCGGCCGCCGCGCCCAAGGCGGCGGGCAAGCCGAAGAAGAAGGGCCGCAGCAAGCTGATGCTGCTCGTCGTCGGCGTGTTCGTCGTGGCGGGCGGTGCCTACGGCGCCGGACTGCTGATGAACCACACCGACGTGCCCAAGGGCACGACCGTGCTCGGTGTCGACATCGGCGGCGGCACCCGCGACGACGCCGTCAAGAAGCTGGACGACGCCTTCGGCAGCCGGGTGAACAAGCCGCTGAAGCTGGCCGTGGGCGGCAGGACGGTCACCCTCACGCCGGAGAACGCCGGTCTCCAGTTCGACTACCAGGCCACGGTGAGCGAGGCCGCGACGAGCGACTACAACCCGGTCCACGTCGTCGGCTCCCTCTTCGGGCAGAAGCGCGTGGTCCAGCCGGTCATGCCGGTGGACGAGGAGAAGCTGCAGGCGGCGCTCCAGCAGGCCGGCGGCGGCTCGGGCTCGGCCACGGACGGCACCATCAAGTTCGAGTCCGGCGGCAAGGCCGTGGCGGTCTACGGCAAGGCGGGCAAGGCCATCGACGCCGGCCGCTCGACCACGGCGGTCGAACAGGCGTACCGCACGCTCGTCGAGACGGGCAGCACGTCCCCGGTCGACGTGCCGACCACCATCAAGCAGCCGACGGTGTCGAACGCCGAGGTGGACCGGGTGATGAAGGACTTCGCGAAGCCCGCGATGTCCGGCATCGTCCGGGTCCAGACCGACGCCGCGCACAGCATCCGGTTCGGCCCGCTGTCACTGCCGAAGATCCTCGGCTTCAAGGCCGTGGACGGCAAGCTCGTGGACACGTACGACCTCAACGCGCTCAAGGAGGCCTACGGCAGCACCTTCGACGGCGTGCAGATCCAGACCGCGACCGGGAAGCGTGGCGTCCTGCCGCAGGACGTGGTCGGCGCGTTGCGCCAGGCCCTGCGGGGCAGGACGGAGGCGGAGCGGGTCGGGGTCATCGACACCGACCCGAGCTAGCCGGCCGTTCCCCGGGGGCGCCCTCGTCCAGGGGGCGCCCCCTCGCCGTGTCCGTCACCTGAGCCGCATGACATCCGTCATGCGGCTCTCAGGACCCCCGACACTGCCCGTCCCCGGGCCTTCGCCGCCAGCATGGACGGCATGACGACGACAGCGGCACCGGCCACCACCCCGGTGGTCGGGTTCGACCAGGTGACCAAGACGTACGGGAGCGTGCGGGCCGTCGACGGCCTCTCGCTCCGGCTGTACCCGGGCGAGACCGTCGCCCTCCTCGGCCCGAACGGCGCCGGCAAGTCCACCACCCTGGACCTGCTCCTCGGGCTCAAGCACGCCGACAGCGGCACGGTGAGCCTGTTCGGCACCAGCCCGCGCGAGGCGATCGTCGCCGGCCGGGTCGGGGCGATGCTGCAGAGCGGCGGCCTGATGGACGGGGTCACCGTCGCCGAACTGGTGAAGCTGGCCTGCTCCCTGCACCCGCGGCCGTACCCGGTCTCCGAGGTGCTGGCCCGCGCGGGCATCGCCCAGATCGCCGACCGCAAGGTGGAGAAGCTCTCCGGCGGCCAGGCCCAGCGGGTCCGGTTCGCCCTCGCCACCGCCGGCGACAGCGATCTGATCATCCTGGACGAGCCGACCACCGGCATGGACGTCGCCGCCCGCCAGGCCTTCTGGGCCACCATGCGCGAACAGGCCGACCAGGGCCGTACGGTCCTCTTCGCCACCCACTACCTGGAAGAGGCCGACACCATCGCGGACCGGGTCCTGGTGCTGCACCGGGGCCGGCTCCTCGCCGACGGCACGGCCGCCGAGATCAAGGCCAGGGCGGGCGCGCGCCGGATCTCCTTCGACCTGACCGGTGAGATCGACGAGAGCGCCCTGCGCGGGCTGCCGTTCCTCACCTCGATCGACGTAGCGGGCCAGACCGTCCGCATCCAGTCCGCCGACGCCGACGCGACCGTGCACGCGCTGTACGGCCTCGGTGTGCGCCCCCGCAACCTCGAAGTCGCCGGGCTCGGTCTGGAGCAGGCCTTCGTCGCCATCACGGAGGCCGAGGAGGCCAAGCAGTCGTGAACGCCCTCATCAAGCTGGAACTGGCCCGCGCCCTGCGGAACAGGAAGTTTCTGTTCTTCTCGGTGCTCTACCCCTCGATCATCTACCTGATCTTCTCCAGCAGCGCCGGCCCGGCCGAGCGGGTCGACGGCAGCGGCCTGACCGTCGCCACCTACCTCATGGTCTCCATGGCCTCCTTCGGCGCCCTGACCGCCGTCCTGATGGGCAACAGCGAGCGCATCGCCAAGGAACGCGAGAGCGGCTGGGTACGGCAGCTGCGGCTGACCCCGCTGCCCGGGCGCGGCTACGTCCTCGCCAAGACCGCGAGCGCCGCCGTGGTGAGCCTGCCGGCCATCGTCGTCGTGTTCGCCGTCGCCGCCGGCGTCAAGCACGTACGCCTGGACGCCTGGCAGTGGCTCGCGCTCACCGGGGTCATCTGGGCCGGCAGCCTCGTCTTCGCCGCGCTCGGCGTCGCGATCGGCTACCTCGCCTCCGGGGACGCGGTCCGCCCGATCACCATGATCGTCTACTTCGGTCTGTCGATCCTCGGCGGCCTGTGGATGCCGTCCACGACCTTCCCGCACGTCCTCCAGGACATCGCCAAGTGGCTGCCCACACACGCGTACGCTGCCCTGGGACGGGCGATCGAGCAGAGCCAGGCCCCGCACGCGGCGGACATCGCCGTCCTCGCCGTCTACTTCGTCCTCTTCGCGGGCGGCGCGGCCTGGCTGTACCGGAAGGACACGCTGAAGGCGTGAGCGCCATGACGGAAGACCCCCTGACCCGCGAGAAGCGGCCGGAACACCAGGTGCGGCCGGGCCAGGGCCCCCGCACCCGGCGTGACGTGATGGCCAAGGTGCTGTGGATCGGCGTGTGGCTGGTCTTCCTCAGCTCACCGGTCGACGACCTGGTCAGCGGGCACCACACCGCGCGCGCCACCCTCGCCGGCTCCCTCGGCCTGGCCGCGTTCGTCGGGGTCTACCTGGCGCTGGTCTTCCGCAACATGGGCCGGCCCTTCGCGCCCCGCACCGTCGTCGGCCTCATCGCGGTCCTGGCCGTCCTGGCCCCCGTCCTCGCCTCCACCCTCGGCAGCGCCTGGCTCGGCCTGTTCGTCTACCTGTCGGTGGCCTGCGGGGCCACCCTGCCGGCCCGGGCGTCGTACTGGGCCATCCCGGCGACGGCCGCGCTGATGTACCTCGTCGGGCTCCACTCGAACGAGAAGGAGGCCCGTGGCCTGCTGCTCCTCGTCGTGCTCATCGGGTTCGCGATGGTCGGCGTCGGGCAACTGGTGCGCACCACCGTCGAGTTGCGCAAGGCGCGCGCCACCGTCGCCCAGCTCGCCGCCAACGAGGAGCGGCTCCGCCTCGCCCGCGACCTGCACGACCTGCTCGGCCACTCGCTGTCGCTGATCACGCTGAAGAGCGAGCTGGCCGGCCGGATGCTGCCCGACCACCCCGACAAGGCGGCCCAGCAGGTCGCCGACATCGAACAGGTCAGCCGGCAGGCCCTGGTCGACGTCCGGGAGGCCGTCACCGGCTACCGGCGGCCCCGGCTCGCCGCCGAACTCGCCGGCGCCCAGGCCGCCCTGACCGCCGCCGGGGTCGTCGCCGAGGTGCCCGCCGAACCCGACCTCGCCGGCGTGCCCGAGGAGGCCGAGTCCGCGCTGGCCTGGGCGCTGCGCGAGGCGGTCACCAACGTGGTCCGGCACAGCGGCGCCGACCGCTGCGTCGTACAGCTGCTGCGCCGTCAGACCCTGGACGGACCGGTGCTCGAACTCTCCGTCGAGGACAGCGGGAGCGGGGGCTCCGGGAAGGGCCCCGGCAACGGACTGACCGGGCTGACCGAACGCCTGGAGAAGGCCGGCGGCACCCTGGAGGCGGGCCGGGTCAAGCACGGCTTCCGGCTCGTCGCCCGCGTGCCCACGGCCGCCGGGCCGGACATAGGATCCGGGGCATGACGAGCATGATCAAGGTCCTCCTCGCCGAGGACCAGTCGATGGTCCGCGAGGCGCTGGCCGCACTGCTCGGCCTGGAGGACGACATCGAGGTCGTCGCCCAGGTGGCGCGCGGCGACGAGGTGCTCGCGGCCGTCGGCGCGCACGGCGTGGACGTCGCACTGCTCGACATCGAGATGCCCGGCTGCACCGGCATCGAGGCCGCGGCCCGGGTGCACCAGGAGTATCCGCAGGTCAAGCTGGTCGTCCTGACCACCTTCGGACGCCCCGGCTATCTGCGCAGCGCCATGGAGGCGGGCGCCGACGCCTTCCTCGTCAAGGACGCCCCGGCCGCGCAGCTCGCCGAGGCGATCCGCAAGGTGCTGGCCGGCGAGCGGGTCATCGACCCCACGCTGGCCGCCGCCGCGCTCGCCGAGGGCGCCAACCCGCTCACCGAGCGCGAACGCGAGGTGCTCCGCGCGGCGGCCGACGGCTCCACCAACGCCGAACTCGCCCAGGCCCTCCACCTCTCCCAGGGCACGGTCCGCAACTACCTGTCGACCGCCATCCAGAAACTGGCCGCGCGCAACCGGGCGGAGGCGGTACGGATCGCCCGGGACAAGGGGTGGCTGTGAGGGGCCGTCAGTTGAGCTTGGACCTCGCCGTGCGCGCCTCCTGCCGGACCTTCCGGGCCGCCGACTCGTCCACCACCTCGATCAGATCGGCGTAGTGCTGCAGCT
The DNA here is from genome assembly GCF_040678315.1 of Streptomyces sp. NPDC052721. Classification (NCBI taxonomy): domain Bacteria; kingdom Bacillati; phylum Actinomycetota; class Actinomycetes; order Kitasatosporales; family Streptomycetaceae; genus Streptomyces; species Streptomyces sp. NPDC052721. The sequence continues at coordinate 26,642 of NZ_JBFATL010000053.1, read as the reverse complement.
CCTCGGCGCCCGCGACGAACTGTCCGCGCTGCACCAGAAGTTGCCCGCGCTCGTAGCGCAGCCGCGCCGGATGCGAGGGGATGAGCAGCGCCAGCTCCACGGCCCGCAGCGCGACGTCCGACCGTTCCGGCCGGGCCGCCGCCCACGCCCGGATGTTGTTCAGGATCCGCTGGACGACCTCCAGGGGCGGCGCCGGCTCCAGCATCGAGGGGTCCGGCGGGGTGCCCGTGGCGCCCACGACCAGCAGCTCGGCGTCCGTCCCGGTCAGCACCCGGCCACCGTCGAACGGATCGGCCAGCACCTGCTCCGCCGCCGCCCCGAACCCGACCACGAAGTGCCCCGGCAGCGCGACCCCGTACACCGGGGCGCCCGCCCGGCGCGCGACCTCCAGCCACACCACCGACAGCAGGATCGGCAGCCCGCGCCGTCGCCGCAGCACCTCGTGCAGCAGGGAGGACTCCAGCCGCTGGTAGTCGCCCGGCGTCCCGTGGAACGCGTAGCGGGTCCCGAGCAGCCGTCGTACGGCCTCCGCCCACGCCCGCGGCCCGCCCGGCCGGTACGGCAGCTCGCCCGCCAGCCGGTCCAGCTCCGCCTGCGCGGCGTCGATGCCGGCCTCGTCCAGCGAGCCGTCCGTCTCCGCGCCGATCAGCAGACACAGCGCCGACAGGTCCGGCCGCTCGGACCGGGCCTCCTCGGCGAACCGCCGCCGCACCTCGGCGGAGCGGTCCGGAGGGGGCGGATACGGGGGCGGCAGATACGGATGACTCATGGCAGCCTCATGCCCTTCCAGGACGGTTTCTACGGCCGCCCGGAGCGGAATGCCTGCGGCGCTCGGGGCGCCGGGTACGAGGCGCTGCCCAGACCGGCCGCCTCGCACGGGCGGCTGGGCTTGTCGTTCCCCCCGAACCGCCCACCGGGACCGCCGCTCGCCTGAGCCCGGCTGCCGGCCCAGTCGCTGGGCCGGGTCCGGTCGCCGGGCGCGGTGCTCACCCGGCTCTGGCTGCGGGGCCCGACGCCCGTCCGGGTGCGGCCACTGGGCCTGTCGGGGGTGCTGTGTGCCCGGGCTGCGACGCTGGCTGCTTCGCCGACCGGGGTCAGGTCGCCGGGTGTGACGCTGCGGTGGGGCTGGTCGCCGGGCGCGTCACCCGCCTGGGCCAGGCCGTCGGGAGTGTTTCCTGCCCGGGACCGGTCGGCGGGCCGGCCGGTTGCCTCGGAGCGGGTGTCGGGGGTGCCCTCCGGCCGGAACCGGGTCTCGGTGGTGACTTCCGGCTGGGACCGGGGCTGGGGGCTGGCCTCCGGCCGGGACCTGGTTTCCGGGTTGCCCTCCGGCCGGGGGCGCGTCTCAGGTGTGTTCCCCGGCGACCGCCGGTCGGCGGAGGTGGGGGTCTGCTCCGGTCGGTCCTGCTCCTCGGGGGCCCGGTAATGGTGGTAGGCGTGGTGGGGGGCGAAGCCCAGGGTGCGGTAGAGGGCTCGGGCGGACTCGTTGTCCGTCTCGACCTGGAGCCAGGCCGCCGAGGCGCCCTCCTCCAGTGCGCGCCGGGCCAGCGCGGCCATGATCTCGGTGGCCAGCCCCTGCCGCCGCCGGCCGGGGTCCACCTCGACGGCGGCGAACCCGGCCCACCGCCCGTCCACGACACACCGCCCGATCGCAGCCGGCGGCTCGCCCTCCCCGGCGCCGGGCACGGAGGCGAACCACACCGACGGTCCGGACCCGAGCACCCGCAGCGCCACCTCGCTCACCCCCTTGCGCCGGTACCGCGCGAGCCACGCCTCGTCGGCCGACCGGGACAGCACCACCCCCGCGCCCGCGGCCCGGTCCGCGACCGGCGCCAGGGCCCCGGTCCACAGCTCGGCGGTCACCTCCCGCACCCACCCGCGCCGCTCCAGCTCCGCGCACAGCAGCTCCTGCGTGCCCTCGGCGCCGGTCGCTGTCTGCACGTAGGCGGGCAGGCCACGCTCGCCGTACCAGCGTCGTACGGCCTCCAGGGCCGCGTCGAGCGGAAGTCCGGGGTCCCCCAGCGGCAGCACACTGTTGGCGCGCCGGGTGAACCCGCCGGCCGCCCGCAGCTCCCACTCACCCAGCCGCTCGCTCTCCACCGGCAGCCACGCCCGCGAGGAGACCCGCGCGAGTTCCGGGTACGTGGCGGCGGGCCCCCTGCGCCGCGCCGGCGCGGCGGGCACGACCTTCCCGGCGACCAGCGCGGATTGCGGGATCCGGACACGTTCGCCGTCCCGGCGTGTGATCATGAGCACGCCGCTGTCCCATGATGTGAGAACACCCACCGTGTCGGTGAACTTCTCCCCTCCGGCACCGGGTTCGCCCAACCGCCGTACAGAGACCCGTTTCCCCACGTCAGCAGGGGTGATTCGGACCTCCAGGCGTCCTTTCGCCGAGATTTCCACTGGTCAGTTCACCCCTCCTGTTCGGATCATGCTCCGGAACGGAGATACTAGGGGCGGGCATCGACGACGCCGCGCTCCCGCGCGCCAGGCGGCGGAGCCTGAGGAGGCCCGCCAGCGCCCTATCGAGGAGGAACGACAGCGTGACCTACGTCATCGCGCAGCCTTGTGTCGACGTCAAGGACAAGGCGTGCATCGAGGAGTGCCCGGTCGACTGCATCTACGAGGGCCAGCGGTCCTTGTACATCCACCCGGACGAATGCGTCGACTGTGGTGCCTGTGAGCCGGTCTGCCCGGTCGAGGCGATCTTCTACGAGGACGACGTCCCGGAGGAGTGGAAGGACTACTACAAGGCGAACGTCGAGTTCTTCGACGAGCTGGGCTCGCCCGGCGGCGCCAGCAAGCTGGGGCTGATCGAGCGCGACCACCCCTTCGTCGCCGCGCTGCCGCCGCAGGGCGAGTGACCGTCTGAGCGCCAAGCGGCCGCCATACCGCGCCGCCTCGGTCCCGTACGGCCCGATCACCCTGATCACCGCCGCACGGGACCGAGGCGTTTGCCGCACCGTACGAAAGTGAGCCTGATTCCCGTGTCCGCAGTCTCCGACCGGCTTCCCACCTTCCCCTGGGACAAGCTGGAGCCGTACAAGAAGACGGCCGCGGCCCACCCGGACGGCATCGTCGACCTCTCCGTCGGCACCCCGGTCGACCCGGTCCCCGAGCTGGTCCAGAAGGCCCTGATCGACGCGGCCGACTCCCCGGGCTACCCGACCGTCTGGGGCACCCCCGCCCTGCGCGACGCGATCACCGGCTGGCTGGAGCGCCGCCTGGGCGCCCGCGGGGTCACCCACCGCCACGTCCTGCCGGTCGTCGGCTCCAAGGAGCTGGTGGCGTGGCTGCCGACCCAGCTCGGCCTCGGCCCCGGCGACAAGGTCGCCCACCCGCGCCTCGCCTACCCCACGTACGAGGTCGGCGCCCGCCTGGCCCGCGCCGAGTACGAGGTCTACGACGACCCGCGCGACCTGGACCCGGCCCGCCTGAAGCTGCTCTGGCTGAACTCGCCGTCCAACCCCACGGGCAAGGTCCTCTCCCGGCAGGAGCTGACGGACATCGTCGCCTGGGCCCGCGCCCACGACGTCCTCGTCTTCTCCGACGAGTGCTACCTGGAGCTGGGCTGGGAGGCCGATCCGGTTTCGGTCCTGCACCCGGACGTCAACGGCGGCTCCTACGACGGCATCGTCGCCGTCCACTCCCTCTCCAAGCGCTCCAACCTGGCGGGCTACCGCGCGGCCTTCGTCGCCGGCGACCCGGCCGTCCTGGGCCCTCTCCTGGAGATCCGCAAGCACGGCGGCATGATGACCTCCGCACCGACGCAGGCGGCGGTCGTGGCCGCGCTCGGCGACGACACCCACGTCCACGAGCAGCGTGAGCGCTACGCCGCCCGCCGAGAGGCCCTCCGCGCGGCGCTCCTCGCCAACGGCTTCCGCATCGAACACAGCGAGGCGAGCCTCTACCTCTGGGCCACCCGCGACGAGTCCTGCTGGACCACGGTCGCCCACCTGGCCGACCGGGGCGTCCTGGTGGCCCCGGGCGACTTCTACGGCGAGGCGGGGAAGAACCACGTCCGCGTGGCGTTCACGGCGACGGACGAACGAGTACGGGCAGCGGTGTCCCGCCTGACCGCATAGCCCGCCCCGCCGGTGAGCGCGGCCCGGCCCCTGCCGACGTGGACGAGAAAGCCGACGGGGCCCAGGAAGGTGACCTGGGCCCCGTCGGCGTTCAGAGCCGGCCGCTCAGCCGCCCAGCGGCGACCCCTTGACCGGCAGAGAGGACGTCGGCAGCCCACCCTTGGTGAGGGAATCCGTCGGCAGCCCACCCTTCGTCGCACCGGAGGCCGCGTCCCCCAGGACACCGCCCGCCGTCCCGGCCACGTCGCCCGCGGCCTTCTGCGCCGCCGGCGCCGCCTTCTTCACGGCGCCGCCGCCGGCCTTGCCCGCGGTCGGCACCGCCTGCTCGACCGCCTTGCCGCCCGTGTGGCCCGCGACCGTGGTGACGCTCCGCGCGGCACCGTCGGCGGTGTTGCCGACCTGCGCGCCGTCCAGGGCGGTCAGACCGCCCAGGTTGGGGGTGGCCGCCGGCAGATTCGTGGCCGCTCCGGCGGAGCCGGCCGCACCGACCCCGGCAGCCGCTCCCGCTGCGACGAGCAGCGCGGCACGGGCGATCCGGCGGGTCAGGGGGAGGGACATGATGCTCCATTCGACGGGAGAGAACGGTGTCTGTGTCCAAGCCCGTCTACGGCTCGGACGCCGTGATTACCGCTCGAAGCCCGCGAAGGTTGCGGACACACCAGGTAAAGAATGGATAACGCATCGCATTATCAGGTGTGGATAAAAACGGGCAAAGAACGTCCGCCGAGTAGCGTGCAGAATCCTTCCCGCCCTTGATTTCCAAGGGTTCCGGAGACGGTACGCGCCCCACCCGGACCGCCGTACGGCCCGGCGCCGCACAACCCGCCGGAGTGATCGTCCGTACTACTGTCCGGCCACGATCCGCACCGAGCCCACGGACGTCTCCACGGACTTCCCCTCAGAGCTCTGCGCGCCCCCGGCCCCGTCGGGCTCGGCCGTCCGCCACTCGCCGCCGCTCCCCGCGGTCCACACCCGGCCCGCGTACGACACCCGCTCGATGTGCAGCGCCGAGGAGTTGGCCACCGCCCACTGCGCCAGCTGCCAGCCCCGCTCCCGCTCGCCACGCCCGGTCGCGTCCGTCTTCGCACCCTCCGGCACCGGAACCGTCACCGTCCGCCCGTGCGCGGTCGCGGTCACGCTCGGCGACGGGGACGGCGACGGCACGGGCGTCCCGCCCACCACCGCGCCGGTCTCCTGGAGCGCGTCCCGCCCGAAGTCCCGTACCAGCGCGGCCCGCACCGCGTCGGGACCGGTCGCCGAGGTCGTGCGCTGCGGGCGTCCGTCGCAGGTCAGCGTGGCCGCCGCCCGCCCGGTCAGGGCCGCCGCCAGCAGCGTGGCGTCCTGCTCGTGCTTGGCGTACGCCTCCGGGTAGCCGCTGCGCTGCACCCGCTGCGCGGCCACCGTCAGCGGCAGGTCGGTGTAGTCCGGCACCCTGGCCAGGTGCGCGTAGAAGATGCCCGCCGCGTAGGCCGGGTCCATGATCTGCCGCTCGGTGCCCCAGCCCTGCGAGGGCCGCTGCTGGAACAGGCCCAGCGAGTCCCGGTCGCCGTGCCCGATGTTCCGCAGCCCCGACTCCTGCAGGGCGGTCGCCAGCGCGATCGTCACGGCCCGCTCGGGCATCCCGCGTCCGGTGCCGACGGCGGCGATCGTCGCCGCGTTCGCCGCCTGCTCGGGCGTGAACTCGTACGACGCCCCGTCGTCCGAGGCCGAGACCACCGTGCAGCCGCGCGGACCGCCGCCTCCGGTGACGTACTGCACCACGAGGTACGCGGCGACGCCGCACAGGACCAACAGGGCTGCGGAGAAACGGAAGAGGCGCCCGCGGCGCTCGGGACGGGTGGGGGACGGCTCTGACACGCGTACAAGGTACTGGAGCCCCCCGGGACCCTTACGCGGGGTCGGCGAGTCCCCGCCGTCCTTCGCGCCCCGGGCCCCGGCGGGCGGCGCGCTAGGGTCGTGACCATGGCCGACACCTCGCTTGACCTCACGCTGGACGCCGCCGCGCTCACCGCGCAGCTCGTGGACTTCCCCTCCGAGAGCGGCACCGAGAAGCCGCTCGCGGACGCCATCGAGGCCGCGCTGCGCGCCCTGCCGCACCTGACGGTGGACCGTTACGGCAACAACGTGATCGCGCGGACGGACCTGGGCCGCGCCGAGCGCGTCATCCTGGCCGGGCACATCGACACCGTGCCGATCGCCGGCAACGTGCCCTCGCGGCTCGACGCGGACGGGGTGCTGTGGGGCTGCGGCACGTGTGACATGAAGTCGGGCGTGGCGGTGCAGCTGCGCATCGCGGCCACCGTCCCCGCTTCCAACCGCGACCTGACCTTCGTCTTCTACGACAACGAGGAGGTCGCCGCCGACCTCAACGGCCTGAAGCACGTCGCCGAGGCCCACCCGGAGTGGCTGGCGGGCGATTTCGCGGTCCTGCTGGAGCCCTCCGACGGTGAGGTGGAGGGCGGCTGCCAGGGCACGCTGCGGGTGCTGCTCAGGACGAAGGGCGAGCGGGCCCACTCGGCGCGCGGCTGGATGGGCTCCAACGCCATCCACGCGGCGGCCCCCGTCCTGGCCCGGCTGGCCTCCTACGAGGCGCGCCGGCCGGTCATCGACGGGCTGGAGTACCGCGAGGGCCTGAACGCGGTGCGGATCAGCGGGGGAGTGGCCGGGAACGTCATCCCGGACGAGTGCGTGGTCACGGTCAACTTCCGGTACGCCCCCGACCGCACCGAGCAGGAGGCCATCGCGCACGTCCACGAGGTGTTCGCGGACTGCGGGGTGGAGGAGTTCGTGGTGGACGACCACAGCCCCGGCGCGCTGCCCGGCCTCTCCCAGCCGGCCGCCGCGGCCTTCATCGAGGCGGTGGGCGGCACCCCCCGGCCCAAGTACGGCTGGACGGACGTGTCCCGCTTCTCCGCGCTCGGCATTCCCGCGGTCAACTACGGCCCCGGCAACCCGCACTTGGCGCACAAGCGGGACGAGCGCGTGGAGACCGCGAAGATCCTGGCCGGTGAGGAACGGCTGCGGACCTGGCTCACCGCGTAGCCCGTGCGGGACGCGCCGCTGCACGCCGGACACGCTCAGGTCCCCGCGCCGTAACCCGCGTAGATCTACTCTGAGATCGAACTACCGGCAAGCGGAGGGAGCGCACATGCCTACCGGCAATCCCGAGGGGAAGAAGCAGCCGCCGGACGAGCAGCGGCTCGGACCGGTCCTCCGACGGCGGGGCCAGGTGACGGCCAGCACCACCGACCAGCGGCTGCTGGACGAGCGCGCCCCCACGGACTGGGTCCACACCGACCCCTGGCGGGTCCTGCGGATCCAGTCGGAGTTCATCGAGGGCTTCGGCACGCTCGCCGAACTCCCGCCCGCCATCAGCGTCTTCGGCTCGGCGCGGACCCCGGTGGACTCGGCGGAGTACGACGCGGGCGTGCGGCTCGGCCGGGGGCTGGTGGAGGCCGGCTGGGCGGTCATCACGGGCGGCGGTCCGGGAGCGATGGAGGCGGCCAACAAGGGCGCGTGCGAGGCGGGCGGCATCTCGGTCGGCCTCGGTATCGAACTTCCCTTCGAACAGGGGCTCAATCCCTACGTCGACATCGGCCTGAACTTCCGCTACTTCTTCGTCCGCAAGATGATGTTCGTGAAGTACGCGCAGGGCTTCGTGGTCCTCCCCGGCGGCCTCGGCACCCTCGACGAACTCTTCGAGGCCCTGACCCTGGTCCAGACCCAGAAGGTCACCCGGTTCCCGATCGTCCTGTTCGGCAGCGAGTACTGGGGCGGCCTGGTGTCCTGGCTGAAGAACACCCTGGTGGCCCAGGGCAAGGCATCGGAGAAGGACCTCCTCCTGTTCCACGTGACGGACGAGGTGGACGAGGCGGTGGCCCTGGTGTCCAAGGAGGCGGCCCGCTAGCGCGGGGCTCCGACCCGTCAGGCCAGACCCCGCCGGGCGACCGCAGGGGGACGGTGGCCGGCGATGGACGCCACCATCTCCAGCACCTGACGGGTCTCGGCCACCTCGTGCACCCGGTACACCTGCGCCCCCAGCCACGCGGAGACGGCGGTCGTCGCCAACGTACCGATCAGCCGTTCCTTCACCGGCCGGTCCAGCGTCTCCCCGACGAAATCCTTGTTGGACAGCGACACCAGCACCGGCCACCCCGTGGCCACCATCTCGTCCAGCCGTCGCGTCGCCTCCAGGCTGTGCCGTGTGTTCTTCCCGAAATCGTGCCCGGGATCGATCAGCACCGACTCGCGCGGCACACCGAGCGCGACCGCCCGCTCGGCCAGCCCGACGGTCACGTCCAGGACGTCGGCCATGACGTCGTCGTACGTGACCCGGTGGGGACGCGTCCGCGGCTCCACGCCCCCGGCGTGCGTGCACACCAGCCCCACCCCGTACCGCGCGGCGACCTCCGCGAGCCCCGGGTCGACCCCGCCCCACGCGTCGTTCAGCAGATCCGCGCCGGCCTCGCACACGGCCTCGCCGACCTCGGCCCGCCAGGTGTCCACGCTGATGACCACATCGGGGAACCGGCGCCGTACCTCCGCGACGAAACCGACCGTCCGGCGCACCTCCTCCTGAGCCGTGACCTCTTCCCCGGGCCCGGCCTTGACCCCGCCGATGTCGATGATCGCGGCGCCCTCGGCCACCGCCTGCTCCACACGTGCCAGGGCCGGCTCGTCGCGGAAGGTGGCTCCTCGGTCGTAGAAGGAATCCGGCGTCCGGTTCACGATCGCCATGATCACCGGCTCGTGCGGCCCGAATTCCCGCCTGCCCAGCCTGAGCATCCGCTGTGACCTCTCCTAGTACGTTCCGCAGTACGGCCGCCTGCGACCCTAACTGTCAGACTCGCATGGCACGATCGGACCCTGACAGATTCAGCTTCCGGCACAGCGTCCGGTAACGAGCGTGGGGACCCCTAAGGCGATGGTGATGTTCTTGTTCCTGGTCGTCGCGCTGGCCGTCGTGGTCGCCGCGGTGACACTGGCCGTGGTGGGCGGCGGGGAGAGCGCCCCGCTGCCCGAGGTGGCGCCCGAGCGGCTCCAGGACCCCCTCCCCGCGGACCGCCCGGTGGGCCGCGCGGACGTGGAGAGCCTGCGCTTCCCTCTCGCCCCGCGCGGCTACCGCATGGCCGACGTCGACGACGCGCTCGGCCGGCTCGCCGCGGAACTGGCGGAGCGGGACGCCCGTATCGCCGGCCTGGAGTCCGCGCTGGCCGGCGCAAGAGCCGCCGCCGCGCACGTGCACCACGCGCAGCCGGACAAGAGCGAGGGCCCGGAGGAGCAGCGATGACCACCGGAGCGGCCGTCCCCGGGCCGGACGGCGGCCTGCGCTGCCCCTGGGCCCTGTCCACCGTCGACTACGTGTCGTACCACGACGAGGAGTGGGGCCGCCCGGTCCACGGCGACGACGCCCTCTTCGAGCGGCTCAGCCTGGAGGCCTTCCAGTCGGGCCTGTCCTGGATCACGATCCTGCGCCGCCGCCCGGGCTTCCGCGCGGCCTTCGCCGGCTTCCGCATCGAGAAGGTCGCCGCCTTCACCGAGACCGACCGCGACCGCCTGCTCGCCGACCCCGGCATCATCCGCAACCGGGCCAAGATCGACGCCACCCTCGCCAACGCCCGTGTACTGGCCGGCTGGCCGGAGGGCGAGCTGGAGGAGGTGATCTGGTCCCACGCCCCCGACCCGACGACCCGCCCGGCCCCGAAGACCCTCGCGGACGTCCCGGCGGTGACTGAGGAGTCGACGGCCCTCTCCAAGGCCCTGAAGAAGCGGGGGCTCCGATTCGTGGGTCCGACGACGGCGTACGCGCTGATGCAGGCGTGCGGCCTGGTCAACGATCACTTGGAAGCCTGCGTGGCCAGAAGCGCCCCGTGAGCTACCGCCCCAGGTACTTCGGCTTCTCCTTGTTCACAAACGCCTGCACGGCGATCGCGTGGTCCTCGGACTGCCCCGCCCGGGTCTGCAGCTCGTCCTCCTTCTCCAGCGTCTCGGCGAGCGAGTGCGTCAGCCCGAAGGCAACCGCCTCCTTGATCGCCGCGTACGCCACCGTCGGCCCCGAGGCCAGCGCCCGCGCCACCTTCTCGGCCTCCGCGCACAGCTCGGCCAAGGGGACGACCCGGTTGGCGATGCCCAGCTCCAGCGCGTCCTGTGCGCCGATGCCGCGCGGGAAGAGCAGCAGGTCGGCGGCGCGGCTCGGGCCGATCACCCGGGGCAGCGTCCAGGAGATCCCGGAGTCGGCGGTGAGGGCCACCCCGGCGAACGAGGTGTTGAAGGAGGCGCTGTCGGCCACCAGCCGGTAGTCCGCGGCGAGCGCGAAGCCGAACCCGGCCCCCGCCGCCACGCCGTTCACCGCCGCGACCACCGGCTTCGGCGCCCCGGCGAGCGCCCGCACGATCGGGTTGTAGTGCTCCTTGACCGTGGTCATCGTCTGCCCGGACCCGGTCTCCCGGTCCCTGGCCAGCAGCCCGATGTGCTCCTTGAGGTCCTGGCCCACGCAGAACGCCCGGTCCCCGGCGGCGGTCAGCAGGATCGCCCGTACGGCCGTGTCGCCGGCCGCCGATTCCGCCGCCTCGCGGAGGGCGACCTTGGTCGCGATGTTCAGCGCGTTCATCGCCTCCGGGCGGTTCAGCGTGATCGTCGCGAGTCCGTCGCTCACCTCGTAGAGCACGGTGTCGGCCATGGCGCATCCCCTCCGGTTCGCGGCTGGTGACGTACCGCTCAGTACGTCCCTGTCTGAGGACAGCATGGCGGAGATCGCGGGCCAAGGGCCGGACCGGACGTGTGACCTGCGTCAAAGAAAACCGGAGCGGAAGCGGGCGGCGGATCTTCGTGCGGGGGCGCAGTATCGCAGCCACATCGCCGAATTGGGTGGTTTTGCTCGCGCGCGTTGCCCAAGCGATGCCGACCGATGTTGGTCATCGGGTCCTGCGATGCGGGATAATGGCTTGGAAGCAATGTGTTCGATGCCGGTGTCGCGTGTCCGTTTCGGATTGTCCGTTTCGGATGGCGGGGTGCCCCGTGGGGCCGTCGGCAGACGATGAGCTGGTTTCAGGAAGGGGAACGAGCATGGCGGCCATGAAGCCGCGGACGGGTGATGGCCCGCTCGAGGTGACCAAGGAGGGGCGGGGCATCGTCATGCGCGTTCCGCTCGAAGGCGGCGGTCGACTCGTCGTCGAGCTGACCCCTGACGAGGCCGAGGCGCTCGGCGACGCCCTCAAGAAGGTCGTCGTCTGACGCCCCAGCGATCAGTCCTTCCGGCTGCCCCGGCATCGTACGCGGTGCCGGGGCAGCCGCGTTCCTCCACCCCCACCCGCGCCTTCAGCGTTTGACGGCGCACAGCAGGCCGTCGCCCACCGGCAGCAGCGACGGGACCAGCTCCTGGCTCTCCCGCACGGTGCGCAGCAGCTCGCGCAGCCGCAGCACCTCGGTCGGCTGCGGCCCGGAGTCGACCGTACGGCCGTTGGCGAACACGCCCTCGAAGACCACCAGGCCGCCCGGCCGCAGCAGACGCAACGATTCAGCGAGGTAGTCCGGGTACTCCAGGCGGTCCCCGTCGCAGAAGACGAGGTCGTAGCCGGCGTCCGCCAGACGCGGGAGCACGTCCAGCGCGCGGCCGGGGATGAACCGGGCCCGGTTGCTGGCGAAGCCGCACACGCGGAAGGCCTGCCGGGCGAACTGCTGGTGCTCCGGCTCCGGATCCACCGTGGTGAGCACCCCGTCCGGCCGCATCCCGTGCAGCAGATGGATTCCCGACACCCCGCAGCCCGTGCCGATCTCCGCGACCGCCTTCGCGTCCACGGAGGCGGCGAGCAGTCGCAGCGCGGCGCCCGTGCTGGGCGACACCGAGCGCAGCCCTGCCTCGCGGGCCCGGTCGCGGGCCCAGCGCAGCGCTTCGTCCTCGGCGACAAAGGCGTCGGCGAACGCCCAGCTCGTCTGCCGGTTGCCGGTAATGACCCTCTCCTGTCCCCGTGGTTGCCTGGGCGTGACTGTATCCGTTGGCGGCGGGAACCCGCAGATGGGACCGGGCGTTTACAGGGATGAGCCGGTGACCGGGGACGCGACGGGGGGCGAGAGGTGGATCAGGACGCCGAGCAACTGCTGCCGCAGGCGCATGAGCCGTATCAGCGTGTATCAAATTCTCGTAAAACCGCTTATCCGGAGCTAACGGGCGAGGTGGCTATGGTAGGGGCTCCACTGGACACCACCAGAGCCGACAGGGGAGGTGCGGCTGCGCCCGGGGATCGGGGTGGAGTGCTGCGGCGCTTCCTCGGGTCGGCGGGCAGGCCGAAATCCGTGACCGACACCGCTGCCGACAGCCACGCCGCCGGTCCCGCCGCAGGCGAGACCCAGACCGCGACCTTCGCCACCGACGCGGACGGGCAGGCGTGGACTCCGCCCGCGTGGGAGGAGATCGTCAGCACGCACAGCGGCCGGGTCTACCGACTCGCCTACCGCCTGACGGGCAACCAGCACGACGCCGAGGACCTCACCCAGGAGGTCTTCGTCCGTGTCTTCCGTTCCCTGTCGACGTACTCGCCGGGCACCTTCGAGGGCTGGCTGCACCGCATCACCACGAACCTCTTCCTGGACATGGTCCGGCGCAAGCAGCGCATCCGCTTCGACGCCCTCGGCGAGGACGCGGCCGAGCGCCTGGCCAGCCGCGAGCCCACCCCGCAGCAGCTCTTCAACGACGCCCACTTCGACGCCGACGTCCAGCAGGCCCTCGACACCCTCGCGCCCGAGTTCCGCGCCGCCGTCGTCCTGTGCGACATCGAAGGACTGTCGTACGAGGAGATCGCCGCGACCCTCGGCGTGAAGCTCGGCACGGTCCGCTCCCGCATCCACCGCGGCCGGTCCCAGCTCCGCAAGGCCCTCGCGCACCGCTCCCCGGAGGCCCGCGCGGCCGAGCGGCGCTCCTTCCTGGCCCCCCGTGTCCCCGCTCTGGGGGGAGGGGGCGCGACCGCGTGAGTGGATCTCGGCCGAAACCTGTCGAGGAGGCGCGCCTCGCAGAGCAGCACCTGGGAGACCGGCTCTCCGCCCTCGTGGACGGAGAGCTCGGTCATGAGACGCGTGAGCGCGTCCTCGCGCACCTGGCCACCTGTGCCCGGTGCAAGGCGGAGGCGGACGCCCAGCGCGCGCTGAAGAACGTGTTCGCGGAGGCCGCCCCGCCCCCGCCCTCGGCGAGCTTCCTGGCCCGCCTCCAGGGCCTCCCCGGGGGAGGTGACCTGGACGGCGGCGGTACGCCGTCGCCCGGGGGCGGATTCCTCGGCCACGGCCCCGCCCCGGGACCCACCGGCGCCTCCGGGCCGTTCGGAGTGAGGCGCGGCGAGCGCCTCCCGTTCGGGTACGTCCCCGCCCGCGCACCCGGCTTCCTCCCGGCCCGCGCGGACCGTGCCGTCGCACCCGAGGACCGCGGCTTCCGCATCCATCCCGTCGGGCGCCCGGACGACGGACGCTCCGCCTCGCGCGGGCTGCGGTTCGCGTTCGCCGCCGCCGGCGCGGTGTCGCTGGCCGCGGTCGCTCTCGGCGGCGTCACCACCACCCTCCCCGGCGACCTGACCACGGACGCCCGCGGCGGCTCCGGCACCGGCAGCAATGTGACCCCGGCCCGCTCGGCCGGAACCGGCGCGGGCGGAGGCGCGGCCACGCCGGACAGCCAGCGCCGCCGCCCGGTGGGACCACTGCTCGCCCAGGGCGGTGCGCTGCTCGGACCGGCCCCGGCGGCGCCGACCACCCTGGCCGCGCCGCTCATGCCCGGCGTGCCGTCCCCCGCCGCCGGGCAGGACCGGACAGAGCCGGTGCGCTCCGTGACCGCGCCGATGCTGGTCGGTGTGGCCGCCGTCTCCCCGCTGATACGCCCGCTCGACGAGACCGTGGCCCTGCCGCTCGCCGACTGGTCCACCACCCCCGGAGTCGCCGGCTCCGGCCTGCTGTCCGCCCCCGTCCCCGACACCACCCCCGCTGCCCCCGCTGCCTCGGCCCCTCCTGTCGCTCCGGCTTCCCCGGCCGCTCCTGCCGTGCCCCACCAGTCGCCCTGACCGGCCACTGCGCCCCTGCCCGCGAACCTGGTTGAATCCAGTGAGACCGCTCCCGCGGCGACGACCCGGGGCGGTGGACGACGTTCCATGGCCGCGGCAGCGCGCGGTCGCGGCCCAGCCGTGGGGAGAGCATGAACGAGGGGAACCGTGTCCGGTCGGCGGACGGATCGGAGGGGGCGGCGAAGGTGACACCGGCCGACCGGATCCGAGCCGCCGAGGCTGCCGCACCGGAAGCCACCGGATCGGACGGCGACTTCGAGCTGGCCAAGCCGACGCGGCGTCCGGCCGACGCGGACGGAGGGCAGACGCACGGGGAAGGTATGGGCGCAGACACCGGGGGAGATGCCTCGGGAGGCGCCGTAGCGACCGGGGAGACCACCTGGGCGGCTTCCGCGGAGCGGCCCAAGCCGCTGCACGACCCCGACCCGTACGGCACCCCGCCGTACGGCGAACCCGGTCCCTGGGCGCCCGCACCGCCGGTGCAGCATCCGGCGGCGACCCCGGCACACGGGACGGCCGTATCCGCGCCGGCGGCTCCACCGATGGCCGCGCCCACGGCGCCCGTGCCTTCCGCGCCCGCGCCGCAGGTACCCGGCCCCGCACCGGCGCCGACCGCCTCCGTCCCTCCGGGCACCGCCCCCGCACCACAGGCCGCCGACCCCTGGAGCCGCTACGACCCCTGGGCCGCCGGTTCCGCCGAGGAGCAGGCGCCGGCCCGGGGGCCACTGCAGCAGACCGGTGCGGGCGTGCCGACGGAGCAGCAGCGCAAGAAGAGCGCGCGGCGGATCCTGTTCGCGTGGACCCTGGTCGTCGCCCTGTTCTCCGCGGGCGTCGGCGGAGTCGTCGGCGCCTATGTCCAGCGCGAGGGCCTCGGCGACGACGTACGGCTGCCGCAGGCCGGGAGCGTGCCGGCCGGCCGGGCGCCGGACAGTGTGGCCGGGATCGCCGCCCGCGCCCTGCCCAGCGTGGTCACGCTGCACGTCCGAGGGGCCGACGAGGCGGGTACCGGCACCGGCTTCGTGCTCGACACCGAGGGGCACATCCTCACCAACAACCACGTGGTCGAGCCCGCCGGGACGGGCGGCGAGATATCCGTGACGTTCAGCAGCGGCGACACCGTCAAGGCCGAGGTCGTCGGCCGGGACAGCGGCTACGACCTCGCCGTGGTCCAGGTGCACGGCGTCCACGGACTCACCCCGCTGCCCCTCGGCAACTCCGACAACGTCAAGGTCGGCGACCCGGTCGTCGCCATCGGCGCCCCCTTCGACCTCGCCAACACGGTCACCTCCGGCATCATCAGCGCCAAGGAACGGCCGATCACCGCCGGTGGGGAGACGAGCGACGGCAGCGATGTGTCGTACGTCGACGCCCTCCAGACCGACGCCCCCATCAACCCGGGCAACTCCGGCGGTCCGCTGCTCGACTCCCGGGCCCAGGTCATCGGCATCAACTCCGCCATCCGCTCCGCAGGCAGCGGCTCCGACGCCGACGGCGGCCAGGCCGGGTCCATCGGCCTCGGCTTCGCCATACCCGTCAACCAGGCCAAGCGCGTCGCCGAGGAACTGATCAACGACGGCCGCGCCACGCACCCGGTGATCGGCGTCACCCTCGACATGGGATTCACCGGTGACGGCGCCCGTATCGACAGCAAGAGCGCGAGCGGCGGTCCCGCCGTCACCCGGAGCGGCCCCGGCGAGCGGGCCGGGCTCAAGGCGGGCGACGTCATCACCGAGGTCGGGGGTGAGCGCGTCCACACCGGTGAGGAGCTGATCGTCAAGATCCGCGCCCATCGGCCGGGGGACCGGCTGCGGCTGACGGTCGAGCGTGACGGTACCGAGCGGGAGGTGTCACTCGTGCTGGGCGCGTCGGAGCGGAACTGACACAAGTCTCACCTCGGGACGGTACCGGTCGGACAGGAACGCCGGGTACCGTTGAGCGACCGAGGACATCGCAAGGAGCGTCAGGTGTTCAATGACATAGGACCACTGGAGCTGGTGACGATCATCGTGCTCGCCGTGCTCGTCTTCGGTCCGGACAAGCTCCCGAAGGTCATCCAGGACGTGATGCGCACGATCCGGAAGATCCGCGAGTTCTCGGAGAGTGCGAAGCAGGACATCCGTAACGAACTGGGTCCCGAGTTCAAGGACTTCGAGTTCGAGGATCTCAACCCCAAGACGTTCATCCGCAAGCAGCTGGACAACGACGAGCTGGGGCTCAAGGAGATCCGCAACGGCTTCGACCTGAAGAAGGAGATGGCGGAGGTCACGGACGCGGTCCACGGCCGTGACGGTTCGTCCCCCTCGTCTTCCTCCTCGGCCTCTTCCTCGTCGTCCGCGCCGTCCTCCGGCGGACGCGTCGACATGACCAAGAAGCCGGAGACGCCCGGGGACGACGAGCGCCCGCCCTTCGACGCGGACGCCACGTAAGCGCGTCCGCCGGGCGCTCCTCCCCGCCGACACGCGGACGCACGCCGCGCACGTGACGCGTTTCATAACGCGCACCCCTCGTACACCACCTGGACTGGCCGTTCGCGCGACCCACGCATCCAGCGCCTGCCCTGCTGCCTTCACCGGTGTGGATATGCTGCCGAGTTGTTGTGCGGACCGGACGCGTACGCCCGAATGGGGGGCGGGCCACCCCGGTCCGACGAGAGCGAGGAGGCGTCCGGGCAGATGGAGACGACGAGTCGGGTGGGCGCGCAGGTGCCGGCCGCGGAGGGCGGACAGCAACTCCCCTCCGCCCGGCGTACGGTCGACGGTTACCTGCGGGCGCCCTTCCCGTGGTACGGGCTCGACGAGGCGTTCACGGGGCCGCGCTGGCTGATGCAGGTCGGCACGGCCGCCGACGGCGCCGTCGAGCACGGTTCGATCGGGCACGGCGACGAGCCCTCGGTGCGGGGTGAGACCGCCTCCGCCGGCGAGCCCCGGGAGAAGTTCGCGGTCGTGGTCACCGTCGCCGCGCAGCCGTCCCGGCGGAGCGCCGACGGCACGGGGCTGCTGGAGGCGACGTCGGTGTCCTCGGCGGCGTGGCTGGCCGGGGTGGGGCTGCTGTCGTTCACCTGGCCCGGGCAGATGGACCACAGCCTGCGGGACGACTGGCTGGACCAGCAGACGGAAACGGCGTGGGCCCTGGCCGACGACCTGGAGGGCCCGGAGTGGTCCCGGCTCTCCCTGCCCGTCGACGGGGTGTCCGCCTCGTTCCACTACCGGGAGTCCGAGTACGGCTGGGTGCTGGCCGGCACCACGGAGGCGGGG
Organism: Streptomyces sp. NPDC052721; assembly: GCF_040678315.1. NCBI lineage: Bacteria > Bacillati > Actinomycetota > Actinomycetes > Kitasatosporales > Streptomycetaceae > Streptomyces > Streptomyces sp. NPDC052721. Next base: position 9,266 of record NZ_JBFATL010000053.1, on the reverse strand, counting down.
GTCCACCTGGGCGCGTACGGGCGGGGGATGAGCGCGTACGGGCTGGGCTTCGCCGCGATCAAGGACATCGCCGCCTACGCCTGACGGGCCGGGCCCGGCGTGCCCGCGGTGACCAGCCACTGATGCGGCCGGCGCGGCTCGCTTTCCCACTGGCGCGTCCCGGTCCCTGCCGGGGCGCGCGGACGACCGGGACGGCCGTCGAGCGCGCCGGGTACGACGCAGGGGCGCCGTCCGTGAAGACGGCGCCCCTGCGTCGTGGCAGACCTAGAACTTGTTCTTCGGCGTGATCCCCAGCGACAGCCCCGCAAGCCCCCGCTGCCGCCCGCCCAGCTTGCCGGCGATCGCGCGCAGCGCGGAACCCGCCGGGGAGTCCGGGTCGGTCAGCACGACCGGCTTGCCCTCGTCGCCGCCCTCGCGGAGGCGGACGTCGATCGGGATGTTGCCGAGGACGGGAACGGAAGCGCCCGTGGTGCGGGTGAGGCCGTCGGCGACCAGCTGGCCGCCGCCCGTGCCGAAGACGTCGACCATCTCGCCGCAGTGCGGGCAGGGCAGGCCGGACATGTTCTCGACCACGCCGACGATCTTCTGGTGGGTCTGTACGGCGATGGAGCCGGCCCGTTCGGCCACCTCGGCCGCCGCCTGCTGCGGGGTCGTCACGACCAGGATCTCGGCGTTCGGGACCAGCTGTGCGACGGAGATCGCGATGTCGCCGGTGCCGGGCGGGAGGTCCAGCAGCAGGACGTCCAGGTCGCCCCAGTAGACGTCCGCGAGGAACTGCTGCAGGGCGCGGTGCAGCATCGGGCCGCGCCACACGACCGGCGCGTTGCCCGGCGTGAACATGCCGATGGAGATGACCTTCACGCCGTTCGCGGACGGCGGCATGATCATGTTCTCGACCTGGGTGGGCCGGCCGTCGGCGCCCAGCATGCGCGGCACGCTGTGGCCGTAGATGTCCGCGTCGACGACGCCGACCTTCAGGCCGTCGGCGGCCATCGCCGCCGCCAGGTTCACCGTCACCGAGGACTTGCCGACGCCGCCCTTGCCGGACGCGACCGCGTAGACCCGGGTGAGGTTGCCCGGCTTGGCGAAGGGGACCTCGCGCTCGGCCTGGCCGCCGCGCAGGGCCGCCGCCAGCTCCTTGCGCTGCTCGTCGCTCATCACGTCCAGGGTGACGTCGACGCGGGTGACGCCCTCGACCCGGGACACCGCCTCGGTGACGCGCTGCGTGATGGTGTCGCGCATCGGGCAGCCGGACACCGTCAGGTACACGGTGACCGCGACCGCTCCGTCCGCGCCGATGTCCACCGACTTGACCATCCCGAGTTCGGTGATCGGGCGGTTGATCTCGGGGTCGTTCACCGTCGCCAGTGCCTCGCGCACCGCGTCTTCCGTAGCCATAAGGACGATGGTACGGCGCGCCGAGGGGCGTCCGGGATGCCCCTCAGCGGTCGTCTGTGTCACGTCCCGGCGGTAGTTCTGCCCGTTCCGCCGGGAATACGACGTGACCTGGGTGCCCGTCGTGGCGGCGGCGCTCCTCCAGCTCCTTGACCAGGTCCTGGAGCTCCGAGCGGATCCAGTCACGGGTGGCCACCTCGCCCAGGCCCGTGCGCAGGGCGGCGACCTCCCGGGTCAGGTACTCGGTGTCGGCGATGGACCGCTCGTTCTGCTTGCGGTCCTGTTCCAGGTTGACCCGGTCGCGGTCGTCCTGCCTGTTCTGCGCGAGAAGGATCAGCGGGGCCGCGTAGGACGCCTGCAGGGACAGCATCAGGGTCAGGAAGATGAACGGGTACTCGTCGAAGCGCAGATGGCGGGGCGCGGCGACGTTCCACACCACCCACACGATGATGACGACCGTCATCCAGACGATGAAGCGCCCGGTGCCCAGGAACCGGGCGATCTTCTCCGACAGCCGGCCGAAGGCCTCCGGGTCCCACTCGGGCAGGATCCGGCGGCGCGGCGCGCGCGGCTGGTCCAGCCGGATGGTCCGGGGCCGGCCGGCGGCCGTGGCGCCCACCGGATGCCGCTCGCGGGTCGCGGTCTCGCGCTCAGGAGCCATGCGTGGCCGCCCCCTCTCCTTGATCGAGTCCCTCTTCGAGGTGGAACTCCGTCTCCCGCCAGTCCTCGGGCAGCATGTGGTCCAGTACGTCGTCCACGGTCACCGCGCCGAGCAGCGACCCGGACTCGTCCACCACGGGCGCCGCCACCATGTCGTACGTAGCGAAGAACCCGGCGATGATCGGCAGGGACGCGTCCGGGGACAGCGGCTGCAGATCGTCGTCCACGAGCGAGCTGACCAGCGTGTACGGCGGGTCGCGCAGCAGCCGCTGGAAGTGGACGGTGCCCAGGTACTTGCCGGTGGGTGTCTCGTCGGGCGGGCGGCAGACGTAGACCTGGGCGGCGAGGGCGGGGGACAGGTCCGGGTTGCGGACCCGGGCGAGCGCGTCGGCGACGGTGGCGTCGGGCCGCAGCACGATCGGCTCCGTCGTCATCAGACCGCCGGCCGTGTGCTCCTCGTACGACATCAGGCGGCGCATCTCGGCCGCGTCGGCGGGCTGCATCAGGCTCAGCAGCCGCTCCTTGTCCGCCTCGGGCAGTTCGGCGAGCAGGTCGGCCGCGTCGTCCGGGTCCATCGCCTCCAGCACGTCCGCCGCGCGCTCCTCCTTCAGCTTGCCGAGGATCTCGATCTGGTCGTCCTCCGGCAGCTCTTCGAGCACGTCGGCGAGGCGGTCGTCGTCCAGGGCGGCGGCGACCTCGGCCCGCCGTTTCGGGGAGAGGTGGTGCAGGACGTTGGCGAGGTCGGCGGGGCGCAGCTGCTCGAAGGTGGCGAGCAGGCTCTCGGCGCCCTGCCCGTGCTCCTCCAGGGAGAACCCGGTGACGGCGGACCACTCGGCGGTCAGCGTCTCCCCCTTGGCCCGCCGGAAGGCGCCGCCCTTGCGCCCCTTGCGCAGGAAGACGCGGTCGACCTCCCAGTCCCGGCGGGCGGGCAGCTGCTGCACGGACACGTCGAGGACGGTGACCTCCTCGCCGGTCTCCACCAGCGTCACGCGCCGGTCCAGCAGCTCGCCGAAGACCAGCCGCTCGGTGGGCCGCTGCTCGAAGCGGCGGACGTTGACCACGCCGGTGGTGATGACCTGGCCGGACTCGATGCCGGTGACCCGGGTCATGGGCAGGAAGATACGGCGCCGGGTGGACAGCTCGACGACCAGCCCGAGGACGCGCGGGGGACGTCGCCCGACGCGCAGCATGACGACCAGATCGCGGACGCGACCCACCTGGTCGCCGGTCGGATCGAAGACGGGAACCCCGGCGAGATGCGAGACGAAGATCCGGGGGGCGCCGGCTGCCATGGCTCTGCTTCCTTTGCCTGGGAATCGCTGGGAGTCTGCGGGGGAGTCGCTGAGGACTGCTGTGGGTGGAATTTGCTCGGTTTTGCCCGCACGGGTGCGCTTCAGGCTAGCCCGTACCGCTCGGATACGCCCTGGTGGGGGGTCCGGACGGACTGGCTCCGCCGGGCGGGCAGCGCACCGGTACGCTGCGGTACGCCGCTCAGGAACCGTCAGAAAGGCGACCTCACCTGTGACTGCGATGCCCCGGGTCCGTACCCGCCGGACCGCGCTGCTGACCGGGACCTGCGCACTGGCCGTGACGGGAGCGATGGCGCTGTCGGGGTGCGGCGGCGACGATCCGGACGCGGGCACCAACGGCGTGGGCAAGCTGCCCGCCGGCAGGATCCAGGCGAAGACGCGGGCGGCGGCGGAGGCGGCGTCGGCCGTACGGCTGGCCGGGACCGTGGTCGTCGGTGGCCGTACGTACCGGCTGGACATGCGGCTCAAGGACGCGGGCGGCACCGGGTCGGTGACCTCGCAGGGGGCGACCTTCAAGCTGCTGCGGGTCGGCAAGGAGCTGTACCTCAAGGCCGACGCGGACTTCTGGAACCACGCCGACGGCAACGACGGCGCCGCGGGCAAGCTGGACGGCAAGTACGTGAAGGTGCCGCAGGGGGATCCCTCGTACAAGAAGTTCAGCGGTTTCACGGACAAGGACGTCCTCCTCGACGGTCTGCTCACGCTGCACGGCACGCTGGCGACGGACGGCCACCACACCGACGGGGCGGGTACCCGCACGATCCGCATCACCGGCGACAAGGGCTCCGGCGGCACGCTGGACGTGTCCCTCCAGGGCACGCCCTATCCCCTGCGCCTGGTCCGCGCCGGCGACGCGGGGACGCTCCGCTTCTCCGACTGGGGCAAGAACTTCACCGTCGAGGAACCGGCCAGGTCGGAAACGGTGGACTACGGCAGACAGCTGCCGACGTCCTAGGGGAGGGCTGACGCCGTAGGACGGTTGCCGCAGGTGCGGCCGGTCACTTCCTCTTCCGGCGTTTGAGCAACAGTTTCGGCAGGCCCGCCGGTGCCGGTCTGCGGGTGGTCGCCGGGGTCGGGACCGGGCGTTCCGCCAGGTTGCCGTCCGGCAGCGGGGCCACTGACCCCGTCGGTGTCAGGCGGAGCACCCGGCACTCGCGGGCCCAGCGGGCCGGCATCCGCTCGGCGTCGGGGGCGTTCAGCCGCTTGCCCTTCAGCTCGGCGACGGCGGCCTCCCACTCCGGTGAGCCCGACGGCAGCTCGGACACGGTCACCGCGAACGTCACCAGCCGGCCGCCCTTGTCCTTGCTGCGCACGCTCACCTCGGCGGAGCCCGCGTCGGCCAGCCCTTCCAGCGGCTGCTCACCGGGCCCGTCACCGACCACGCAGACCGCGCCCTCGTGCCACACGTGCCACAGCGCACGCGCGGCCGGCACCCCGGCGCCCCTGACCCAGATCAGGCCGGACTTCTTCGCGGCCTCCTCGATGAGGGCCCGGTCGAGCAGCTCGCTTGTCATGTGCCCCAGCCTAACCAGGCCGTACCGGCCCGCTCACAGCCAGCCGTTGCGCTTCAGCGTGCGGTGGATGCCCAGACACAGCGCGGCCGTGATGCCCATGATCACCGGGTAGCCGTACTTCCAGTGCAGCTCGGGCATGTACTGGAAGTTCATGCCGTACACCCCGCACACCATCGTCGGTACGGCGATGATGGCCGCCCACGCGGTGATCTTGCGCATGTCCTCGTTCTGCGCGACGGAGGCCTGCGCGAGGTTGGCCTGGAGGATGGAGTTGAGCAGTTCGTCGAAGCCCAGCACCTGCTCCTGGACCCGGGCGAGGTGGTCGGCGACGTCCCGGAAGTACTTCTGGATGTCCGGGTCGATCAGCCGCATCGGCCGCTCGCTCAGCAGCTGCATCGGCCGCAGCAGCGGCGCAACCGCCCGCTTGAACTCCAGTACCTCCCGCTTGAGCTGGTAGATCCGCGCCGAGTCCACACCGCGCGAGACCCCGCCCCGTCGGCCGGGTGAGAACACCTCGGTCTCCACCTCGTCGATGTCGTCCTGCACCGCGTCGGCGACCGCGATGTAGCCGTCCACGACATGGTCGGCGATGGCGTGCAGCACGGCGGAGGGGCCCTTGGCGAGCAGCTCGGGGTCGTCCTGGAGGCGGTGCCGCAGGGCGCGCAGCGAACCCTGGCCGCCGTGCCGGACGGTGATGAAGAAGTCCCGGCCGGTGAAGCACATCACCTCGCCGGTCTCCACGACCTCGCTGTTGGCGGTGAGCCGGTCGTGCTCGACGTAGTGGATGGTCTTGAAGACGGTGAACAGCGAGTCGTCGTACCGCTCCAGCTTCGGCCGCTGGTGCGCCTGCACCGCGTCCTCGACGGCCAGCGGGTGCAGTCCGAACTCGCTCGCGATACCGGCGAATTCCGCCTCGGTCGGCTCGTGCAGCCCGATCCAGACGAAGCCGCCGTCGCGGCGCACCAGCCGCATGGCCTCCTGCGGGCTGAGCGGCCCCGGGCTCTGCACGCGGGCGCCGTCGCGGTAGACGGCGCAGTCGACGACGGCCGAGGGCGTGCCGGGGGCGCGCGTGGCGTCGTACGACGTGCTGGTGTCCTTGCGCAGCGAGACACGGGACGACGGGCGGACCACGGCGCGCAGGTCGCGGATCATCGACATGGGCAGGCTCCTTCGCGGGCGGGCAGCGAGGGCACGCGGCGACGGGTGGAACTACCCGGAATGGGGACGTCCTGAGTGCGTGTGTTTGGCACGTCCACAAAGCGGGGAGCACCGCACCGTCATGGTGGCGAGTTCGCTGCTGACGCAGAACTGATTCAGGTCAGACAGATCAGGCAAAGCGAAACGAAGTGCTCTTCCGAACGACGAAGCGCAAGGGAAGGCGGCGGCCAGCCGGTAACTACATCAGCAGCCGGAAGAGCGAGTGGTACTGCACGGTCGACTTCGATCCATGACAGCCCCACCTCCTCCGGCCGGTCCCTCGTAAGGGAGTCCCATCGGCGTCCGGACCCGATGGCACGCTTCGGCGTGCCGGGCCCCGAACCACCGGCTCAGAGTACCAGCCGCCCGTGCTGTCAAGGCGCCGCTTTGCCCGCTGGTGACGAGTTCTATGCTCAGCGCATGGCTGATGTTCTTCCTCTGGTCGAGGCCCGGTTGACCACCGCGCTGGGTGAACCGGACGCCCGCGCCGCGGTCACCTTCCTCGGCACGGACCGCATCGAGGTGTTCCGCTTCCAGGAGGGGGACGTCGTCCGGTACGCCACCCTCGGCATGTCCCAGCACCCCATGACGGATCCCGCGGCGATGCTCGCCGACCCGGTCAAGGGCCCCCGCGCCGAACTCGTGCTGTCGGTCCGCGCGGGCCTCGCCGACACCGACAAGGTGCTCCGCCCGCTCGCCGTGCTGGCCGCGACTCCGCAGGTGGAGGGCCTGGTGGTGACCCCGGGCGCCTCGCTCGACGTGGGCGAGCCGCTGTGGCCCGGCGCCCCCTTCACCTCCGTGCTGGTGGGCGAGCCCGGCGGGCTGGTTCAGGACCTGGAGCTGGACGCCCCGATGGACCCCGTACGGTTCCTGCCGCTGCTGCCGATGACCCCGAACGAGGCCGCCTGGAAGCGGGTGCACGGCGCCCAGGCCCTCCAGGAACGCTGGCTCGCGAACGGGACGGATCTGAGGGACCCCGCCCGCGGATCCGTCCCGCTGGACTGACCCGGCACCGGCCACCGAGTGACCGATCTCACCAACACAAGGCAGGATCCGGTCAGTTGGCGAAGACGCCGACCCCGTCCTCGGTGGCGTGCTGCGGCTCCCGCTCCTCGGCTCGGTGTGTCAGGGCCTGGCGCCGTACGACGACCACGAGCGCGCCCAGCACCGCCGTGACGGCCGCGACCACGAACGGGACGTGCGTGTCGGTCCACTCCTCGATCTTCGGCGCGAAGTAGGGCGCCGCCGCGGCGGCGAACCAGCGGACGAAGTTGTAGCCCGCGCTCGCCACCGGGCGCGGGGCGTCCGACACCCCGAGCGCCAGCTCGGTGTAGACGGTGTTGTTCACGCCGATGAAGGCGCCGGACAGGATCGTGCAGACGACGGCCGCGGTGTGACCGCCGTAGCCGAGCACGAGCACGTCCGCCGCCAGCAGCACCAGCGAGCCGCCGAGCACCTTCAGCGAGCCGAACCGGGCCTGCATGCGCGGGGCGACGATCACCGAGAAGACGGCGAGCAGCACACCCCAGGCGAAGAAGACCGCGCCCGAGCGGTACGGCGTCATGTTCAGCACGAACGGCGTGAAGGCCAGCACGGTGAAGAACGTGTAGTTGTAGAAGAACGCCGAGACCGCCGCCGAGGCCAGGCCGCCGTGGCCGAGCGCCTTGAGCGGGTCCAGGACCGAGGTCTTCCGGGCCGGCTTCGGCTGCTCCTTCAGGAACGCCGTGATGCACAGGAAGCCGATCGCCATCAGCGTGGCCGTGCCGAAGAAGGGGTAGCGCCAGCTGACGTTGCCGAGGACGGCGCCGAGCAGCGGGCCGCAGGCCATGCCGAGGCCGAGCGCGGACTCGTAGAGCAGGATCGCCGCCGCGCTGCCCCCGGCCGCCGCGCCGACGATCACCGCGAGGGCGGTGGAGACGAAGAGCGCGTTGCCGAGCCCCCAGCCGGCCCGGAACCCGACGAGCTGGCCGACCGAGCCGGAGGTGCCGGCCAGGCCCGCGAAGACGACCACGAAGGCGAGACCGAGCAGCAGGGTCCGGCGCCCGCCGATGCGGCTGGAGACGAAGCCGGTCAGCAGCATCGCGACGGCGGTGATCAGGAAGTACGAGGTGAAGAGCAGGGACACCTGGCTCGCGGTGGCGTGCAGGCCCTGCGCGATCGACGGCAGGATCGGGTCGACGAGGCCGATGCCCATGAAGGCGACGACGGAGGCGCCGGCCGTGGCCCAGACCGCCTTGGGCTGCCGCAGGAGGCCGCCGGCTCCCGCATCGAAGGGGTCCATGTGCTTCTCCCGTCCTCACATAGATAGTTGGGTTACGCACATAGTAAGTTAGCTCGGCTAATTAATGCAAAGTGCATCTATCATGGCCGGCGGGGCATCGGGACGGCTCTTCGGTCCGGACGGGTGATCGTCCTTGACGTGGGCGGGCAGGGGTAGGACCGTGGAGCCCTATGAGGGGCGAACCCAGTTGCCCGAGGTGCGGTGGCCGCGTCAGGGCTCCCGGACTCTTCGCCGATGCGTGGCAGTGCGATGCACACGGCACGGTGTATCCGCTGCAGCCCGTGATCCCGCCCAGCGTCGAGGCGCTCAACGTCGTGGTCCACCGCACGCAGGTGCCGGTGTGGATGCCGTGGCCGCTGCCGGTCGGCTGGCTGTTCACGGGTGTGGCGTACGCCGGCGACGACCGCAGCGGCGGCCGGGCGACCGCGGTCGCCTGCTCGGGACCCGGACCGCTCGGCGGCCCGGGTGAGCTGATCCTGATCGCCGAGGAGCTGGGCGTCGGCCTCGGCGCGCACTACGCCGGCATCGACGGCCCGGACCCGGGGTCGTACATGAACGTGGAGAAGCCCCCGGAGGCCAAGGTGCTGGCCGCGGGCCGCCCCACCCCGCTCTGGCACGTCTACCGCACCCCTGACGACCGCGCCGTCTTCGCCGGTGAGGCGCTCGGGATGTGGCTGTGGGCGGTGATGTGGCCCGAGCAGTCCGGTCTGCTGATGTACGACGAACTGGTGCTGACCGACTTGCGGGAGGCGGGGGCGGAGCTGGATCTGGTGCCCTGCGGAGCGTTGTCGCCGCGCTTGCTTCGGCCGTGACGCCTAAAGGGTGTTGCAGAAGGCTGGGTGGCGGCGTGTCGGGGTGATGGCTGACCTGCTGTTTCACCTTGCCATGGCGAGGTTGTGCATGGTGGCG
>NZ_JBFATL010000052.1:0-51756 GCF_040678315.1 Streptomyces sp. NPDC052721 | reverse complement strand
GAGGGCCGGGGCCCGGCACGCCGAGAGCACGCACCTGACGCCGCGCGGCCCGCCCTCCGGGCGGACGACGGGAGTTTGACGACAGGACCTAGCCCCGAGCGACCGCTATGCCGTGCGCCAGGCGTCCTCCGCCGCGTAGTCGAACAGGTCCGGGTAGACCTGGGCGAGCAGCGGAAAGACCTCCCGCCAGTCCCGGCCGCGCAGCGCCCCGGTCAGCCACTCCACCGTCTCCGGCAGGCTCTCGGCGTACGACACCACCGGCCGGTAGCCCAACTCCCGCTCGGCGGCGGACATGTCGCACACCACCGGCCGCGGCACCGACCACGGCGTCCGCCCCACCGAGCCCTCCGGCGGCCCGTCGAGGTACACGGTGCGGGTCTCCACCCCCATCACGGCGTCGATCGCGGCACCGATCCCGGCGACCGTCGGCGCCTGACCGTCACAGGCGTTCAGCACCCGGGAGCCCGGCCGGGCCGCCGCCAGCCGCACCAGCTCGGCGATGTTCCGGACGCTCGCCGGATGGAACCGGCTCTCGCCCCGGTACGCCAGCACCCGGTCGTGCCGCCCGTCCAGCCTGCGCTTCACGAAGTACAGCTCGCGCGGCAGCGGGCTGTACGGCCCGTGCACCGCGCCCGCCCGCAGCACGGTGACCGGCAAGTCGGCGCCGCAGTCGAGGAGTTCCCGCTCCAGTGCGGCCTTGCGGGTGCTATAGGTGGCCTCACCCGGAGCGACGGCCGGCTGGGTCTCGGGGACCGGCACCGGGTAGTCCGGGAAGCCGTCCGGCTCGCCCATCGTGTCGAAGCCCCGTCCCGCGCCGTCCTCGTACACGGACACACTGGAGATCACCACCGCCGAGCCGATCCGGCCCGCGAGCCCCGTCACCTGCCGCGCGTGCCCGGCGTCGTAGGCGACCACGTCGACCAGCAGGTCGCAGCCGTCGCCCACCACCGCGGCGAGGGCCGTGCCGTCGGCGCGGTCCAGCCGGACCGTCCGCACCCCGTCGTCCCACACCGCGTCCCGGCCGCCGCCGCGCGAGGCGGCCGTCACCGCCCAGCCGTCCCGCGTCAGCGCCTCCACCACCGGGCGCCCGATCTGCCCGCTCGCCCCGATCACCACAGCTGTCTTCATACGGCGAGCCTAGGCATCCGGCCCCGGCCCGCTCCCTTCTTTCTGCCGACGGCAGAGGTCAGCTGAGCGGCGCCCGAGGGAACCTGCGTTTCGCGTTCTGCTCCGCCGCCTGCCGTTCCTTGACGACGGCGGCGTACTCGTCGACGTACTCCTGCCCGGACAGTGCCAGGATGGCGTAGATGATCTCGTCGGTGACCGCCCGCAGCACGGCCTTCTCGTGCTCCATGCCGGCATAGCGTGAGAAGTCCAGGGGATCGCCGAAGCGGATGGTCACCGGGCGGATCCTGGGGACGATCTTCCCGGGCGGCTGTGCCTCGAACGTGCCGATCATCGCGCACGGCACCACCGGCACCCCTGCCGTCAGGGCCATGACGGCGACCCCGACCTTGCCCTTGTACAGCCTGCCGTCGTGCGAACGGGTGCCCTCCGGGTAGATGCCGAGCAGCTCCCCCCTGCGCAGCACCCCGAGCCCCTCACGGATCGCGGCCTGCCCCGCGTCCTTGCCGGAGCGGTCCACCGGGATCTGCCCGGCGCTGCGGAAGAAGAACGCGGTGAGCCGGCCCTTCACCCCGGGGCCGGTGAAGTACTCCGCCTTGGCGAGGAAGGTGATGCGGCGTTTCAGCATCGCCGGCATCAGGAAGTGGTCGGAGAAGGACAGATGGTTCCCGGCGATGATCGCCGGCCCCGACGCGGGCACGTGCTCCAGGCCTTCGATCCGGGGCCGGAAGACCACTCTGAGCAGCGGGCCCAGGACCACGTACTTGAGCAGGTAGTAGAACACGGCTCGCTCCTCACTCGACCAGCTCCGCCTGGAACCGGCGTTTCCCCAGGTCAGCGCAGGGATCACGCACATGGGCTGATGTGCGCCTGCCGTCATCTGTAACCATGTTCGAGCGGTCTTATGCTGACCCGTTGGCGAGTCAGCTGATGGCCAGTCAGGTCTGGATGCCGCGGTCCGGCCCGAGGCTCGCCATCGGTCAACTTCGACAGCGATTTTTCCGGTCACGCGACAGCCTGTGTGGCGTGCCCTCAGACTGTGAACTGTCCCCGCCATCCCCGCCATCGCTTGCCGCGCAGCCTGGCATGATCGGCGGATGTCCAGTGAACCTACGCGGCCGGGCCGCATGAAGTGCGTGCTGTTCGACGTCGACGGCACGTTGATCGACGCGGTGAGCAACCAGCGCGAGGTCTGGAGGACTTGGGCGGAGCGGTTCGGGCTGGATGCGGACGAGGTCTACCGGGTGGCTCTGCGGACGCGGCCGACAGAGACGTTCGCCCAGGTCGCTGCGGACCGGGATCCGCGCGAGTGTCTGGCCACGCTGCATGAGCTGGAGGACGAGGACGTCCGATCCGGCGTCTACGCGGCCTTCGACGGCGCGTCGGAGCTGCTGCACGGCCTGCCACTGACGTCCTGGGCGCTCGTGACCTCGAACTACGAGCACCGGGTACGCGGCCGTTTCCTGCGGACGGGCTTGCCGATGCCGGGGGTGATCGTGGACGCGGCTGCTGTCGAGGAGGGCAAGCCCTCGCCCGCACCGTATCTGCTGGCCGCTGAGCAGCTCGGAGCCGAGCCGGGAGACTGCCTGGTGATCGAGGACGCCCCTTCCGGGGTGCGGTCCGGGCTATGCGCCGGAATGACGGTGTGGGGGGTGAACGCCGCCGCCGCGGTGGAGGGCGTGGATCGCCACTTCGTCACTCTGCGTGAGGCGGTTCCTCACATCCTGGCCTTCGTCTCCGACTCCCACGGGAATGCCGCAGCCTGAGCCTGTTCGTCGCGGGACCACACGGTTGCCGAAGAACTGCACGTACGCGGACGACGGCTACCGCGGACGGCCGTGTCAGCGGAAGGCTGCGGTCGCGCTGAGCACGGGCGTGATGATCTCGTCGGCGAGCCATCGCACGACCTGTGAGGGATAGGGGCTGCGCAGGCTCAGCACGATGTGCGTCATGCCTGCGGCGATGAGTTCCGTGATGGCCTCGCGGTCGGCGGCCGGATCGTCGTAGGAGACGATGTACTGCACGGAGCGGGTGATCGTCCGCGGATCACGGCCGATGGCGGCGCAGTGGTCGTCCAGGACGGCGCTGCGCTCGGTGATGTAGTCCAGTGTGCTGTGCGGCGGTCCGGGGATGTTCCGGATGTCGGCGTGCTCGGCGACCAGGCGGAGCGTTCGGTTGCCCCAGCCCCCGATCAGGAGGGGCGGGCCCGGTGTAGTAGCGCCCCTGGAAGTCGAAGACGTCCCGCGTCCACATGCCGCGGAGGATGGCGATGGTCTCCTCCATGCGGGCGATGCCTTCGCCGGGCGGGACGAGCGTGAGGCCGTAGGCGGCGTACTCCGCGGCGGCCGGGTTCTCGCCGGTGACACCGCCCGCGTCGGGTGGCTGGACGGTGCCGCCCACGCCGAGGCCCATGATCAGGCGGCCCCAGGAGATCGCGTCGATGGTTGTGGCGATCTTGCCGAGCACGGCGGGCGGCCGGATCCGATTGCTCGTCACGAGCAGCCCCAGGCGCAGCCGCTGGGTTCTGGCGGCCAGGGCGCTCACGAGCGTCCACCCTTCGAGGATCTGCCCGTCCCCCCTTGGGGCCGGCGATCGGCATCAGGTGGTCCCACAGCCAGGCGTCCGCGATCTCGGGCAGGTCGTCGGCCTCTCACTCGGCATGACGGACGTGACGGTGACCACCTCCGCGAACCCCGGCGATACGGGTCTCCAGCCGTTTCGGGCCGGGCTGCGTGAACCCTGGGGTGCGTTCGACGAGCCGGCCGCGTTCGAAGCGGGCTCCCAGGTGCGGTGAAGCGCTGCGCCCGCAGATCCCCAGGACCCGGTGCGGGTCGCCTCGGCGGGCGTGCCGACCCGCACCGAGCCGCTCGGGAAGCCGCCCGTACGTCCGTGTGACCGCACACCAGATCCCGTACGCGGCACAGCGGTACCGTTCGGCCGGGACCGGAGGATCCCGCGCGCGACCTCGACACCTGGGTGAGGACGACTTCCGTCAGGTCCTCATGGCGGCATCGACACGTGCGTATCGACCTTGGAGGAAGAGCAGCGGGCCCCCAGCGCCCGTCGAAGCAGCCAGGTCGCGTACGCGGCCCAGGACGAACCAGTGGTCTCCGGCGTCGGAGACCGTGTCGATGTCGCACTCGATCCAGGCGATGACGTCCTGGAGAACGGGTGCGCCGTTGGAGGCGCGGTGCCAGCGGATGCCTGTGAACTTGTCGCCGCCGCTGGTGGCGAAGGCGCGGCAGACGTCCTGCTGATGGTCGCCCAGGACGTTCACCACGAACGAGCCGGCACGCTGAATGAGTGGCCAGCTGGTCGAGGACTTGCCGGGAAAGAAGCCGACCATGGGCGGATCGAGGGAAACGGAGGCGAAGGACCCTACGGCGAAGCCGACCGGCTCGCCGTCGGCGATGGCGGTGATCACTACCACCCCGGTGGGGAAGTGGCCCAGGACTCGGCGGAAGTGGGCTGAGTCGATCGGCGGAGGCGCCTTGATCGTCGTGGGCGGCTTGCCGGTTGCCGTGGTCACGTCCGTAGCCATGCGGACTCCCTGGAGGAGAGTGGTGGACAGTCAGTCGTCCTGAAGGGCCAGGTCCCTGATGTTGCGGTTCCCCTCGGCCCAGATGATGTTCATGGTCAGTGCGCTGATGCGCCAGCCGTCTGCCGTGCGGGTCAGGCCGTAGTGGTACTCGCCGCCCAGTGTCCAGGTCGGACCACCGAACGGGTTCGGCAGCAGGTGGGTGGCCTGGAACATCGCTGTGGCGCGCGCGGTGGCTCCCTCGACGGTGACGAGGTGGTTGGAGACCAAGTGCTGTGTGGCCTGGAGGCCTTGGCGGTTGCTGCGCCACTTGCCGATGACGTCCTTGCGCGGGAGCGTCACCGGCTCCCCGCCGTTGAGGCTGGTGTAGTCCAGGCGGATCTCGTCGGTGAACAGGTCGAGGAGCTGGTCCCATTCGCAGTGGTCCAGATGCCACCCCATGCGGGCGCACAGCTCAACGATCTCGTACCGGTCGCGGAGTTGCTGATCGGTCACGGTGAACTCCTTCGTCGGGTGGGACGGTTCGCTGGCGAGTATCGGCAGGGCGGTCCGCGCGCTGCCAGAGCGGATTTCTGCTAGGGGCCGCAGACGTGGTGGTCGAAGCACCAGGGCACCGTCTCCCCGCCGCTCCCATGTGCCCCTGTTTAACCCTCCGTTACGCGTCGTAAAAAACCTTCCGGAAGGTTTGACAGTGCGGGAACGTCCTGTCTAGCGTCGATCACGTGGCCAAAGATTCAACGGTGGGCAGTTCCAGAAGGCAGCGTGAGGCGTTACGCCACTTCCTGCGGTCCCGCAGAGCACGGCTTTCACCCGACGACGTCGGGTTGCTTGCTACCGGTCGGCGGCATACGCCGGGGCTGCGGCGTGAGGAGGTCGCGGTCCTCGCCGGAGTCAGCGCCTCGTGGTACACGTGGCTCGAGCAAGGGAGGGATATCAAGGTCTCGGACGGCGTTCTGGACGCGATCAGTCAGGCTCTGAGACTCGACGACATCGAACGGGCGCACCTCTACCGGCTGGCCGGGGTCAATCCGCCGCAGTCGGTGCCGGCAACCGCGGGACACACAGAGACGTCCCGGCTCCAGCTCATCGTGGACGGCTGGCTGCCGGCACCCGCTTTCGTCGTCGACCGCTACTGGAACACCCTGGCGGTCAATCAGTCGGCACAGTCCCTGCTGGGCGTGGAGGCGGGCGGCCGGAACTACCTCGCGGCGTTCTTCGCCGAGCCGTCCGTTCGCACCCGCTACCCCGACTGGGACAAGCTGGCGACCCGACTGGTCGGTCAGTTCCGTGTCCAGGCGGCACGTTTTCCGGAGGATCCGCGGTTCGACAGGATGGCTCGCAAGCTGTGTGCCACCGACCCGGCCTTCGCCGCGCTCTGGGCCCGGCACGAAACCTGTGACACGGCGACGACGAGTGTGCGGGTGCGACCGCCGGGTCAGGAAAGCGTCCGCTACGAACACCTGATCCTGTCGCTTCTAGAGAACGCGGATCTGCGGCTCATGCTCTACATGCCCCAGGGCAGGCACGTCTCCGCCGAGACCGGTCTCCGGCTGGTGGCCAGTTGACCTTCCTGGCGCAGGGTTCCTCCGCCGCGTCCCCGGTCGTCCGACGACGTCACGACCTGCCGAGCGGCACATCCGTTCCCTGACTGCCTGCAGGGCTGCGCGGCTGCCGGAACAGGCAGACGCGTGTACACACCCACGGAAAGCCAGAAAGCACCCGAAGGAGTTATCACCATGACCAACACCCGCACGTCCCTGCGCATCGGTGTCCTCGGTGCGGGCAATATCGGTCGCCCGATCGGGCGGCACTGGGCGGTGTCCGGTCACGAGGTGGTGTTCGGATCGCGCACCCCCGAACAACTCACAGAGTTCGTGGGCGCCCTCGGCCCGGCCGCGCGGGCCACGACACTGGCCGAGACCGCGGAAACGAGCGACGTGCTCCTGCTGTCGGTGCCCTACGCCGCCTGGGACGACCTCCTGCGGACGGTCGGCGACCGACTGGCCGGCAAGCTCGTCATCGATGCCACCAACCCCATGGGCCTGTCCGAGGAAGGCCGCATCATCTCCACCCTCGACCCGGGCGTGACCCAAGGCCGACACGCCGCGAAGCTGCTGCCGGATGCCACGGTCGTGCGGGCGTTCACGCACATCATGGACGAACTCCTGTGGTCGCGCGGCACGCAGCAGAAGCACTTCTGGGGGATGGCGTACGCCGGCGACGACGCCGGCGCGAAGGATGTCGTCGCCGGCCTGATTCACGACACGGGATTTACCCCCGTCGATCTGGGAGGCCTCGACGACTCCGCCGCACTCGACCCGGGCGGTGTCCTCTTCCCCCACATGTTCACCCCGGCCGACCTGCGCGCGGCGGCCGGCCTCAGCGCGTGAGCGAGCAGGAGAGCCGTCCGGCAACCGGCCGGACGGCGCCACCTGGCCGGGAACCAGCCATCCGAAGGGACAGATTCGTGCCCAGCACAGCTCCGCCTTCCGCCACGGCAGCGCCACTGTTCGGGCCCTTCACCGTGGGATCACTGGCTCTCGAGAACCGGATCGTCATGGCCCCGATGACCCGGGAGCTCTGCCCCGAAGGCGTACCCGGGCCCGAGGTGGCTGCGTACTACGCACGCCGCGCCCGGAACGGCGTGGGCCTGATCATCACCGAGGGGGCCGCCATCGGGCACCCCTCGTCCGAGCGCCGCGCCGCGGTTCCCCGTCTCCACGGTGCCGACGCCCTTGCCGGGTGGGCGAGAGTGACCCAGGCAGTCCATGCGGCCGGCGGCCGGATCGCCGCCCAGCTCATGCACGTGGGTCTGGATCCGCTGCTGTGGGGCGTGACTCCCGCGGAGACGGACGTCGCTTCGCCGGCCGGTTTCGAGCTGGTCAGTCCGTCGGGCATCGATCCGTCGCAGCCCGAGGCGGGCACCGTGGGGCGCGTGATGAGCGACGCCGACATCACGCGTGTGATCGACGCCTACGCCCGTGCCGCCGCGGACGCCCGTCAGGTCGGGTTCGACGCCATCGAGTTGCACGCCGCTCATGGCTACCTCATCGATCAGTTCTTCTGGGCTGTCACCAATCGGCGCAACGATCGCTACGGCGGGGACCTGTCGGCCCGCACACGTTTCGGCGCCGAGGTGGTGCGAGCCTGCCGTCACGCCGTGGGGGAGGATTTCCCGATCTTCCTGCGGTTCTCCCAGTGGAAGGTCGGGCACTACGCGGCGCGGCTCGCCAACAGCCCGGACGAACTCGCGGCCCTGCTCGGCCCGCTGGTGCAGGCGGGGGTGGACGCCTTCCACTGCTCGACGCGCCGGTTCTGGCAGCCCGAATTCGAGGGATCGGATCTCAACCTGGCCGGCTGGACCAAGAAGGTGACGGGCCGGCCCGTCATCACGGTCGGCTCGGTCGGGCTGAAGGACAGCGACTTCCTCACCTATCTCGACGGCAAGGGAGCCGACGTCGGAGATGTCGGTGCGGTCGCCGACAGGCTCGCACAGGGCGAGTTCGATCTCGTCGCCGTGGGGCGTGCCCTGATCGCCGATCCCGCCTGGCCCGCCAAGGTGCGGGGCGGGCACTTGGCCGATCTGGTCCCCTTCGACGCACGAATGCTCACCAGCCTGCAGTGACGCCGTCCACGGCGGTGACGCCACGGCCCGGGTCGTTTTTCGCGGAGGCGGGCCCGGGCCGCGCGCTGTGGGAGCGGGCAGGCTCGTTCGGTGCCCGCCCGCTCCTGCGGCCGGCCTCACGCGCCTCCGGCGACGTCCAGAACGATCTTTCCGAACTTCGGTGCCGTCTCGGCGAGTTCATGTGCCTTGGCAGCTTCGGCAAGCGGCAGCACCGTATCCACCACCGGCGCAAGCCGCCCCTCACCGACCAGCTCGGTGAGGGCGAGCAGACCCTGGCGATCGGGTTCGACCAGCATGAACACCGCACGCTTGTCCTGCTCGGCTGCGTGCCGGACCAGCGCGTCCTCGGGCGGGCCGGGCAGGGTCACCAAGATGCCACCCGGCCGCAGCACGGACAGTGACCGCAGTGCGCAGTCTCCGCCCACGGTGTCGATGACGACATCGACGTCCCGCACGCTGTCGGTGAAGTCCTCGCTGACGTAGTCGATCACGTCATCCGCGCCCAGCGCCACCAGCCCGCCGTGCTGGGACTGTCGGGCGGTCCCCGTCACCTTCGCCCCGAGGGCTTTGGCGATCTGCACCGCGAGGTGGCCCACACCGCCGGCGGCGCCGTGCACCAGTACGTGCTGCCCCGACCGAAGGTTCGCGGTGTCCGTCAGTGCCTGCCACGCCGTGAGGCCGGCCAGGGGCAGTGCCGCGGACTCCCGGTGGCCCAGCCGGTCGGGAGCCTGGACGAAGTGCCGTGCGGGGCCCGCCACGAACTCCGCGTACGCCCCCGCCGGATGCGGGAAGCCCGGCATGCCGATCACCGTGTCGCCCGGCCGGAAGAGCGTGACGCCCACACCCACCGACTCGACGGTTCCGGACACGTCCCACCCGAGCACGAACGGCGGGGAGCCGAGGGTGCCCAGTCCGCCGTCCGCGCGGGTGCGCCAGTCCACCGGGTTGACGCCGGCAGCATGGACCCGTACCAGGATCTCGTTGAAACCGGGCGCCGGCCGGTCCGCACTCACGACAGCGAGCACACCAGGCCCGCCGAATTCGCGCTGACTGATGGCGAGCATCTGCCTCACCAAGGTGTCCTCCTCGTCTCCAGGAACCAGTGCAGGAAAATCGTCGTCACGCCCGGGCCGGAGCGGAAGAGACCGGCATTCCTGGTTTCCCCACCACCACCATGGGCCGTACCAGCAGAATTTCGCTCTGGAAATCCGTCCGGCGACACCGGAATAGTGGCGTCACATCGATTGCACCTGTCGGGAAAACACTGGAGGGTGCATGCCAGTCAGCGGCTCCATATCGCCGAAACTGTTCCATCGCTCTGTCGACGACGTTCTGGGACCCAGGGAAAGACGCTTCTTCGGTGAGGGTTTCAAACGGGCCGAGCACCGGGTGTGGCACGTCTCCGTCGCCCCCGGGCCTGATCAGACGGCGCGCGCCGATGCCCGCGTCAGCGTGCGTTACCCCCCGGACTGGTCGCGCAAGGGCGACGCAGACCAGCGTCCGCACCTGTCCACCGTGGACGTCCTGGTGATCGGCGCCCAGCTCAGCGAGGTGCACCTGGCGCATGTCCTCGGGCTGAGCCCGGATCAGCGCGCACGGGCGGTGCTCCAGCGGGTCCGCATCAAAGCGGGCACGTCCCCGGTCGAGGAGGACCTGGCCGACTTCGCCGCCACCGCTCAGCTCGTGGCAACCGGCCCGTCCGGCCAGGCGGCCGGCCTCTTCGTCAGCACCGTGGAGTGCGTGGTCGGCACCCTGCGGATGCGGTGCGAGATCCGCCACGAGGCGGGCGTCCCGAACCAGGCCCCCGGCTCCTACGCATCACTGCGTGACCTGCTCGGTGACCCGCGTCCGCGGCTGTTCGGCGAGGGCTTCACCGCCCGCAGGCAGTTCGTCGAGGACGTCGTGGTCGACCCGCGGACCCGCGAGGCCGCCGCCGCCGTGCGCGTGACCACACGGCAGGACGTTCCCTCGCCTGCTGCCGGACTCGAGGGCGCGCATCACGACCGCGCGTCCGCGATCGACGCGTTCGTCATCGGGCTCCAGCTGGGCCAAGTGCTGCTCTACGCGCTCGACGACGTGCCACGCGCCAGGAGCAACACGCTGTGGATGCGCGAGACGGTGCTCCAACTCGATCCGCTGCGGGCTCCGCTGCCCGCGACCTCGACCGTGACCACGCGGCTCGAGCGCTGCAAGCGGCTCGAAACCAGCAAAGGTGAGGTCTGGCGATCGGCGGACATCGTCGGCGAGTTCCTCGGCGTGCGTCTGTGCTGCTCGGTCGCCCACCTCCTGCCCTGACCCGCTGTCCGCACCCGGTCGGCCGCCGGCCCGCCCCGCAGGACGGGCGGCATCCCACGAGCCGCCGCTTCTCATTTCCATGGATCTTCCGGGATCCGCAGACTCAAAGAAAGCAGAAAACTCATGAACCTGGCCATTTCCGGTACGTACTCGGTGGGCAAGACCCTGACCACCATGGCCGTCTCACACCTGACCGGACTTCCGCGCAGCGCTGCGAAGACGATGCGTGAACTGCTGCCGATTTCCGTGCCGGGGAAAACCCTCGAAGAGTGCACGGCACCCGAGATCATCATGCTGATCATGCGACGCAACCAGGAGCGCGCGGTCAACGAGAGCCACCTGCCCGGCGGATTCGTCTCCGACGGGTCCTCGCTCCACGAGTGGTGCTACGGGACCGTCCGCGTCCTGGTGGGCATCAACCCGAACGACTCGGTCAACCTCGAGAACGTCGAGATGACGGACGAGATACGGTTCTTCTCCGAGGTCATGGAGCAGATGGGCATCCCCGCCAAGCAGCACGCCAAGGCCTCGTACGACTCCTTCGTCCACCTGCCCATCGAGTTCCCGCTGGTCGAGGACGGCCACCGGCCCGTCAACGAGCGCTTCCGCTCGCTGGCGGACGAGATGCTGCTGAAGGTCCTCGACGAACTGCGGATCCCGGTGCACATCGTCGGCGGCACCATTCCGGAACGGCTGCAGAAGATCATGGACATCTACGACTTCACACCCCAGATGTCCATCGACGAAGCCATCGCCCGGGCCCAGGAGGACTACGCGAAGATCGACACCACCAGCGAGACCGACCGCGCGCCGGTCACGGCGGCATGAGCGGCGCGGGCGTTCTCGCCGGGCTGGGCACCGCTCTGCCGGCGCGGCTGGTCACCAACGAGGAGCTGTCCCGGCACCTGGACACGGACGACGAGTGGATACGGTCGCGGACCGGCATCAGGCAGCGCTACTGGAGTGACGGGGCGTCCACCGGTGACCTCGCCGTCGAGGCGGGGCGGCGGGCGCTGAAGGCCGCGGGAACGGACACGGTGGACCTGGTGGTGCTGGCCACCACCACCCCCGACCACCCGTGCCCCGCCACCGCTCCGGACGTCGCGGCCCGGCTGGGCCTGAACGGAGTCGCGGCGTATGACGTCGCCGCGGTGTGCAGCGGTTTCGTCTACGCACTCGCCTCTGCGGCCGCGCACATCACCGCCGGTCTCGCGGGCAGTGCCCTGGTCATCGGTTCCGAGACCTACTCCACCATCCTCGATCCGCAGGACCGGACCACGTCCGTCATCTTCGGCGACGGTGCCGGTGCGGCCGTACTGCGGTCGGGTTCCGTCGACGAACAGGGGGCGTTCCTCGGATTCGACCTCGGCAGCGACGGGGCACTGAAGGACCTCATCATGATCCCGGGCGGCGGGTCACGCGAGCGGGCCGGGGCGGTACGCCCCGAGCCGGCCGGGACATACTTCACGATGCAGGGCAAGCCGGTGTTCCGGCACGCGGTGACGCGGATGGCTTCGTCGGCCGACGCGCTGCTGGGCCGTACCGGCTGGTCGCCGGCGTCCGTCGACTGGTTCGTGGGACACCAGGCGAACGCGCGCATCCTGCACGCCGTCGCCGATCAGCTCGGCATCGACGGCGAACGCGCTGTCATCGATCTCGACCGAGTCGGCAACACCTCGGCGGCCTCCATTCCCCTGGCGCTGTCGCGTGCCGTCGGGGAAGGGCTGCTCTGGCCAGGTGCCCGAGTGCTGCTGAGCGCGTTCGGCGGCGGAGTGACCTGGGGATCCACAGCACTGCTGTGGCCCGACATCACCGCCCTGTGAGGTCCGCGCGTCGCATGCGAGCGGCGACCGGACCATTCATCCTCCTGCGTACGAAGGAGAACGGCATGACCGATCCCACGGTCGCGCGCATCATCGCGATCATCCGCGAGCACTTCGACACCGGTGACACGGAGGTGTCGGCGGTCACCGACTTCGAGTCCCTGGAGTTCGACTCGCTGGTCCTCGTGGAACTCGCGGTCATCCTCACCCGTGAGTTCGGTGTCGAGGTGACCGACGAGGAACTCGCCGACGGCAAGACCATCGGCGAAACCGCAGCCGTCGTGGCCCGGAAGAGCGCCGCTCTGGCCCGATGACCCCGCAACAGTCACCCGTCTCCAGCGAGGAGAGGTGACCGACCCGGGTGGGGAGGGTGCCGTCGGCGCCCTCCCCACCCGGGTCTTCCTTCTTTCGCCCACTTCCCGCCACACAGGAGAAAAGTGCCTGACGTCCCACGGTCCGCGGCCTTCTTCGACATCGACGGAACGCTGACGGCCACCACCACCATGTTCGATTTTCTCGCCCATCACCTGTCCGTTCGCGGCAGGTCCTCCGAGTACGCCGCACTGCGCGATCGACTGCGCGCCATGACGGAGGCCGGTGCGGGCCGCGCCGACCGGTGCCGTGCCTACTACCGCGTCTATGCGGGGACGGATGAGTCGAGTCTTCTCACCGAAGGCGAGCGATGGTTCCGCGACCGGGTCGGAACACCCGGCTTCTTCAACGAGCCCGCACGTGCCGCGTTCGGTGCCCACGCCGCCGCGGGCGATCTGACAGTCCTCGTGTCGGGTTCGTTCGCCGCGTGCCTGGAACCGCTCGCCGAGCACCTCGGCGCCGACGTCCTGCTGTGCTCGCGCCCCGAGGTCCGCGACGGACGCTACACGGGCGCCGTCACGACTCCGATGATCGGCGCCGCCAAAGCCGCTGCGGTGTCCCGTCTCGCCGCCGAGCGCTCACTGTCGCTGAAGGACTCCTACGCGTACGGGGACCACTTGTCCGATGTCCCGTTCATGGAGCTCGTCGGCAATCCGGTCGTCGTCGGTCGCGATCCCGGGATGGTCCGTCATGCCCGCGCACGCGGCTGGCGGTGCCTGGAGCACTCCCCGCTGCCGGGGACGGCACGGGGGAGCAGGTCATGACGCGCAGCCGCCCCCTACGGATCGCCGTCGCGGGCGCCTACGGCAACGGCAAGACGACGCTCACCACCGAGCTGTCCCGGCAGCTCGGGCTCCCGCGCACCCATGGCTCGCCCATGCGCGACCCGGCGGGAGGATCGGGCAAGTCGTTGGAGGACTGCACGGACCCGGAGCTGATTCAGCTCGCCGTCCGCCGGTTCACCGAACGGGTGGTGGACGAGGCCCGCTGGGCGGAGGGGTTCGTCTCCGACGGATCGGTCCTGCACGAGTGGATCTACACCAAGGTGCGTCTGGTGCTCGGCCGCCTGCCCACTCCGTCCGCCCGGCTCGACTCCACCTCGCGGCCGGCCGTGACCGCGGCGTACGAAGAAGTCACCGATCAGATCGGCCTGCTGGCCCAGGAGTACGCCTGCGACACCTATGACCTGGTGGTGCATCTGCCGGCCGACGTGCCGTTGCCCGAGGGGCACCGTCCGATCAGCGAGCACTTCCGCCGCGTGTCCGACCAGCTTCTGCTGGAGACGCTGGAGGCCTGGCGCATCCCGTTCCAGGTCGTCACCGGCAGTGTCCAGGAGCGGGTCCGCCGGTGCCGGGAGCTCGTCGAGACCTGGAGCGCGTGAGCAGCGACATGCGCAAGGAGGCCCCGACGCTGTCAGGGCCTCCTTGCGCGGGGTGCGGGTCCGCGGTCAGGCGGTCGCGGCAAGGGTGTCGCGGCGTTCGGACCGGACGATGAGCCGCCAGGCGCTGAGGCCGCCGAGGAGATAGGCGAGGCCGACGGCCAGGAAGGATGTCGCGGCTCCCTGGTCCCAGTCACTGGTCGAGTGCAGAACCACGCCCATGACCGCGATGCCGACGAGCGAGCCGATCTGCCGGTTGGCGTTGAGGACCGAGCCGGCCACGTTGGCGTTCTCCGGTCCGGCGGCGTCCACGAGGGCAGCGGTCATGCCGGGGGAGATGATCCCTGCCCCGATGTTGGCGACGCCCACCGCCACGGCCACGACCCAGTAAGGGGTGGACGCCGAGATGGTGACCATGGACAGGGAGGCGGCACCGGCAAGGAGCAGGAAGGTGGTCAGCAGAGTGCCGTTGGAGAACCTCGCGGAGATCCGCGCGTACACGATGTTCGCGACCGGGAAGAAGATCGTCATGGGCAGCAGTTCCAGCCCGGCCTGGAAGGGGGTGGCGCCCCGGGCGTGCTGGAAGTACAGACCGAGCATGAAGGTCGAGCCGAACAGCGCGAAGTTGAACAGGAAGCCGACGATGTTGGCTCCGGCGAATCCGGGGCCGCGGAACAGCTGCCAGGGCATGACCAGGTTGGCGGCACGGCGTTCGCGGAGCGTCAGCAGCGTGGCGGCGGCCACGGCACCCACGTACGCGATGAGCACGGGAGTCGCCGTCCAGCCCAGCTGCGGGCCTTCGATCAGGGCGAAGCTCACGGAGGCCAGCGCGATGATCCAGATCAGATGGCCCGGAACGGCGAGCCGGGTGGCGCGGCTTTCCGCGGCAGCGATGTAGCGATAGGTCATGACCATGCCGATGGCACCGATCGGCAGGTTGAGCAGGAAGATGGACTCCCAGCCGAAGGCGCTGACCATGAGCCCGCCGACGGTCGGCCCCAGGCCCGACGAGGTGGCGACGATCGCGGACCACAGCCCCAGCATGCGGGTGCGCTGCCGCTTCTCCGGGAAGGAGAAGACCAGCAGCGACAGGGAACTGGGCATGAAGAGCGCAGCGCCCGCGCCCTGTACCAGCCGGGCGGCGATCAGCGTCTCCGCCGTGGGAGCCAGGGCACAGGCCAGGGAGGCCAGGAAGAAGACGCCCATGCCCCACAGGTAGATGGTCTTCGCGCCGATCCGGTTGGCCAATCCGCCCGCGAGCATCAGCAGCGAGGCGAAAGTCAGTACGTAGCCGTCGACGATCCAGGTCAGCTGAGTCAGCGTGGTGCCCAGGCTCTCCTGGATGGTGGCTCCGGCGACGTTCACGACGGTGACGTCCAGGGTCGCCATGACGAATCCCGTGGCCAGAGCGGTGATCTTCACACCGCTGGGGACGTCCCGCCGGCCGCCCGCGGGGCCTGCGGCGGTCTGTGCCCCGCCTGTTCGGACAGTGGTCATGCTCTTCTTCTCCTGTGGGGGGGGTCGGATGACGGGCTGCGGTCCGCTGAGGAGTGGCCGGCAGATGGCGGCCAAGAGGGTGCTGCCGCCCAACTGCGCCTGAGACGCCGCGTGTTCTCCACTGAACCCCATATGACGATGGCTGTCAAACTTTGATGCTCATCAACCTATGATGGGTGTCGTAGCATGGCGGGAAGACACGCGACGAGGAGGCGGACAGCCGTGGCGGCACGGATCACCACAGAACGCATCACCGACCATCCCGATGCCGATGCCATCACTCTCCAGGGCGTCCTGGACGCGCTGGTCGATCCGGTGCGCCGCAGCATCGTCCGGCAGCTTGCCCAGGCACCCGAGGACATCGCCTGCGGCACCTTCGACATCACCGTGTCCCGCTCCACCGGCACCCACCACTTCAAGGTGCTGCGCCAGGCCGGGATCATCAGGCAGTACTACATCGGCACCTCGAAGATGAACGCGCTGCGCACCGACGACCTGGAGCAGGCCTTCCCCGGCCTGCTCACCGCGATCGTCAACGCTGCGGCCAAGGAGATCTGACCGGCCACCGCCCGTCCGCGCGGCGCTCCACCCGGCAGCCCGCCGCGGCGGACAGCCGCACGGCGTCCAGCAGCCGGTGCACCCCGAGTCCGTCGGCGAAACGGGGCACACGACTGCCGCCCGCGCGGATGTCCGCGGCCAGAGCCGCGTACTGCGCAGCCATGGTCTGCTGGGCGGCATCGAGACCGGCCGCCGGCCCCGCCGTGCCGCGGGAACCGGGAAGCGGCAGCTCCCGCAGGGCCGACCCCGTCCCCCGCGCTCCGAGCAGGGACAGTCCGCTGATCTGCAGCCCGCGGTCGCCCCCCGGCCCGGCGGACACGACGGCCAGCTCCCCTTTCGTGCCGGAGATCTCGATCCGCGTGCGTCCGCCGCTGTTCTTGGCGTCGTGGATGTGGGCGACCAGTACGGCGTCGCCTTCCAGCGTCGCGTGCAGCGCGACGTGATCCGGGCCGGTCGCCCCCACCTGCCGTGCGTCCTCGTCGAGTGTGATCCGCGGATGCTGAACGGACAGCGCGGCCGACACGCCGGTCACCTCCCTGCCGAGCAGGTACTGAACTGTGTCGAGCGTGTGCCCGCCGGCGACCTCGAGGGTCCCGGCGCCGTTCGTGGAATCGAGGGTGTAGGCGAAGGCGGCAGGCAACCGGGCCCCGGCCGCGACCCCCCGCGCGCTGTACACGGTGACGGAGGTGACCCGGCCGACGTAGCCCTGCACGATCAGTTCCCGGGCTCGGACGACCGCCGGGGCGTGCCGCGCCTGCAGACCGACGGCGTTCACCACGCCGGCCGCGTGAGCGGCTGCGGTGAGCTCGGTAGCCTCCTCAGTGGTCCGGGCGAGGGGCCATTCGCACAGGACGTGCTTGCCCGCTGCGAGCGCCGCTTTCACCAGCCGCGCATGGTCCGGCACCTTCACGACGATCGCGACCAGTTCCACGTCCGGATGTCCGGCCAGGCTGCGGGGGTCGGTGAAGGCGTGAGCCGCCCCGTACCGGCGAGCGGCCCGGTGCGCACTGTCCGCGTGACGGGTGCCGACCGCGGTGATCTCGTACTGCGGCAGGTGCCGCAGGACCGGAAGGTGTGCGGCGGCGGCCCAGCCCCGGTCAGGGGAGGCGCCGATGACGCCGATGCGTATCGGTTCGGTGGTCATGCGCTGTCGCTGTCGCTCCGAGGAGGGATGCCGTGCCCGGGGCGACCCTGCACGCCCGCGGGCACGGCGTGCAGGGTTCACGGGATGAGCTGCGGGAACAGGTCGCGGTTGTCCTGGTACCAGTGCACGGACTCGTACAGCCGCCGGGTGGAGCCGGTGAAACGCGGGGCGACGTAGCGGGCCAGCAGGTCGTAGCTCCGCTTGGTCTTCTCCCAGTCCGCCCAGTCCTGCGCGTAGACGAGCAGGGTCCCGAAGCCGCCGACCTCCTCACGGAGCCGCTCGATGCCGGCCACCACGTCGTCGACGGAGCCGACGATGACGCTGCCCGCTTCCGCGGCAGCCTCCAGAGCGTGCGCGCGCTTGACGCCGGGCACGCTGACATCGAGGCCGCGGATGTCGCCCCAGTAGCCGTATGCCCAGCGGTCGTAGCCCTCCCGGACGTCGGCGAGGGCTTGCTCGCGCGTTTCGGCCACGTACACCGGCAGGGTGATCCGCCAGTTCCTGCGGTCCACCGTGGTGCCGTGTTCGGCTGCCGCCTCCTCCGCATACGCCCACTGGGCCCGCATGTCGGGCCGGGGATGGCCCGGCCGCGGCGCGCCGAACGAGACGGTGCTGATCCCGTAGCGGCCGGCCAGCCGCATGCTGTTGCCGGACGCGACGCTGGCGGCGGCGATCTCCAGCCCCGACGCGCGGTACGGGGACAGCTGAAGCTTGGCATCCTTCAGCGTGAACCACGACGTCTTCTTCGTCACCCGCTCCTCGCCGTTGACCAGTGCGACGATCGCCTCCAGCGCCTCGCCGAACATGGCGCGCAGTTCACCCATCTCACGGCCGATCATGCGGGCGTCGGTCGGGATGCCGCCCGCGCCCACACCGAGCACGAACCGGCCACGGGTCAGATGGTCCAGGTGCACCGCGCGGCTCGCCACCATGAACGGGTGGTGGTAGGGCAGCGTCATGACGCCGGTGGCCAGGGTGATGCGGCGGGTCCGCTCGGCGGCCGCCGCAACCATCAGCTCGGGGTTGCCGATGGTGTTCCAGCCCATGGAGTGATGCTCGCCGACCCAGAATTCGCGGTAGTCGAGACGGTCGAGGAGCTCTATCAGTTCGAGATCGCGCTGGAACTGCAGCGTGGGGTCCTCGCCCAGCGGATGCATGGGGGAGAGGAAAGCACCGAATTCGAGCGTCTCGGGATACATGAACGTCCTCCAGTGTTGAGGGAAACGCTTTTACGAAGCGACGGTGGCAGGCATGGGCCACGCCGCGTCGGCAGCCCATTCCGATGGCTGTGCAAGCACGCTGCACAGCCGGTGAAAGAACGCGTCCTTCGATTCCGGGGTTTCGCGCGTGAAGAAATGTCCGCCGGGAATCCGGTGTACGCGGCAGCCTGCGCGGGTGTGGTACCGCCACGCGGCGGCCTCGGCGTCCGTCACCAGCGGGTCGCTGGTCCCGGTGAACACGTCCACCGGACACCGCAGCGGGTCACTTACCCGCTGCGGGGAGCCGTGACCGGTGCGCTCCGGACCGCTCGGTGCCGCCGGAGCGGCGCTGTCGCAGAGGCCGAGGTGCAGGCGCAGCCGTGCCGCGGCCGCTGCCGCCAGGCCGGGGGCTCGGTGCAGCAGGAGGGAGTGGCGCGCGGGCTGCGGCGGCAGCAGCGCGAGCAAATCCTCGTCAGGCAGGTGCGCGCAGCCGGCGAGCCGGTGCGGCAGATGGGGTGCCGGGTAGGCGCCGATGAGCAGCCGCTCCGGCAGGGACCGGCCGCGGGACTGCCGCAGGCGGGTGAGGTGGTATGCCACGAGGGCGCCCATGCTGTGTCCGTAGAAGACGAAGGGCCGCCGCAGCAGAGGACCGATGTCGTGGTCGATGGCCGCCACCACGGGGGCCATCGACATTTCGTTCCCGCCTGATCCCTCCGGCGAGACGTCCTCGGGCCGGGGCAGCCGGACGGGAATCACCTCCGCCCGCGCTCCGAGTCTCTTCTGCCATCCGAGGAATGCCGTTTCCTGGCCGCCTGCATGATGAAAACAGAACAGACGCAACGCTGCGGCCGGGGCTTCCGCCCGCGCGCTGGTTGTCGCGGTGTCCGCAATCATGCAGAGAACGTAATCGGCAACGGAGCACAGGGAGAAGAGTGAGATTCTCCTATCAGCGGCACCACCAGTTTTCCCGAACGCTCAGGCGCGGAGCGCGAAGAACATCAGCTCCCGCAGCTCCTCCCACCGTTCCATGATGTCCGCTCGCTGGTGCAGATTGTCGGAGATGTGCTGCATCCCGAAGAAGGCGGCCACCAGCGAGCGGGCCGCCGCTGCGGGGTCGACGCCCGCCCGCAACTGGCCGGTTTCACGGGCCTCCTGCAGCAGAACGGCCAGCAGGTGGGTCCAGTCCACATAGGGCAGCGGCAGTTCCGCGTCGATGAAGGCGCGCTCACTCTGGAGCCGGGCACCGGCCTGCATCACGGGGTCGTCACGGAAGGACTGCGCCGCGCGACGGAGCATCTCCTCGACCGTCTCCAACGGCGTGAAGCCCTGGGCGCGGATCTCTTCCATCGTCGCGGGCCAGCGCGTGTAGTGCTCCTCCACCACGGCGATGGCCAGCGACTCCTTGCTGGGGAAGTGGAAGTACACCGCGCCCTTGGTCATGCCGACACGCTCGGCGATGTCCTTGACGGAGGCTCCCCGGTAGCCGCGCGCCGCGAAGATCTCCGACGCCGCCTCCAGGATCTGGGCCCGGGTTCTGATCGACCGCTCCTGCTGCGGGTGAGGTCCGCGCGGCACGTTGGGCTGGGCCGTGAAAGCCGTGGGCTGTTGGACGCTCGTCATGGCTGCCTTCCTTCGTGGGTGCTCGCCCTGCGGGCGCCATGCTGCTTCGGCTGGAGCCGGGCACGAAACCCGTTGCAGAATACCTTCCCGCAGGTATATTTCTTCTGGTGATCACCTTACCGATCCCGGCTTCCTTGCAGCGCGGCAAGCCAGCCGGTGGTCCCGTATGAGGACACACCAGGAGACGTAGAGCCCCATGAACCACACCGACCGCCCGTCACCGTCCGCTCCCCACGCCCCCTTATTCGGCGGCTGTCCCTCGCTCTCCTTCGCCCGTCCCCTGCCGCCGGCCGACGTGCACAAGGCCGCCGCGGCGGAAGTGCTGCTCACCGACGCACGGCCACTGGGCGAGAACCGGTTCGCCGTGGCCGCCCTGTGGCCCCGGGACGCCTTCCTCACTCACCGCGCGACATCGAGCCCGTGCGACCCCCTCCTCGCCGCGGAGACCGTACGACAGTCGGCGATCCACCTCTGCCACACCTTCTACGACGTGCCGAAGGGCCACCACTTCGTACTGTCCGGCCTCGACTTCGATCTCGACCTCCCCGCCTGGGGCCCCGGTCCGCTGCCTGTCGTCCTGGACGTCACGAGTACGAGGACCACCACCAACCCGCGCCGGCTGGCCATGGCGTTGAGCGCCGACGTGTACGTGGCCGGAGTGCAGCGCGGCCGCTGCGGTATTCACTTCGAGGTCCTTGCCCCCCGGCGGTACGCCGTGATCCGCGACCGCACCAGGCTCGCAGAGCGCTCCGCACCGCAGGTGCCCGCCGGCGCAGCGACTGCCCTGCCTCCCGAGGCCGTCGGCTTCCGCGACGACCTGCACGTCCTGCTCGCCACCGCTCCCGGTCTTCCCGACCACACCTGGCAGCTGCGGCTGCGAAGGGACCATCCGGTGCTCTTCGACCACGAATCGGACCACATATCAGGCATGGCACTGCTGGAGGCCTGCCGTCAGGCCGCCACGGCCCTCACCCCACGCGCGCCCGGATCCTCCGGCCCACGACTGTGGACCCTCATGGCCGCCACGGCTTCCTACCAGGCATTCGGCGAACTCGACTCCCCTGTCACCGTCACCGCCCTCCCTGCCACCAGCGGACATACCCCGGCCTGCGGCACGCGCACGCTGCACCTCACCGCCCGGCAAGGCAGCCGGACGCTGACCACCGCGACCGTCACCACGACGACAGCCGGGACGATCAGACCCGGATGCGCGGTCCCGCACCGCGGCGACCGGGCGAAGGTGGCCTCATGACCGCGTCACCGGGTGCATTCTCCCCGGACGCGGTGGCACGCGCCGCGGCCCTCGCGGACCGGGACCGTCATGCCCAGGAGACGCGCCGGCGGCTCACGGATGACGTGGTCCAGGCGGTCACCGACGCGGGATTTCCACGCCACTTCGTCCCCCGGCGCTTCGGTGGCCGCGCCGGCACGTTCGGCGAACTGCTCACTGCGGCGACCATGCTCGCCCGGACCTGCGCCGCCACCGCCTGGTGCGCCACGCTGTACGCCGCCCACGGACGGCTGGCCTCGTATCTCCCCGAGCAGGGACAGCGCGAACTGTGGCACTCCTCGCCCGACGCCCGTATCGCCGCGGCCATCGTGCCCCCGTCGGGTGAGGCGAACGCCGAACCGGACGGCTGGCGGCTGACCGGCCGCTGGGGGTTCGCCAGCGGCGTCGACCACGCCGACTGGGTGCTTCTGGGGAGCCGGACACCAGGCCGCAACGATCCCGAGCGGCACCGCCTGTTCGCCGTCCCCAGGCACGAGGTGACAGTCACCGACACCTGGCACACCCTCGGCATGCGCGGCACAGGCAGCAACACCGTCGAGGCGCAGGGGGTGCTGGTCCCCGCCCACCGCACCTGCACACTGGCGGACCTCCTGCGCCCCCGGCCCGGCTCGGCCCGCTGCCACACGGTGCCCTATGCCATGGTGGGCGCGCTGATGTTCGCCCTTCCCGTCCTCGGAGCGGCCCAGGGAGCCCTCGACGCCTGGACACACGCCGCCGCCGGCCGGCAGCGCACCACACCGCCCTCGGCCTCCCACGCCCTCACCGTGACCAGAGCAGCAGCACACATACGCGCCGCGGGCCTGCTCCTGGGAGAAGCGGCGGACCGGGCCGACCGCGCACCGGTGACACCGCTCCTCGTCGCCGAGGGACAGCGGGACGCCGCCGTGGCCGTGGAGCTGTGCTCCGAAGCCGTCGACCAGCTACTGCGCGCATCGAGAACACGCGGCCAGGCAGAGGGCGACCCGGTGCAGCGCCACTGGCGGGACATCACCACGGCTGCCGCACACGCGACGCTGAGCGTCGACGCGGCGGCCAACGCGTACACGCCGACCCTGTTCGGCAGCGCGGACGCGGCGACCGGCGCCGGCCCGGCCGCCGAGCCACGCGGGTCGGCCGGCTCACCCGGCGGAACAGCCGCGACCGCACCAGGCACGGAAAGGCGTACGGCCTGATGTCCGCACCGCCGCACGAACGCCGCGCAGCCGCGAGCCGGTCGGCCGGCATCCGACGCATCGCGTTCTTCGACGTCGACGAGACGCTGATCACCGTGAAGAGCATGCTCGATTTCGCACAGCAGGCGCCCCACAGCCTGGGGGAGGACAAGACCGCGCAGCCGCACGAAGGACTCCACCGCGGTGGAACCGACCTGGCCGCGCTGCGGCGCCGCGGGGCGAGCCGAGCCGAAATGAACCGCGTGTACTACCGGCGCTACGCCGGCGTCGCCCTGGCCCGGCTTCAGAAGGCCGGCCGCGACTGGTACCACGCCTACCGCACGCGGCCGGACGGCTACATCACTGCCGGCTTGGCGGCACTCGCCCGGCACCGCCGGGCCGGTCACACGATCGTTCTGGTGTCGGGCTCGGCCCGGCCACTGCTCACGCCCCTGGCGGAGGATCTCGGTGCGGACCGGATCCTGTGCACCGAACAACTCGCCGACGCCCAGGGCATTCTCACCGGCGAGGTGGCCCGCCCGATGATCGGCGAAGCCAAGGCCGAGGCCGTGACCGAAGTGATGGCGCAGCTGAGGGTGCCGACCACGGATTGCTTCGCCTACGCAGACCACGCAAGCGACCTCGACATGCTGCGAGCCGTGGGAAATCCGGTCGTGGTCGGCCCGGATCCGGTGCTGGCACGCTACGCGCGGGCGTCCGACTGGCCGGTGCTGCCCGCCGACGCAGGCCCCCGCAGCGCACGCACCCAGCACCACGACGCGCACGGTCACGACGGCCCGGAGATCATTGCGCTCACTTCCGGCCAACCTACCGCCCCCCGAGATCAGGCACGTCAGTGACGCCTCGACACCGCTGTCGTCCACCGCCACCCGAGGTGGGTCCCCGATATGAGCGGAAGCCGGCGCCTGCGGCCCCACGGCGAAAACCCGCCGCGCGGCGGACACACCGCCCCCGATTTCCTCCCATGGCCGGGGACTTCCTCCCCGTACGCCGACCTCCCGAACTAACATACCTTCCCGAGGGTATGTTTTTCGGAGCGTTGGCTCACGACCTTGAGAGGACTCAGGCGTTGGTGAAGCAGGCAAGGGCGATGCGCACCCGGGATCAAGTGCTGGACGCGGCGGCTGAAGAGTTCGCCCTGAACGGCTACGCGGGCACCAATCTCGCGACGGTCGCCGTACGCACAGGTATGACGAAGGGCGCTCTGTACGGGCACTTCCCTTCCAAAAAGGCGCTCGCCGACGCACTGGTGAGCCAGTCGGCGGAGACGTGGAGCAGCATTGGCCGCTCCATCGCCGTCTCATGCGCGCCCGAAACCACCCTGCGCGCCCTCGTACTGGCCGTCAACCGTCAAATGAAGCACGACATCCGCTTCCGGGCGGCGCTGAGACTGGCGGCCGACTGCACCCTGCCCGTTGGCGGGGCGCCGGATCTCCTCGACCGCATCCGCCGCGAGATGGCCGCCGCCACCCGGCACGCCCAGCAGCAGCACACCCCCCACTCACCCTTGGTCACTCAGCCACCGGACGTAGTGGTCCACCTGCTCCTGACCGTCGCCTATGGACTGTCGTTCGTGGCAGAGCGCGGGGCGCCGGGACGCTCACCCGCCACGAGCGACAGAGTGTGGAAACTCCTGCTCACCGCATTGCAGTTGAAGGACGCATCAACTTGTCACCACTGACCGGACATGGGGCGACGGCGCCACGAGTGCCCGACACCGAGCTGCTGCTGATCCGGTGCGGGGACATCGGCCGCAGCCCGGCGTGCCCCCGCACTCCGGCCGCGTCCGGCCCTCGTACGATGTCCCCCATGACCGGCACCCGAGCACACGCCCCGCGACCGCCCCAGCGGCGGCACCGCGCGCTGCTCGTGCTCGCCCTGCTGGCCGGACTGCTCGGGATGCACGCGCTGGCGCCCGGCGGGGGCATGGCACACGCCGGACACGCCCGGGCCGCGCACGGCGCGGTCGCCGTCAGCGCGCCGGACGACTGCCCGGACCCCGCCGGTCACTGCGGCGGCCACCGGCTGCACCACGCCGACCCCAGCTGTGCCTCCGGCGCGCTGGACGGCGGCCCCCGGCTGCCCGTGCCGGCCCCCGGCCCGGTGGCCGTCGTCGCACCGGCACCCTGCCCGCGCCCCGGTCCGGCCACCGCGCCGGACGGCGCCCGCGCCCCGCCCGATCTGGCCGAACTCCAACTGCTGCGGATCTAGAGGCCGCCCCCGGCCGCCGCCCTGCCCCGGCGCAGGTGCCGCGGTCGTGCTCACGCGTCCCCGAAATCCCTTCAGAACAGACAGCAGGAGTTCACCGCATGACCATCCGTACCTTGACGCGCCGTGCCGCCCTCGCCATGGTCGCCGTGACGGGAGCCCTCGTCCTGGCCGCCTGCGGCGGCGACAGCGACAGCGCCGGCGGCCACACCGGCCACGGCTCCTCCGCCGCGGCGAGCGGGTCCGCCACCCCGAGCGCGTCGGCCACCGCGCACAACGCCCAGGACGTCGCCTTCGCGCAGGGCATGATCCCGCACCACCAGCAGGCCCTTCAGATGGCGAAGCTCGCCGACGGCCGGGCCTCCTCCGCGCAGGTGAAGGACCTCGCCTCGCGCATCGAGAAGGCGCAGGACCCGGAGATCCGCACCATGACCGGCTGGCTGACGTCCTGGGGCGAGCAGGTCCCCATGGCCGGCATGGACCACTCCGCCCACTCCGCGATGTCCGGGATGATGAGCGAGGCCGACATGACGGAACTGAAGAAGGCCACCGGCAAGGACTTCGACACCAAGTTTCTGTCGATGATGGTCGACCACCATGAGGGCGCCGTCCAGATGGCCGCCACCGAGAAGGAGAAGGGCCAGTACGGCCCCGCCAAGGCCATGGCGGACGCCATCGTCACCGCGCAGAACGCCGAGATCAAGGAGATGAAGCGGCTTCTCGGCACGGACTGACGGCACGGCGGGCGGGGACCGGCGCCGTCACCGGCCCCCGCCCGTCCCTCAGGCCAGCACCTTCTCCAGGGCCGCCAGCGCCGACCGCAGCTCCTCCGCCGTGATCGTCAGCGGCGGCGCGAGCCGGATCGTGGACCCGTGGGTGTCCTTGACCAGGATTCCCTCGCGCATCAGGCGCTCGCTGATCTCGCGGCCGGTGCCGAGCGCGGGGTCGACGTCCACGCCGGCCCACAGCCCGCGCGCCCGGAACCCGGTCACCCCCTTGCCGGTCAGCTCGGTCAGCCCGTCGCGCAGGATCACGCCCAGCTCGGCCGCCCGCCGCTGGAACTCACCGGTCTCCAGCAGCTCGACCACGGCCGTGCCGACCGCCGCCGCGAGCGGATTGCCGCCGAACGTCGAGCCGTGCTCACCCGGGTGCAGCACCCCCAGCACCTCGCGCCGGGCCACCACCGCAGACACCGGCACGATGCCGCCGCCGAGCGCCTTGCCGAGCAGCAGCACGTCCGGGACGACGTCCTCGTGCTCCACGGCGAGGGTACGGCCCGTGCGGCCGAGGCCCGACTGGATCTCGTCCGCGAGGAACAGACAGCCCTTGCGGCGGGTCAGCTCGCGCACCCCGGCGAGATAGCCGTCGTCCGGGATGATCACCCCGGCCTCGCCCTGGATCGGCTCGATCAGCACCGCCGCCGTGGTGTCGTCGACCGCCGCCTCCAGCGCGGCCAGGTCATTGTACGGCACGACCTTGAAGCCGGGCGTGAACGGACCGAAGCCGGCCCGGGCCGTCTCGTCCGTGGAGAAGCTGACGATGGTCGTCGTACGGCCGTGGAAGTTCTCCGCCGCGACCACGATCGTCGCCCTCCCGGCCGGGACGCCCTTCACGTCGTACGCCCACTTGCGGGCCACCTTGATGCCGCTCTCCACCGCCTCCGCGCCGGTGTTCATCGGCAGCACCATGTCCAGGCCGGTCAGCTCGGCGAGCCGCTCGGCGAACTCGGCCAGCCGGTCGTTGTGGAAGGCGCGGGAGGTGAGGGTGAGCCGGTCGAGCTGGCGGTGGGCCGCCTCGATGAGCGCCGGGTGCCGGTGGCCGAAGTTGAGGGCCGAGTAGCCGGCCAGCATGTCGAGGTAGCGGTTGCCCTCGACGTCCTCCACCCAGGTGCCCTCGGCACGGGCCACCACCACGGGCAGCGGATGGTAGTTGTGCGCGAGAACCGGCTCCTCCGCGCGGATCAGGTCGTCGGACGTACGGGTGCGCGCGGGTGCGGTCATCAGCGGATCTCCTGGGTGCAGCATTTGATGCCGCCGCCGGCCTTGTGGAACTCGGACAGGTCGACGGGGACGGGGACATAGCCGTGGCCGGCCAGGCGTCCGGCGAGCGCCTCCGCCCGGGGCGCGATGAAGACGTTCCGGCCGTCCGAGACGGAGTTCAGGCCGAACGCCATCGCGTCCTCGCGGGTGGCGAGCACAGCGTCCGGGTACAGCCGCTTGAGGACCTCCCGGCTGCCCGGCGAGAAGGCCTCCGGGTAGTAGCAGATGTTGTCGTCGTCGAGGACGAACAGCGCCGTGTCCAGGTGGTAGAAGTACGGGTCCACCAGGGTCAGGCCGATCACCGGGTGGCCGAGGAACTCCTGCGCCTCCCGGTGCGCCTCACGAGTCGTGCGGAACCCGGTGCCGGCGAGCACGTACCGGCCCGTCCACACCAGGTCGCCCTCGCCCTCGGTCACGGACTCGGGCCGGTGGACGTCGAAGCCGGCCGCCTTGAACCAGGTGTCGTAGTGCACCGACTCCGGCCGGCGCTCCGGAGCGTGGAACAGGGAGCCGAAGACCCGGCCGCCGACGACGAACGCCGCGTTGGCGGCGAACACCATGTCCGGCAGGCCGGGGACCGGCTCGACGGTGTCCACGGTGTGGCCGTGGGCCCGGTAGGCGCGGATCAGCGCCTGCCACTGTTCCTGGGCCAGGTCCACGTCGACGGGTTTGTCGGGATGCATCCACGGATTGATGGCGTACTGGACGGCGAAGTGTCTGGGTTCACAGACGAGGAAGCGCCGGGAACGCGGCACACGGCTGTCGGACACAGAGGGTTTCCTCCGTTTTCCTGTGTGTCACTGAGGGGTGACACCACGGTAGGAAGGCGGAAGACGGGCGACAAGCGAGGAAAGCTGCGCGGTTGCGCAGCATCGCTGCGTTGTTGCCGGAGGTCACGCACGACTCCTGCGCGCTGGTCCGGTCACTCGGGGGCCGCGTGGGTGGCGCCCGCTTCCGGGCTTTCCGGGAGCAGATGGGACAGGACCATCACGCTGATCGTCTTCCGGATGAACGGCTCGGCGCGGATCCGCTCCAGCACCTCCTCGAAGTGCTCCACGTCCCGGGCGCGCACATGCAGCAGCGCGTCGGCGCCGCCGGTCACCGTCATGGCCGCCGCGATCTCCGGATGGTTGCGGACGACCTCCGCCAGCCGCCGGGGCGGGGCCGCGCCCTCGCAGTACACCTCGACGTACGCCTCCGTGCGCCAGCCCAGCGCGGAGGGCTTGACCGTGGCCGTGAACCCGGTGATCACCCCGGTCTCCCGCAGCCGGTCCACCCGCCGCTTGACCGCGGTGGCGGACAGCCCGATCGCGGCTCCGATCTCGGCGAAGCTGGTCCGCGCGTTCGCCATGAGAGCGGTGATGATCTGGCGGTCCAGCTCGTCGAACGAGGGCGTCCTGCTGTTCATGCGGGCACTGTAGCCAGCCCCGCCCGCCCCGCGCGGCTCACGACTGGGTGACCACCAGGGCGAGCGTCAGCAGCCCCAGCACCACCCATCCGAACCACAGCCAGCCGTTGCTGCCGAGCGCGACCGTGTAGGCGGTCACGACGACCAGCCCGCCGACCGTGAGCGCCCCCATCGTCTTGGTGGAACCGTTCGTGGAACCGGGCATCGCGACACCCTCCTCATGGGTCCGTCCACGACCATGGTGCCCTGGTTCGGGCCCGGACGGGACAGGTGCGGCCGGCTCGCGCGCGGCGCGGCTAGGTCCTGTCGTCAAACTCCCGTCGTCTGCCCGGAGGGCGGGCCGCGCGGCGTCAGGTGCGTGCTCTCGGCGTGCCGGGCCCCGGCCCTCGTACTGGATGTACTTGGGTCGGGGCCCGGTGCGGCGAGAGTGCGTGCATGGCGTCGCGCGGCAGACGGGAGTTTGACGACAGGGCCTAGCCCTCGCGCGCGTTGAGCGAGGCCAGATAGGCGTTGTACGCCTCCAGCTCCTTGTCGCCGTCCCGGTCGGCGGCCCGGTCCTTGCGCTTGGCCTGCCGCTGCTCGGAGCGGTACCACTGGAACAGCAGCGCGATCAGCACCAGCACCGACGGGATCTCGCTGAACGCCCAGGCGATGCCGCCCGCCGCGCTCTGGTCGGACAGCGCGTCGATGCCCAGCGAGGCCGGCGGGTGCTCGAAGGTCTCCACCATCGGCGTCGACGCCATCATCAGTGCGATACCGAAGAACGCGTGGAACGGCATGCCCGCGAACAGCTCCAGCATCCGCATCAGATGGCCCGGCCGGTGCGGACCCGGGTCGACACCGATGATCGGCCAGAAGAACACGACACCGACCGCGAGGAAGTGCACCATCATCGCGATGTGCCCGGTCCTCGAACCCATCAGGAAGTCGAACAGCGGGGTGAAGTACAGGGCGTACAGGCTCGCGATGAACAGCGGGATGGTGAACGCCGGGTGGGTGATGATCCGCATGTACCGGCTGTGCAGCAGCATCAGCAGCAGCTCACGCGGACCCTTGCGGCCCTTTCCGGCGGGCGGCAGCCCGCGCAGCGCCAGGGTGACCGGGGCCCCGAGCAGGATCAGGATCGGCGACAGCATGCTGATCACCATGTGCTGCACCATGTGCACGCTGAACATGACCATGCCATAGTCGTTCAGCCTGGTGCACATCACCAGCGCGATGGTGAGCACGCCGACGACGTACGAGACGGTACGGCTCACCGGCCAGGCGTCCCCGCGCCGCCGCAGCCGCACGACACCCCAGCCGTACAGGGCCAGACCGGCCAGGCACGCGATGAGGAAGAAGGGGTCCGCCGACCATTCGAGCCCTCGCCCCAGCGTGAACGGCGGCAGATCCATCATCATGCCGTGCCCGCTGTGATCCATCCGGCGGCTCCTGTTTCGTGGGGGTTGTGCGAGTTGTCCGCCCCCAAGAGTAGAACCGCCCCCGGTCACGGCTGTGACCCGGGGGCTGATTTGTTCACGGCTGGACTACAGCACGCACTCCGCCTCGTCGTACCGCCCGGCGGGCACCGTCTTCAGCGTCTCCACCGCCTCCGCCAGCGACACCATGACGATGTCGGTCCCGCGCAGCGCCGTCATCTTGCCGAACTCACCCCGGTGCACGGCCTCCACCGCGTGCCAGCCGAAGCGGGTCGCCAGCACCCGGTCGTACGGCGTCGGCGTGCCACCCCGCTGCACATGCCCGAGGATCACCGGCCGGGCCTCCTTGCCGAGCCGCTGCTCCAGCTCGACCGACAGCTGCCGCGCGATGCCCGCGAAGCGCTCGTGGCCGTAGATGTCCTTGCCGCCCTCGTCGAACTCCATGGAGCCGGGCCTCGGCTTGGCCCCCTCCGCGGCGACCACGATGGCGAACCGCTTGCCCGCCTCGAACCGCTCGCCGACCTTCTTCGTCAACTCGTCGATGTCGAAGGGCCGCTCGGGCACGACCACGGCGTGGGCGCCGGCCGCCATACCGGAGTGCAGCGCGATCCAGCCGGTGTGCCGGCCCATGACCTCCACGATCAGCACGCGCTGGTGGGACTCGGCGGTGGTCTTCAACCGGTCCAGGGCCTCGGTCGCCACGGTCACCGCCGTGTCGAAGCCGAAGGTGACATCGGTGACGGCGATGTCGTTGTCGATGGTCTTGGGCACGCCCACGATCGGCAGCCCGCTGTCCGACAGCAGCCGGGCCGCCTTCAGCGTGCCCTCACCGCCGATCGGGATGATCGCGTCCAGGCCGAGGTCCGCGACATGGCCCTTGGCCCGCTCCACGCCGTCCCGCAGATGCTCCGGGCGGACCCGGGAGGACCCGAGGATGGTGCCGCCGCGCGCGAGGATGCCGCCCACGGCGTCCAGGTCGAGCTTCAGATAGTCGCATTCCAGGAGGCCCTTCCAGCCGTCCCGGAAACCGATGACCTCGTCGCCGTGGTCGGCGACGGCACGGTGCACGACGGACCGGATGACGGCGTTCAGGCCGGGGCAGTCGCCGCCGGACGTGAGGACACCAATGCGCATAGCCCGAAATACCTTCTCAACGTGGGCCGGGTAACCGGACCACGGTGTCCGGCGGATTCCCGGTCACCCTACCGGCGTGAGGGGGTGGCTCCGTAGCGGGCGTCCGCCTGCTGGACGCGCCCGCACATGTGAGCGGACGGACCGTCAGGCGGGCCCGCCACGAGCCTGCCGGACCACACTGACATCCGGCTGAAGAACGGATTACACAGGCTGCCGCGCAGCTGTTTTCACGCAGGCTGCTGCGCAGCCGCGATGCGCTCGTTGCGGAGCGCCTCGTACCAGCGGTCGTCGATCGGCGGCAGCGCGTTGACGTCGAGCGCCAGCTTCAGCAGCAGGTCGGCGATCTGCGGGTTGCGGGCGAGGACCGGCCCGTGCATGTACGTACCGAACACGGTCCCGTTGTACGCGCCCTCCGTCCCGTCCCCGGTGCCGTTGCCCTTGCCGATCTGCACCCGTGCCAAGGGGCGGGCCGTGGGGCCCAGGTGGGTGACGCCCTGGTGGTTCTCGAAGCCGGTCAGCGGGGGGAGACCCAGCTGCGGGTCGATGTCGGCCAGCACGTCACCGACGCACCGCTCGCCCTCGCCGCGCACCGAGACCACGTCGAGCAGGCCGAGGCCCGGCTCCCGCTGGCCGAGGTCGTTGATGAACTCGTGACCGAGGATCTGGTAGCCGGCGCACACCGAGAAGACGATGGCGCCGTTCTCCACCGCCCGGTGCAGATGCCCGTCCCGGCGCAGCCGCTCGGCCGCGAGCCGCTGCGGACGGTCCTCGCCGCCGCCGATGAGGTAGATGTCACCGGAGGTCGGGATCGGCTGGTCGCTGCGCACGTCCAGCCGGGCCACGTCCAGGCCACGCTGCCGGGCCCGGCGCTCCACGACCAGCGCGTTGCCCTGGTCGCCGTAGGTGCTCAGCAGGTCCGGGTAGATCCACACCAGCCGCAGTTGGTTGTCGCTCATGAGGTGATCGCCCTTCGAGGATCAGAAGATCAGTTGCCGACGCGGCGGCGCAGGTCCTGGAACGCGGTGTAGTTCGCGATGACCTCGATCCGGCCCGGCGGGCACATCTGCACGGCCTGGTCGAGGTTGTCGCAGACCTGGAAGTGCTGGTTGGCGACCTCCAGACGGACGGCGAGGTCCAGCTTCCGGTCGCCGATGACGAAGATCGGGTGGCCGGTCAGCCGGGTGTAGTCGACGTCCCACAGCCAGGAGGTGTCGGTGCCGTCGGCCCCGCGGGCGTTGACGGACAGGATCACCGGCGCGGGCGGCGGGTCGATCAGGGAGAACGTCTCCAGCCAGCCGGCCGGGTTCTTGGCCAGCAGCAGTCTGAGGTCGCGGTTCTGGAACTGGACGACGTCGTACCGGCCGGCCACCGCCTGCACCTGGTACATCCGCTCCAGGGCGACCTGCGGCGGCACCCCGAAGACGGCGGCGACAGCCGCGGAGGAGGCCGCGTTCGCCTTGTTGGCACGGCCCGGCAGCTGAAGGTGGATCGGCCAGGCGGACCCGTGCGGATCCAGCACATGGTCCCCGGACAGCGCCCAGGTCGGCGTCGGCCGCCGGAAGCCGCACTCACCGCAGAACCAGTCGTCGCCGGGGCGCTGCATCACGCCACCGCACGACGGGCAGGACCAGGCGTCGTCCTTCCACATCTGCCCGGCAGCGACCCAGATCACATTCGGGGACGAGGACGCGGCCCACACCACCAGCGGGTCGTCGCAGTTGGCGACGATGACGGCCTTGGAGCCGGCCAGGCCCTCCCGCCAGTTCTCGGCGAGCATCCGGGTCTCGGCGGCGCGGTCGAGCTGGTCGCGGGAGAGGTTCAGCAGGGCGATGCACTTCGGGCCGGTGTCCCGGGCCACACCGGCCAGGTACTTCTCGTCGACCTCGATGACACCGAACTTGGCGTCCGAGCCGCCCGCCAGCGCGGAGGTGATGCCGGCCGGCATGTTGGCGCCGAGCGCGTTCGACACGACCGGGCCGGCGGCGCGCAGCGCCTCCGCGATGAGCCGGGTGGTCGTGGTCTTGCCGTTGGTGGCGGACACCAGGACGACGTCCAGGTTCTGGGCGAGCCGCCCGAGCAGATCGGGGTCGAGTTTCAGCGCGACCCGGCCACCGATCACCGACCCGCTGCCGCGCCCCGCGGCGCGCGATGCCGCAGCGACCGCCTTGCCCGCGGTCACGGCCAGCTTGGCCCGCGGCGAGAGCGGGTCCGAGTTGCCTGCCATCAGTTCTCGATCCTCCTTGCGTACGCGCCGCGCCTGGGGCCATCCGGCAACGTGGTGTGAACCTCAGCCTATCGAGATCCATTCCCACACCCGAATCCCGGCCCAGGCCTTGAGCGGCGGGCATGAGCTGAACGAACCGTACCCTTGCCGCCATGCGACACAGTTCCATTCCGGGCGCCCACGGGCGCGTCCGGCCCCTCACCCTGCTCGGCGACGCGGTACTGCGCGAGCCCTGCCGGGACGTCACCGACTTCGGCCCCGGCCTCGCGGCCCTCGTGGAGGACTTGTTCGCCACGATGTACGCGGCGCAGGGGGTGGGCCTGGCCGCGAATCAGATCGGGGTCGGTCTGCGGGTGTTCGTGTACGACTGTCCGGATGACGAGGACGTGCGTCACCTGGGGCATGTGGTGAACCCCCGGCTGGTGGAGGCGGACGGTGTGGTGATCCGCGGTCCCGAGGGCTGTCTGTCCCTGCCGGGCCTGGAGGCGGGAACCGAGCGCTACGACCACGCGGTCGTCGAGGGCTTCACGCTGACCGGCGACCCGGTCACCCTCCACGGCACCGGCTTCTTTGCCAGATGCTTGCAACACGAGTGCGACCACCTGGAGGGCACGGTGTACGCCGACCGCTTGGTGGGATGGCGCCGCCGGAAGCTGATGCGACAGGTCTCCCGAGCCTCATGGCACCGGGCGAGTGGTCCGACTCAGGGGCGCGGGGAACCGCGCGACCAGCCCCCACCGGCCCGCGGCTGACGAGCGACCGTCAGAACCCCGGGCCTCCCACCTTGTCCCCGGCCGCGGCCAGGCGACCCCACAGCAGGTCGGCGAGAGACCGCACCAACTCAGCCCGGGAACAGGGCCGTTCCCCCAGCCACCAGTCACCCGCCGCGTGCATCATCCCGACGATCCCGTGCCCCCACACCCGCGCCAGCTGCTGACTCTCCGGCCCGAGATCCACCCGCTCCTCGATGACCTGAGCCAGCTCCTCGCCCATCCGCCGCAGCAGCGGAGCCGAGTGCTTGCCGACGTCGAAGCCCTGGTCGCCTCCCGTGCTCCCCTCCGCCGGATGCATGAGGAACCG
Source organism: Streptomyces sp. NPDC052721 (assembly GCF_040678315.1). Lineage (NCBI taxonomy): Bacteria > Bacillati > Actinomycetota > Actinomycetes > Kitasatosporales > Streptomycetaceae > Streptomyces > Streptomyces sp. NPDC052721. The sequence goes on along the minus strand of NZ_JBFATL010000052.1, from coordinate 17,605 downwards.
GTACACCTGGGGCCGCGCCTCGATCGCGGCGAGATACGTGTCCAGCGTGGACTCGACGCGCTCGCGCCGGTCGACGGGCGCGTCCAGCGCCGCCCGCAGTGAGGCCAGCAACGCGTCGGTGTGCCGCTTGGCCAAGGCCGCGTAGAGGCCGCCCTTGTCGCCGAAGTGCCGGTAAAGGATCGGCTTGGTGATACCCGCTTCCGCCGCGATCGCGTTCATCGACGCCTGCGGGCCGTCGCGCAGCACCACTCGGTCGGCGGCCTCCAGCAGCTCGCGCCGTCGGCGGTCGGCGGACCGCTGCTGATCGGTCCGCTGCGTGGTGTCCATGTGCTCTCCCCACCCGTGCTGATTCGGTGACGCCTGCGCAAACTAACACTGACCGGGCCCCCGGCATCGAACGGGCTGCCGAGGCGTCATCGCCGGTTGACTTTTCCTACCGATCAGTAACACACTCGTGTTACCGCAAGTAACATCGCACCACCGCCGCTGGAGGGGACATGGCCGAGTTCACCATGGAGCTGAACGAGGAACAGAAGGAAGTACGCGACTGGCTCCATGGCTTCGCCGCGGATGTGATCCGCCCCGCGGCGGCGGAGTGGGACGAGCGCGAGGAGACTCCCTGGCCGGTCATCCAGGAGGCCGCGAAGGTCGGCATCTACTCCCTCGACTTCTACGCGCAGCAGTACTTCGACTCCACCGGCCTCGGCATCCCGATGACCATGGAGGAGCTGTTCTGGGGCGACGCGGGCATCGCCCTCTCCATTGTGGGCACCGGCCTGGCCGCCGTGGGCGTACTCGCCAACGGGACCGAGGAACAGATCGGCACCTGGATACCCCAGATGTACGGCGACCAGAACGACGTCAAGGTCGCCGCGTTCTGCTCCTCCGAGCCCGACGCCGGCTCCGACGTCGCCTCCATGCGCACGCGTGCCGTGTACGACGAGGCCAAGGACGAGTGGGTGATCAACGGCACGAAGACCTGGGCGACCAACGGCGGCATCGCCAACGTCCACGTCGTCGTCGCCGTCGTCGACCCGGAGCTCGGCTCCAAGGGCCACGCCTCCTTCATCGTCCCGCCGGGCACGCCCGGACTGTCCCAGGGGCAGAAGTTCAAGAAGCACGGCATCCGCGCCTCGCACACGGCCGAGGTCATCCTCGACAACGTCCGGGTGCCCGGCTCCTGCCTGCTCGGCGGCAAGGAGAAGCTGGACGAGCGGCTGGCCCGGGCCCGGGAGAAGGCGAAGAAGGGCGGCGAGCGCCTGAAGAACGCGGCCATGGCCACGTTCGAGGCGTCCCGCCCGGCGGTCGGCGCCATGGCGGTCGGCACCGCCCGGGCCGCGTACGAGGTCGCCCTCGACTACGCCACGACCCGCGAGCAGTTCGGCCGCCCGATCATCGACAACCAGGGCGTGGCCTTCCAGCTGGCGGACATGCGTACCCAGATCGACGCCGCCCGCCTGCTGGTGTGGCGTGCCTCCTGGATGGCGGTCAACGGCAAGCCGTTCACCGCCGCCGAGGGCTCCATGTCGAAGCTGTTCGCCAGTGAGACCGCCAAGAAGGTGACGGCTCAGGCGATCCAGATCCTCGGCGGCAACGGGTACACCCGCGAGTACCCGGTCGAGCGGATGCACCGGGACGCGGCCATCTACACCATCTTCGAGGGCACGAGCGAGATCCAGCGGCTGGTCATCGCGCGGACCCTGTCGGGGATGCCCATCCGCTAGCACTCACCGGTGCCTGAGCGGTGTGAGCTGCTCGATGTCGTACTTGGCCCGCAGCGCCTCGATGGCCTCCTGGTCGGGAGGGCCGCCGTTGCCGAGGATGTCGAGCAGCTCCTCGAAATAGCGCTCGTGGTCCGGTGGGGGAGCGGCCTGGAAGAACATCTTCGCCGGTGCCTCCGTCGGATTCGCGAACGCGTGCGGGCAGCCGGGTGGTACGACGATGACCGTGCCCGGCGTCGCCCGGACCACCCGGCTGCCCGAGGACGACTCCCACTTCTGCCAGTTGTCGGGGGTGCGCACGCGCGGCTCGAAGGCGAGGACGTCCAGTTCGCCTTCGAGGATGTAGAACAACTCCTCGCTGCGCGTGTGCACATGGGCGCCCACGTCGAAGCCGGGCGGGACCTCCACCTCGAAGGTGGAGGCCATGCGCGAGTGCAGGCCGGTGACCTTGAAGGTCACCCGCTGGGCCGGTGTCTCGACGACCCGGCCGTGGCCCGGTGGCACGTACAGTCCCTCGGTCTCTGTCATAGGGACCTCACCAGGTCACCGGCAGGCACTCGGGCCCCCGGATCAACGCGCCCTTCAGGAAGGGGACCTGATCCGGCGGTACGGCCAGTCTGAGGCCCGGTACCCGGTCCAGCAGGGCGTTCATCAGCAGTTCCTCCTCCAGCCGGGCCAGCATGCCGCCCGGGCAGTAGTGCGGGCCGAAGCCGAACGTCACATGCGGGTTCGGACGGCGGGAGAAGTCGATGGTGTCCGGCGCGGGGAAGACGTCCGGGTCCCGGTTGGCGGCCAGGTAGGAGACGTACACCGGATCACCCGCGCGGATGCGGACCCCTGCGATCTCCACGTCCTCCAGGGCGATCCGGGACAGGCCGACCGCGTTGCGGTGCGGGATGTAGCGCAGGAGTTCGTCGATCGCCCGGGGGCGGATCGCCGGTTCCGCGCGCAGCCGGGCGGTCAGACCGGGGCGGGTCAGCAGCAGGTAGAACATCTGCCCGCTGTTGGCGGTGACCGCCTCGCCGCCGATCTGGAGGAGGACGGCGAGGCCGGCGGCCTGCTCCAGGGTGATCTCGCGGCGGCCCACGGCGGCACCGAGCAGCGAGGTGACGTCCTCGCCCGCGCTGTCCTCGCGCAGCCCGATCAGGTCGGCGAAGTAGGCGCTCATCTCCCGCTTGGCCCGCTCGCTGACCTCCTTGCCGTGCGCGGCGGAGAGGATCAGCTGGGTCCAGGTGTGCATGCTGTGCCGGTCGCCGGCCGGCACGCCCATCAGCTCGCAGATCACCGCGATCGGGAACGGGCCGAGGACCGTCGCCGTGAGATCCGCGGGCGGGCCGGCCCGGAGCAGGTCCTCGATCAGCTCGTCCAGCATGCCGCGCGCCCGGTCGCGGACGCGCTCCACGCCCTTCGCCGTGAAGGCGGCGGCGACCGAGCGGCGCAGCCGGGTGTGGTCGGGCGGGTCGAGGAAGCCGACCGCGCCCCGGTCGGGGATGAAGTGCGGGGCGAGCCGGGTGACCGGCTTGTCCACGACCGCCTCCCGGCTGAAGCGGGGGTCGTTGGTCACCATGCGTACGTCGTCGTACCGGGTGACCAGCCAGGCCCAGCCCTCGCCGTTGGGCAGCTGGACGCGGGTGACCGGGCCCTCGGCCATCAGCTCGGCCAGCACCGGGTCGAAGTCCGTGCCCGTGAGGTCGAGCGCCGGCCAGTGCCGGACCGGGGGCATGACCTCGACGTCGGTGCGCGTCGCCTCCTCGATCATCGGGCGTCGCCGTCCGCGGTGACCCAGCGGCCCACCGACATCTCGGCGGTGATGCCGGGACCGAAGCCGGCGAGCAGTCCGCGCGCCCGGTCGTGGGCGCCGCCCTCGTCGAACAGCCGGCGCAGCGCGTCCAGGACGACGGCGCTGGCGATGTTGCCGTACTCGGTGAGCGTGGCCCGGCTGAACCGGAAGGCGTGCGGGTCGACCTGGAGGAACTTGCTGAGGTCGTCGAGTATGCGGGGACCGCCCGCGTGAATGATGTAGAAGTCCAGGTCGGACGCGTCCCAGCCGTGGTCGCCGGCCAGGTCCTTGAGCGCCGGGGCGAGCGGCTCCATGGTCGCGGGCACCCGCTTGTCCAGCAGGAAGTGGAAGCCGGTGGCCCGGACGTCGTAGGCGATCCAGTCCTCGGTCTTCGGGATCAGGTACGAGCCGTTGCGCTCCAGGCGGACGCCCGTGCCGCCGCGCCCGCGCACCACGGCGGCGGCGATGCCGTCGCCGAACAGGCCGTTGGAGAGCAGCGAGCCGACGCCGAGGTCGGTGGGCTGGTAGCACAGCGAGCAGAACTCGCAGGCGACGATGAGCGCGTTGGCGTGCGGGTAGGCCGAGCAGAAGTCGTGGGCCCGGTTGATGGCCGCGCCTCCGGCCGCGCAGCCCAGCTGGGCTATGGGGAGCTGGCGGGTGGTGCTGTCGAAGTCCATCTCGTTGATCAGCCACGCCGTGAGCGAGGGCATCATGAAGCCCGTGCACGACACGTAGATGATCACGTCGATGTCGGTGGTGAGCAGCTCCGCGTCGTCCAGCGCCTGCTGGATCACCGCGGGGACGCGGGCCTTGGCCTCGGCCTCGTAGAGCTTGTTGCGCTCCTCGAAGCCCGGGTGTTTCAGGGTCTCCTCGATGGGCTGCACGATGTGCCGTGTCCTGACGCCGGTGTTCTCGATCAGCCTCAGGGCCAGTGGCAGTTGCGGGTGGTCCGCGTGGCGCGAGCGCGCCAGCTCCAGCGTCTCCTCCATCGTGATCACATGCTCCGGGACCGACACCGAGGGCTTGCACAAAGTCGCCATGAACCGTCCCTGCTTTCCGCTCTCCGGGGGCCTTCGCCCACCGGCCAGAAGGTGGGTTCACCTCTGTGGGTGCTACACCCACCGTCACCCGGGAGGACGACGATCTCGCGCTGGGTTACTCCGAATCGGGGACCCGGGGGTCAGGCGCGCAGGGCGATTCATGCCGCCGGACGAGGGAAAACGCGGGTACGGCTGTTAGGAGGGGGACAGCTGTGAGCTGTGACGACAGGCACGCGTACGGCTGTCAGGGCGCCCCACTGCTGTGGGCGATGCACGCCACGTCGATCCGGTCGGCCAGCTTCGCCAGCTCGATGGTCAGCGCGGCGACCGTGTCCTCGTCCAGCCTCTGTTCCCCGGCCTCGACGAGATGCAGCCAGCGCGCACCCACGGTCCGCAACAACTTACTCACGTCGGCCGCGGAGACCTGCAGGACACCGCGGTCGTCGACGATCAGAGGCAGGGTCACTTCGCGGTTCACAAAACGGGATGGTAGCCGCGCGGCGCTCACGCACCCTGCCAAACCGTGGTGATGTTGCAGAACTCCCGGATTCCGTGCCCGGACAGCTCACGCCCGTACCCCGACCGCTTCACGCCGCCGAACGGGAACGCCGGATGGGAGGCGGTCATCCCGTTGACGTACACGGCGCCGGCCTCCAGGTCCCGCGCGAACCGCTCCACCTCGTTCTCGTCCCGCGTCCACACGTTGGAACTCAGCCCGAACGGCGAGTCGTTGGCGATCAGCACGGCCTCGTCCACGTCGCCTGCCCGGTACAGCGTGGCGACCGGCCCGAACGCCTCCTCGCGGTGGATGCGCATCTCCCGGGTGATACCGGTGAGGACGGTCGGCGGGTAGTACCAGCCGGGCCCGTCCGGCCGCTGCCCGCCGCACAGCGCCTCGGCCCCGCTCCGCCGCGCGTCGTCGACCAGCTCCTCCAGGTCGTTCCTGCCCTGCTCGCTGGCGAGCGGCCCGATCTCGGTGTCCTCCGCCAGCGGGTCGCCGGTCCTGAGGGCCTTCATGCCCGCGACGAACTTCTCGGTGAACGCGTCGTAGACGTCGGTGTGCACGATGAACCGCTTGGCGGCGATGCAGGACTGCCCGTTGTTCTGCACGCGCGCCGTGACCGCGACCTCGGCCGCGCGGTCCAGGTCGGCGGAGGGCATCACGATGTAGGGGTCGCTGCCGCCCAGCTCCAGCACCGTCTTCTTGATCATCTCCCCGGCGGTGGAGGCGACCGCCCGGCCCGCGGGCTCGCTGCCGGTCAGGGTGGCGGCCTTCACCCGCTCGTCGCGCAGGATGTCGTCCACCGCGGCCGAGCCGATCAGCAGCGTCTGGAAGCAGCCCTCGGGGAAGCCCGCCCGGTGGAACAGGTCCTCCAGGTACAGCGCCGTCTGCGGGACGTTGGAGGCGTGCTTGAGCAGGCCCACGTTGCCGGCCATGAGCGCGGGCGCCGCGAAGCGGACGACCTGCCACAGGGGGAAGTTCCAGGGCATCACCGCGAGCACCGGACCGAGCGGCCGGTAGCGGACCCGGACCCGGGAGGCGCCGGAGTCCGTCACGTCCGGCTCGGCCGGTTCCTCGTCGGCCAGCAGCCCCTCGGCGCGTTCCGCGTACCAGCGCATCGCCTTGGCGCACTTCGCGGCCTCCGCGCGGGCCTGCTTGACGGGCTTGCCCATCTCGGTGGTCACGATCCGGCCGATCTCCGGCTGGTCCTCGTCCAGCAGGTCGGCGGCCTTGTTCAGCAGTCGGGCGCGGTCGGCGAACGAGGTCGTCCGGTACGTGCGGAAGGTGGCCTCGGCGAGTTCGAGCCGGCGTTCCAGCTCGTCCTCGTCCATGGGCTCGTACGTCTTGAGCGTCTCGCCGTTCGCCGGGTTCACCGTCGCGATGGGCATGGCTGACCTCCCTGGGAGCGGGCTTGTCTCGACCTTCGCGCGCGGCCCGGCACGTCGCAACGCGACAGGCCCCCGTGTGGTTCCTACCGGTCGCCGCCGGGGCGGCTGCTAGCCCGAGTGCTCCGCCAGCCGGTCGAGAAACGCGGCCTGCGCCGTGACGATCACCTCACGGGCCCGGTCCAGAACGAACCACGCCACCCGGTCCAGCTCCGGGAACTCCTGCGTCCGGCCGGACCGCGGTGGCCACTCCATCGTGAAGGTCCCCGGGGTGATCGCCTGCGGGTCGAAGTCCGCCGCCACCGCCCAGGCCGTGACGATCTTGCCGTTGCGCTGCACGACCTCGCCCAGCGGTACGGCCTCCCCGTCGGGCGGCGCCACCCCCAGCTCCTCCCGGAACTCCCGCCGGGCCGCCTCCCAGGCCGGCTCCGCCGGGTCGTACTCGCCCTTCGGCACGGTCCAGGCGCCCGCGTCCTTCTTCGCCCAGAGCGGTCCGCCCATATGGCCGAGCAATACCTCCAGCCCCTGGTCGGTGTGGCGGAACAACAGCAGTCCCGCACTGCGCTTCGTCGTCCGCACCGTCACGGCGTGACCTCCGGGTGGGCTGCCAACAGGGTCTCCACGGTATCGGCCTCCTCGGGACGCTTGTCCTCGCGGTAGCGGACCACGCGGGCGAAGCGGAGCGTGACGCCGGCCGGGTAGCGGGGCGAGCGCTGGAGGCCGTCGTAGGCGATCTCCACGACGAGTTCGGGGCGGACCCGGACCACCCAGCCGTTGTCCTCGACCGCCAGTTCCCTCAGCCGCTCGGTCTGCCAGGCGAGCATCGCGTCGGTCATGCCCTTGAAGGTCTTGCCGAGCATGGCGAAGCCGCCGTCCGGGGTGCGGGCGCCGAGGTGGAGGTTGGACAGCTTGCCGGTGCGCCGGCCATGGCCCCACTCGGCGGCCAGCACCACCAGGTCGAGGGTGTGCACGGGCTTGACCTTCAGCCAGGCGGCGCCGCGCCGGCCCGCGCTGTAGGGCGCGTCGAGCGCCTTGACCACCACGCCCTCGTGGCCGCGGGCCAGGGTCTCGGCGAGGAACCGCTGCGCCTCCGGGATGTCCCGAGGGCCCGAGGCCACCGTGCGCCGGACCCGCATCGGCTCCGGCACGAGCCGGGCCAGTTCCGTGTGCCGTTCGGCGAAGGGCAGGTCGAGCAGGTCACGGCCGTCGACCGAGAGGGCGTCGAAGAAGACGGGGGAGACCGGGGTCTCCTCGGCGGCCCTCGCCACGTCCGTGCGCGAGCCGACCCGGCCCGCCGTCTCCTGGAAGGACCGGGGCCGGCCCGCCGCGTCGAAGGAGATCACCTCGCCGTCCAGGATGAACCGCTCGCCCGGCAACCCCCGTGCGGCGGCCGTCACTTCGGGCAGCCGGTCGGTGATGTCGTCGAGGGTGCGGGTGTGGATCCGGACCGTGTCGCCGTCCCGGTGGACCTGGACCCGGATGCCGTCCAGCTTCTCCTCCACCGCGCACGCGCCCAGCTTCTCCACCGCCTCCGCGACCGAGGACGCGCTGTGCGCCAGCATCGGCAGCACGGGCCGGCCGACCGTGAGCCGGAAACGGCCGAGCGATCCGGGTCCCTCGGCGAGCAGGGCCTGCGCCACCGTCTGCAGCGACCCCGCCAGCATCACGGCCCGCCGCACGTCCGCCGGGTCCGCGCCGGTCGCCCGGGCCAGCCCCTCCACCGCGACCGCGTCCAGCGCGCCCTGCCGGACCTCACCCGTGAGCAGGCCCCGCAGGAAGCGCTGCTCCTCCTCGGTGGCCGTGCCCATCAGCTCCCCGACGATCCGCGTCCGTTCCGCCTGGGAGCCGGGACCGGACACCTTGCCCAGCCCGGTGAGCCGGGCGTCGACCTCCCGCACGGTGAGGGAGGGCTCGGCGGCGGGCGGGACCGGGCGGCTCAGCACCTTCCAGCCGACGCCGAGCCGGCCCTGCGGCAGCCGGCCGGCGAGGTAGGGGATGACGACCGGCACGTCGTCCGCCTCCGCGTCCCGGAACAACTCCGCGAGCAGCGCGATCTTCCGGGACCGCGCCGCGGTCGCGGCGACCTCCCGGGACACCTGGGCCAACCGGGTCAGCAGCATGCAGTCATCGTGCCTCAGCGCTGTGCCGGGTGCGCGGTCCGTTCCGTGCGGGTGCGTGGGGCCTGAGCGCGCCCGCGCGGCGCCCAGCCGCACATCGGACGCAGCCCCGCGCCCCTCACGGGGCGCTGTCGTCCAGGTCGGCCATGAGGAGATCCGCGTTGATCGCCGCTCCCGCGCGGTAGCCACGGCTCGCCGCGTTGATCACCTGCTCCGCGAAACCGCTCGCGTTGCCGGCCGTCCACAGGCCGGGCACGGTGGTCAGGCCCCGTTCGTCGATCACCGGGTAGCTGCCGAACGGGGTCTCGCGCAGTTCGGCGCCCAGCCTGATCAGCAGGTCGTTGTTCGGGACGGCGCGCGGGGCGGCGTACAGGACCTCGCGGTCGTGGACCGTGCCGTCCGCCAGCCGGACGCCGGTGAGGCGGTCGTCGGCGGTCACGAGTCCCGCCACCTCGCCGGGGACGACCGTGACCCCGGCGGTGGCCAGGCGGCGCAGGTCCTGGTCCGTCAGCTCGGACTCGCTCACTTCGTGCAGGAAGAGCCGTACGTCCTTGGACCACTGGGTGACCATGAGCGCCTGGTGCACGCTGAGCGGCGAGGTGGCGAGGACGCCGGTCGGCAGGTCGCGGACCTCCCAGCCGTGGCAGTACGGGCAGTGGACCACGTCCCGGCCGAACCGCTCGGCGAGCCCGGGGACCGGTGGCAGCTCGTCCTTCAGGCCGGTCGCGATCACCAGCTGCCGGGCCCGTACGGTCCGGCCGCTCGCGAGGACGGCGGTGAAGTCCCCCTCCCGGGTCACGTCCACCACCCGGTCCCGGACCAGTTCCACCCCGTACCGGGCGATCTCCTCGCGTCCGACGGCCAGGAACCCGGCCGGGGACATGCCGTCCCGGGACAGGTACCCCTGCATGTGCGCGGACGGCGCGTTGCGCGGCTCGCCCGCGTCGACGACGAGCGTGCGGCGCCGGGACCGGCCCAGCACCAGCGCGGCGGACAGGCCGGCGGCTCCGCCGCCGACGACGACAACTTCGTACCTGGTGTTCTCGGTCATGAGGCGACGGTCGCCCGACGGCTGCGGGATTGACAAACAGATTTGCCGTTCCTGCAATAGTGGCCATGAGCACAGACGACGTACTGGCGGACGTGGGCCCGAGGCTGCGCCGCATCCGCAAGGAGCGGGAGGTGACCCTGGCCGCGCTGTCCGAGGCCACCGGCATCTCCGTGAGCACCCTCTCCCGGCTGGAGTCCGGCCTGCGCAAGCCCAGCCTCGAACTGCTGCTGCCGATCGCCCAGGCCCACCAGGTGCCGCTGGACGAGCTGGTCGGAGCGCCCCCGGTCGGGGACCCGCGGGTGCGGTCCAAGCCGATCGTCCGGGGCGGGCGCACCCACTGGCCGCTGACCCGCCAGCCCGGCGGCCTCCAGGCCTTCAAGGTCCTCGAACCCCAGCGCAGGCAGGAGCCCGACCCGCGGACCCACGAGGGCTACGAATGGCTCTACGTTCTCTCCGGCCGGCTCCGCCTGGTCCTCGGCGAGCACGACGTCGTGCTGTCCGCGGGCGAGGCGGCGGAGTTCGACACACGGGTGCCGCACTGGTTCGGGTCGACGGGGGAGGGGCCGGTGGAGTTCCTGAGTCTGTTCGGGCCGCAGGGGGAGCGGATGCACGTGCGGGCGCGGCCCTCCCGCACGTGACCCACGCGACTGTTCCCTGATCGGCAAGCGACCGCTTAGTATGCGATCGGACCCGGTCAGACGAAGCAGTCCCGTGGAGGCCCCGCATGCAGGCATGGCAAGTGCACGAGAACGGCGAGCCGAGCGAGGTGATGCGCCTCCATGACGTCGAGCGGCCCACGCCCGGCGACGGCCAGGTGCTGCTGCGGGTGCGCGCCGCCAACGTCAACTTCCCGGACGCGCTGCTGTGCCGCGGCCAGTACCAGGTGCGTCCGCCGCTGCCCTTCACGCCCGGCGTGGAGATCTGCGGCGAGACCGAGGACGGCCGCCGGGTGATCGCCAACCCCGCGCTGCCCCACGGCGGTTTCGCCGAGTACGCCCTCGCCGACGCCCGTGGCCTGCTCCCCGCGCCCGAGTCGCTGGACGACGCCGAGGCCGCCGCCCTGCACATCGGCTACCAGACCGGCTGGTTCGGCCTGCACCGCCGCGCCCGCCTGGAGGCCGGGGAGACCCTGCTGGTGCACGCCGCCGCCGGAGGCGTGGGCAGCGCCGCCGTGCAGCTGGGCAAGGCGGCCGGCGCCACGGTGATCGGTGTCGTGGGCGGCGCGGACAAGGCCGCCGTCGCCCGGCGGCTGGGCTGTGACGTGGTGGTCGACCGGCGCTCCGAGGACGTCGTCGCCGCCGTGAAGGAGGCCACCGGCGGCCGGGGCGCCGACGTCGTCTACGACCCCGTCGGCGGCGAGGCCTACGCCCAGTCCGCCAAGCTGGTCGCCTTCGAGGGCCGGATCGTCGTCGTCGGCTTCGCCAGTGGCACCATCCCGAGCCCGGCCCTCAACCACGCCCTGGTGAAGAACTACTCGATCGTCGGCCTGCACTGGGGCCTGTACAACACCAAGAACCCGAAGCTGGTCCAGCAGTGCCACGAGCAGCTCACCGAGCTGGCCGCCCAGGGCGCCGTCAAACCGCTCGTCAGCGAGCGGGTGCCGCTCGCCGGAGCGGCCGGCGCCGTGCAGCGGGTCGCCGACGGGGTGACCACGGGCCGGATCGCCGTCGTGCTGGAGAACGGAGCCGTCGCATGACCGACGCCGAAGAACTGCGCCGCCGTACCCGGGAGCTGCTCGCGCAGCATCCGCCCGCGCGCACCGACCGCCTGGACTTCCTCCGGGCCCGCTTCGACGCCGGCCTCGCCTGGGTGCACTACCCGGAAGGCCTCGGCGGGCTGGGCGCCCCGCGCACCCTCCAGGGCGTCGTGGACGCCGAGCTGGCAGCGGCCGGCGCCCCCGACAACGACCCCCGGCGCATCGGCATCGGCCTCGGCATGGCCGCGCCGACGATCCTGAAGTACGGCACCGAAGAACAGAAGCGGCGCTATCTGCGCCCCCTGTGGACCGGCGAGGAGGTCTGGTGCCAGCTGTTCAGCGAGCCCGGCGCCGGCTCCGACCTGGCCGCGCTCGGCACCCGGGCGGTCCGTGAGGGCGACAGCTGGGTGGTCAACGGGCAGAAGGTGTGGACGTCCAGCGCGCATGTCGCCCGCTGGGCCATCCTCATCGCCCGCACCGACCCGGACGTGCCCAAGCACCAGGGCATCACCTACTTCGTCTGCGACATGACCGACCCGGGCGTCGAGGTCCGGCCGCTGCGCCAGATCACCGGCGAGGCCGAGTTCAACGAGGTCTTCCTCACCGACGTCCGCATCCCCGACGACCGCCGCCTCGGCGAGATCGGCGACGGCTGGCGGGTCGCCCAGACCACGCTGATGAACGAGCGCGTCTCCATCGGCGGCATGGCCCTGCCCCGCGAGGGCGGCATGATCGGCCCGGTCGCGAAGACCTGGCGCGAACGCCCCGAACTGCGCACCCACGACCTGCACCAGCGCCTGCTGAAACTGTGGGTCGAGGCGGAGGTCGCCCGGTTCACCGGCGAACGCCTGCGCCAGCAGCTCGTCGCCGGCCAGCCCGGCCCCGAGGGCTCCGGCATGAAGCTCGCCTTCGCCCGCCTCAACCAGGAGATCAGCGGCCTGGAGGTCGAACTCCGCGGCGAAGAAGGCCTGCTGTACGACGACTGGACCATGCGCCGGCCCGAACTCGTCGACTTCACCGGCCGCGACGCCGGCTACCGCTATCTGCGCTCCAAGGGCAACAGCATCGAGGGCGGGACCAGCGAGGTCCTGCTGAACATCGTCGCCGAGCGCGTCCTGGGCCTGCCCGCCGAGCCGCGCACCGACAAGGACGTCGCCTGGAAGGACCTCGCCCGATGACCGATCTGCTGTACTCCGAGGAGGAAGAGGCGCTGCGGGCCGCCGTCCGCGACCTGCTCACGGACCACTGCGCACCGGCCGACGTGATCACCCGCGCCGAGTCGGACGCCCCGCACGACCGTGCCCTGTGGAAGCTGCTCGCCGACGGCATGGGCCTGGCCGGCCTCCTGGTGCCCGAGGAGCGGGGCGGCCAGGGCGCCTCCGCGCGCGAAGTCGCCGTCGTCCTGGAGGAGTTGGGGCGGGCGGTGGCTCCCGTGCCGTACCTCACCAGCGCGGTCGTGGCCACCGAGGCCCTGCTCGCCTGCGACGACGCCGAGCTGCTGGGGCAGCTGGCCTCCGGGCGCACCATCGGCGCCCTCGCGGTCGGCCTGCACACGGCCACGGGCGCCGGCGTCACGGCCGTACGGGTCGAGAACGGCACCCTGCACGGCGAGCTGACGGGGATCGCGGACGCGGCCGTCGCCGACGTCCTGCTCGTCCCGGCCGACGACGGCGGCCTGTACGCCGTCGCCGCCGACGCCGTCACCATCACCCCGCAGGTCTCCCTGGACCTGACCCGCCCCCTGGCGAGCGTACGGCTGGAGGGTGCCCCCGGCCGCCGGATCGGCGACGCCGAACCCGCCGTACGCCGTGCCCTGCGCGCCGCCGCCGGACTGCTCGCCTCGGAGCAACTCGGCGTCGCCGACTGGGCGTTGACGGAGACCGTCCGGTACCTGAAGGAGCGCACACAGTTCAACCGGCCGGTCGGCGGCTTCCAGGCGCTCAAGCACCGGCTCGCCCAGCTGTGGCTGGAGGTCGTGCACCTGCGGGCCGCCGCCCGCGCCGCCGCCGACGCGCTCGCCGCCGGCGAGGACGCGGAGGTCTCGGTCGCCGTCGCGCAGGCGTACGCGGCGCCCGTCGCCGTCCGTGTCACCGAGGAGGCGTTGCAGCTCCACGGCGGGATCGGGATGACCTGGGAGCACCCGGTCCACCTGTATCTGAAGCGGGCCAAGGCCGACTCGATCGCGTACGGCACGGCGGGCGCCCACCGCGAGGCGCTGGCCGCGCTGGTCGACCTCCAGGCGCCCCTCCGGACAGGCTGACGCACCCACGGTGAAGCCCGCCCCGCCCGGGGCGGGCTTTGCCGTGTGCGCACACCGGCGAAGTGAACAGAGCACCAACTCCCCGTGCGAGGCGGCTCCTTCGGGGGCAAGGGCACGCATACTCTCCCCGGTCCCCATCACCCCCAGGGAGGCAGCGCATGGCCCTCACCACTCGCCGCGGAGCCCTCACCACCCTCGGCGCCGCCCTCGCGGGCACGTTCGACCTGCCCGCGAGCCGCGCGCCGGCCGGTGCACGGACGCGTCATCCGCGCCCGCTGTGGCACGCCCACGCCCACAACGACTACGAGCACCCGCGGCCCCTGTTCGACGCCCTCGACCACCGCTTCGGCAGCGTCGAAGCCGATATCTTCCTCGTCGGCGACCAACTCCTCGTCGGCCACGAGGCATCCGACCTGGACCCGTCCCGCACCCTCGAATCCCTCTACCTGGAACCGCTCGCCGCCCGGGTCAAAGCCAACCACGGCCAGGTTTACCGGGGTTCGCGCCGGCCGCTCCAGCTCCTCATCGACATCAAGACCGAGGGCTCCGCCACGTATCTCGAACTCGACCGCCACCTGCGCCGCTACCCGCACCTCTTCACCCGGTACGCGCACGGCCGCGTCCACCCCGGCCCGGTCACCGCGGTCGTCTCCGGCGACCGGGCGGCCCGTACCCCGATGGCGGCGCAGACCGAGCGCCGGGCCTTCTACGACGGCCGCCTCGCCGACCTCGGCGGCCCCGCCCCGGCCTCCTTCATCTCCCTGATCAGCGACAACTGGACGCAGAACTTCACCTGGACGGGCGTCGGAACGTTCCCGGACGCCGAGCGGCGGAAACTGCGGAGCATCACCGGCGCCGCCCACGCGCGCGGGCAGCAGGTCCGGTTCTGGGCCACCCCCGACACCGCGGGACCCGCCCGGGACGCGCTGTGGACGGAACTGCTCGCCGCAGGCGTCGACCACCTCAACACCGACGACCTCGCCGGCCTGGAGGCCTTCCTCGACGCCCACCCCTCCGCGTAAGACCACTCGATCGGAGGACACGTCAGCAGCCCGGACGAACCCTCCGCTACGCCACACTTGCGGCCGAACGCCGCACATGGGGCGTGGCGGAGGAGGGTTCCCGATGGCCGTTTCCATCTCTGTGGTGCTGCTGCTTCTGATCCTGGCCGTGATCTTCATTCGCAACTGCTCACTGAAGATCTCCCACGCCCTGGTCTGTCTGCTGCTCGGCTTCTACCTGGCCAGCACCAGCATGGCGCCCACCATCCACAGCGGGCTCACCGCGACCGCCGAGCTGGTGAGCAGCCTGCGGCCCTGAGCCGGCCGGCCTCACGCGGCGGAGAAGACGCCGATGCCGTTGGGCACCGGGCGTTCGGCGCCGCCGCTCGGATGGTTGCGCACCGTCACGGCGCGGTCGTCCGTGTCACGGGCGACCAGCTCCGTCGAGCCGCCGCCGTCGAGGTTGAAGGCGGCGGTGGCCCCCAGCGAGCGCATGGTCTCCGCCTCCTCGGCGACGGTCAGCCCGCCGCGGTACTTCGCCGAGCCGTCCAGCGCCAGCAGCAGCATCTGCTGTCCGCCGCCCTTGTATCCGACGACCGTCCGCACCGCCGACGTCCCGTCGTCCAGGCCGGACAGCGGGCTGCCGTCGCGCAGGATCGGGAAGCCACCGATCGCGAACGAGTACGGCACCCCGGACGAGGCCGCCACCAGGGTGTGCTTCACATCCACCGGGTCACCGACCGACAGCTTGCGCAGCTGCCGCGCGCCCTCCTCACGCCCCAGCAGCACCGTGGTGTCCGCCGGGATCGAACCGCTGCCCGGGGCGCCGGTGGCGGAGACCACCCGGCCCCCGCGCACCCTCACCTCGTAGGTGTCGTCGCTGCACGGCGCCGCGCGTTCGGTGTCCGTGCCGCACACGGCCCGCACCCGGGAGGCGCTGCCCCAGCGCGCGGTGAAGGCGCCGACCGAATCCACCGGCAGCGCGTACTGGTTGAGACCCTTCAGCGGCAGCTGTCCCTCCGGCGTGCCGACCGAACCGGAGAGGGAGAGGCGGTCCAGGCGGGCCCGCCGGTCGGTGCCCACACCGAACACGTCCCGGGTGGTCGTGCCCGGGGGCAGCGCGGGCCCGAACCGCTGGCCCTTCGGCACCGCCGCCTTGAGTACCTGCCCGTCGGCCACGGCCGGTCCTACGGCCGCGCCCGTGGCCTCCACGCCCGGGTGCTGCGTCTCGGTGATGTCGAAGAAGTCGCCGTTCACCCCGGCGACCGCACCGGCCGAGTCCGCCAGCCGGGAGACGGTCGCCCGGGCCGCCACCGCGCCCGGGTACAACAGGTCCACGTGCACCTGCGGATCGGCCAGGTCCACCGTGAGCAGGTGGGCCCGGGCCGTCCCCGCCGCCGCGTCGATGTCGAACTGCCGGTAGGTGACACCCGGCGCGAGCCGCCTGCCCGCCGGCGCGGCACCGGCCGGCGCCGCCCCCGCCAGGGCCGCACCGGCCAGCACACCGAACGCCGTGACAACCGTGAGAACCGCTCTGCCCGCCGCCGAACGCCTGCGAGGTCTCGCCACCGTGCCCCCTGATGTCTCGTCAACTTCCCTGCGCGCAGGGGCAGTGGACCAGACTCGGGCGGCCGAGCGGGCCGACTAGGCGTCGACGACGCGAGAACGGGTGAGAAAACGCACCCCCTCGGGTGCCTCCAGGGAGAAGCCGCTGCCCCGTCCCGGCACGACGTCCACGATCAGCCGGGTGTGGCTCCAGGCCTGGTACTGGCTCCGCGACATCCAGAACGTGACGGGCTCCGGCACGCCGTCCACCGTGAGTTCCGCCAGCAGCACGTCCGACCCGCCGGTGCGGAACTCGCCGTCCGGATAGCACATCGGGGCGCTGCCGTCACAGCAGCCGCCGGACTGGTGGAACATCAGCGGGCCGTGCTCCGCGCGCAGGCGGCGCACCAGCTCCGCGGCCTGCGGGGTCAGCGCGACGCGCGGGATCTCCTCGTCCATGTCACCGTCCTGGACAGCTGGGGTGCCGGATCGTCGGCTCCAGTCTCACGGATGGTCACGAACCCGTCCAGAACGCCTCCTCACCCGCCGCATCCGCTCTCGCGGCGAGCTGGGACCATGGGGCGCATGCACCCTTCCTTCCCGGGCCCGCCCGAGCCGCGCCTCGTCCCCGCAGGTGAACACCCGCTGTGGGACGAGGCGCTGGCGGCGGTCAACCGGGACCTCGCGGCCACCCTGCCCGGGCAGCGCCCGCTGTGCCTCCTCGCGTACCCGGCGGACGAACCCGACGACGAACAGGTCTACGTCGCCCTGGCCGACGGCAACGCGCACGGCAACTCCCTCGGGCGGCCCCGCTCCGCCGGCTGGGCGCTGCGGATCGTCGCCGAGGCCGCGCAGGACACGATCACGGGGTGCCTGTGGCAGGCGTGGCCGGTCTGCACGCTCCACGGCCTCGGGATGCACATGGGGGAGGAGGCCGGCCGCCCGGTCTGGAGGTGCGCCGGCGGCGGCCGGCCGGGCGATCCGGCCCATGTACGCGCGGCGGTGGGAGAGCTGGACACCGTCCACGGACCTCGCCGGCCGAACCGGAAGCGGCGTAAGGACGGCAAGGACAGCCAGGGCAGAACGAACGCCGGCGAGAACGGCGCGGCGCGCCGGGCCGGCTGAGTCGCGGCCGGACCCCGCTGCGATCATCTGCGGATGCGAGAGATCGACGAGCTGGTGCAGGTGGCCGATCCGGCCTGGCCGGAGCTTGAGCAGGCGTTCGCCGGCAGCGCCGTACCCGTCCGCGTGCTGCCCGCCGACCCCGACGAGGGCCGCCGCTGCCTCCTCCAGTTGCAGGTGACGGCGAGATCGGTGCTCGGTGCGCTGACCCTGCACTGCGGCGGACTGGTCCTGGACGACGGCTGGCTGCGGGTGTACGGCGCGGGCAGCGCCGGCCGCGGGCTGCCGAGCCTAGGTCCTGTCGTCAAACTCCCGTCGTCCGCCCGGAGGGCGGGCCGCGCGGCGTCAGGTGCGTGCTCTCGGCGTGCCGGGCCCGGGCCCTCGT
>NZ_JBFATL010000051.1:0-59028 GCF_040678315.1 Streptomyces sp. NPDC052721 | reverse complement strand
CCGTAGCGGCGCCCGCAGCCTCCAGGCACAGCCCGGACTCCACGCCGACGACCGTGCCGTCGGCGTTCACCCGCCACTGCTGGTTCGCACCGCCGGAACAGGTCCAGATCTGCACCCGGGTACCGGCCGCGGTGGCGTGGCCCGGAACATCCAGGCACATGTTGCCGTACACGGTGAGCTGGTTGCTGTCCGTCAGCGTCCACTGCTGGTTGGTCCCGCCCCAGCAGTCATACATCTGCAGATACGCGCCGTTGGTCTGGCTGGCGCCCGGCACATCGACACACCGGCCGGAACCAACACCGCGCAAGGCGCCACTAGAAGCCGCCTGAGCCGGGGCAGCGACGAGCATCGCCGCCAACGCGGCCAGGGCCGCAACCACGGCGGCGAGCACCACAGACGGATGCCTGCGGCTGAAACTTCCTCTGTGCATGCGGACTTCCTCAACCTTGAGTAGGCGGTTCCGGTTGACCTCGTCAGAGGTTGTCCGGACTGTCGGTGTGATGCGGTGTGCAGCGGTCTGTGAGCACCACGGCAGACCCCTTGTGACTTCCCGGTCCTTCGCGGCGCTCGGAAAGACCGGTGGCGCCCGGCACCTTCGGGCGGCATGGGCACCCGGGGTGGAGGCTCGGAGGGCGTCCGGTGAGGCCGCCGCGGTCCCGGACGTCATCAGGACTGCCGCGGCCGGCAGGCCCGGGACCCCGGATTGGCGAGGCCATGACATACGCATGCGGCACGGCTCCTTGCGGCTCTGCGTTCTGGCGGTGTGACTCAGAGTTGCCACTTGCTGCGCGACGGAGCGACTCCCATACGTTCGTGATATCGAACAAAGGTCGAAGTCCCGAGCACCCTGCATGATAGGGAACCAGTGAACGGCGTCAATACTTCTCGCATGTGTCGCTACCAGACCCGAAACATTTCGTTGGACCTGGCGCGAAACGGCGCACGTCACACGGTCAAATGGGGGTCACCAGACTCGCACCGGAGCGGAGCGATCTCGCGGACGGTGCCGGCACCCGGTGGCACCCTCGTCCGTGACACACCGGCTTTCCGAGCGGCGTCAGAAATTTCGCTCTCATCCGGGCGCCCGACACCCCTGAAGTCGGCTCCGCTCGCCCCCGAGACCTGAGGCGCGGCGCGTGTGGTGGCCTCATGGGCTTCGACAGAACGCCGGCCTGAGCGGGAACGGGAAAGCGCAGGTCAAGACCGGCGTTTCGGCCCGCTGTCCGCATGCGCGCGCCCAGCGCGCCAAACGAGCGTGCCGCGATTCCGAAAGTTTCGAGCAAAGGACGGAACTTTTTCTGCGGAGAGTCTTGACGATGCATCGTCAATACCTCAGCATCCCTGTCTGAGAACCGGCCATAGTTCGAGATTTCGATCCACATCGGCCTGGGCAATCCGTACTGAACGGCAGATCCACGCACAGCTGCACGACAGACACGCGCAGCGAAGCACCTGCGCCACCCCCCTTTCGTTCCGGTGAGGTTCGCACCAGCGCGTCCTGGCTCTTCGTGCGGTTGGAGAGGTACGTGACGGCGCGTGACGGTCCCCCGGCTGAGCCGCGATGGAGTACCCCGTGCCTGTGCCGAAACACCGCTGCCGCCCGCCGTACGTCACCTGGCGGCCGACCGGGTGCCGTCCCGTGACAGCGGTGTCCGGTGATTCCGTACTGCCCGGGTTCCGGCCCGCCCCGTCCGTCCGCCGGGTGGGAGCGGACGACGCTTTCCCCTCCGCTTCAGTCATTCCGTGATTTCTACCTTGGAGGCACAGTCATGGGCTTGTATGCCCTTCCCAGACCCGTTATCCGCCGGAAGATCCGCGGCCTGCTGTTGGTGCTGGTCGTCGGCGTCCTCGGTGTGGTCGCCGCACTGGTCACGCCGCCGACCGCACACGCCGCCGAGAGCACGCTCGGCGCCGCGGCGGCGCAGAGCGGCCGCTACTTCGGCACCGCCATCGCCTCGGGCAGGCTGGGCGACTCGGCGTACACGTCGATCGCGGGCCGTGAATTCAACATGGTGACGGCCGAGAACGAAATGAAGATCGACGCCACCGAACCGCAGCGGGGCCAGTTCAACTTCACCGCCGGTGACCGCGTCTACAACTGGGCCGTGCAGAACGGCAAGCAGGTGCGCGGTCACACCCTGGCCTGGCACTCGCAGCAGCCCGGCTGGATGCAGAGCCTCAGCGGCAGCTCGCTGCGCCAGGCGATGATCGACCACATCAACGGCGTGATGGGCCACTACAAGGGCAAGATCGCCCAGTGGGACGTCGTGAACGAGGCCTTCGCCGACGGCAGTTCGGGAGCCAGGCGCGACTCCAACCTGCAGCGCACCGGCAACGACTGGATCGAGGTCGCCTTCCGCACCGCGCGTGCCGCCGACCCGGCCGCCAAGCTCTGCTACAACGACTACAACATCGAGAACTGGACCTGGGCCAAAACACAGGCCGTGTACGCCATGGTCCGGGACTTCAAGCAGCGCGGCGTGCCGATCGACTGCGTCGGCTTCCAGTCGCACTTCAACAGCGGCAGCCCGTACAACAGCAACTTCCGCACCACCCTGCAGAGCTTCGCCGCCCTCGGCGTCGACGTGGCCATCACCGAACTCGACATCCAGGGCGCCTCGGCCACGACCTACGCCAACGTGACCAACGACTGCCTGGCCGTCCAGCGCTGCCTCGGTATCACCGTCTGGGGTGTGCGCGACACCGACTCCTGGCGATCGGGGGACACGCCGCTGCTGTTCAACGGCGACGGCAGCAAGAAGCCTGCCTACACCGCCGTCCTCAACGCACTCAACGGCGGCTCCACCACTCCGCCCCCTTCGGATTCCGGACAGATCAAGGGCGTCGGTTCCGGCCGCTGCCTGGACGTGCCCGGCGCCAGTACCGCCGACGGTACCCAGCTCCAGCTGTGGGACTGCAACAACGGCACCAACCAGCAGTGGACGTACACCGCCGCCGGCGAGCTCAGGGTCTACGGCAACAAGTGCCTGGACGCCGCCGGCACCGGCAACGGCACCAAAGTCCAGATCTACGGCTGCTGGGGCGGCGACAACCAGAAATGGCGCATCAACTCCGACGGATCCATCGTCGGCGCCCAGTCCGGCCTCTGCCTCGACGCCGTCGCAGGCGGCACCGCCAACGGCACCCTGATCCAGCTCTACTCCTGCTCGAACGGCAGCAACCAACGCTGGACCCGCACCTGATGGGACCCGCCACAAACGAAAGGGTGAATCGATGACGGCCTACGGTGCGGCTTCCCCTGCCCCGCCACCAAGACATCGCTGGTGGTCCCGGGTCGCCGCCGTGGTGGCAGCGGCCCTCGCGATCGGCATGCTCACCACGGTGAATCCGACGCCCGCCGAGGCGGCGACGGTGGACACCAATGCCTGGTACGTCCTGGTCAATCGCAACAGCGGCAAGGCGCTGGACGTCTCTGGCGCGTCCACCGCCGACGGCGCGCGGGTCAGCCAGTGGACGCGCAACGACGGAGCCAACCAGCAGTGGCAGTTCGTGGACTCCGGAGGCGGCTTCTACCGGCTCAAGGCCCGGCACTCGGGCAAGGTTCTCGACGTGGCCGGCGCCTCGACCGCCGACGGTGCCGCGATCCAGCAGTGGGCCGACGGTAACGGGGCCAACCAGCAGTTCCGCCTGGCCGACTCCGACGCGGGTCACGTCCGGCTGATCAACCGCAACAGCGGCAAGGCGGTGGAGGTGCAGGGCGCCTCCACCGCCGACGGCGGCAACGTCGTCCAGTACACCGACTGGGGCGGCGCCAACCAGCAATGGCAGATGATCAAGCTGTCGTCCGGTGGCGGCGGATGCGGCAGCGCCCCGACCCTGACGAGCGGAACGCACACGATCCAGAGCGGCGGTAAGAGCCGCAGCTTCATCCTCAGGGTTCCCGACAACTACGACAACGGCCACCCCTACCGGCTGATCTTCGCGTTCCACTGGCGGGGCGGAACAGCCGCCGACGTCGCCTCGGGCGGCACGAGCGGGAACGCCTGGTCCTACTACGGCCAACAGGAACAGTCGAACAACACCGCGATCCTCGTCGCCCCCCAGGGCCTCGGCAACGGCTGGGCCAACTCCGGCGGTGAGGACGTCACCTTCGTCGACGACATGATCCGGCGAATCGAGGGCGGCCTCTGCGTCAACCCGGCGCAGCGTTTCGCCACAGGATTCAGCTGGGGCGGCGGCATGAGCTACGCGCTCGCCTGCAGCCGGGCGAACGTCTTCAGGGCCGTTGCGGTCATGTCCGGTGCCGAGATCAGCGGGTGCAGCGGCGGCACCCAGCCCATCGCCTACTTCGGAATCCACGGCGTCAGCGACTCCGTCCTCAACATCGCGCAAGGACGGTCCCTGCGCGACCGATTCGTCGGCAACAACGGCTGCACCCCCCAGAGCCCGCGCGAGCCCGCGCCGGGCAGCCGTACGCACATCACCACCACCTACTCGGGCTGCCGTGCCGGGTACCCGGTCCAATGGGCCGCGTTCGACGGAGGCCACATACCCGGTCCGGTCGACGGCTCCTCCGGCGAAAGCGGCATCACCACCTGGACCAAAGCAGAGATCTGGAGGTTCTTCGCACAGTTCCAGTAACACGTCCGCACCACGGAGTGGAGCCAGGGTGATCCTGGCTCCACTCCGCCGACGTCTATCCCAGATCGAAGAAGGGAGCGGCCTTTCAGGAGAGCTCCACGCCTTCGGCCCCCCCGCGGGGGGAGGTATCGCCCGCCCCGTTCACGGCCTCGCAGGCCCGCCACGGCCACGGGTTTGCTGAACGAGGGCGACGGTGGCGGTGATCTCGGCGGCCTCCTGCAAGAGATGGTCGGCGGGCCACCGGGGACCGCGCTCATCGACTCCGCCACGAGCTTCGCAATGATCCGCGGAGGCCACATCGACACCGCAGCCCTCTGCGCCATGCACGTCTCGGCAGACGGTGACCCGGCCAACTGGATGATCCCCGGCAAGATGGATCCGGCCGCCTGCACCTCCTACCTGCTGGACGGCCCGCGGCGCGAATGCTGGCAGACCACATGGTGTGCTATCCGCCCTCCCGGCCGCATGGCGGGAGGGCAAGCCCTCCAGCCGCTCCTACCCGACCGTCTCGCCGAGGACTTCATCGCACTCACTCTGCCCGACAGCACCGCGCCGAACACCGGACATCCGTGGGCGCGGCACATGCTGGATGCGCTGTGCGCTCAGGACGGGCCGCGGGCGGCATACGGTACCCACGCGGTCACGGTGCTGGTCACGGCGGCGCAGCGACGGCCGCACGCCGGACGCGACCATCTGCGGCATGTGGCGCTTGTTTGTGCCGAGTTTGCCGCCCGGCCAGCGCGGGGTCGATCCGGCGATAGCGTGATCCTCATGACGGCTGAAGACGAGGCGCTGGTCGGCGGGATGATGAACGCGGGTGCGGTCTTCCGCCGGGGGGAGTTGGTGGAGCGTCCGGCACCGCGCAACGCGCGCGCTCTGCATGCCCATCTCCTTGCGTTGAAGGAGCGCGGCTTCGACGCGGCGCCGGTCCCTGTCGGTCTCACCGCGGATGGCCGCGAGCAGCTGACCTTCGTCCCTGGCGACGTGGCTCTGCCGCCGTACCCGGACTGGGCGATGACGAAGACAGCCGTCGAATCGGTGGGGAGCCTGCTGCGGCGTCTGCATGAGACCAGCGCGGCCGTCGCGGTGGACCCTCATGCCGAGTGGCCCCGGGACCTGGCCGACCCGGAGGGGGGAACGATGCTGTGCCACAACGATGTGTGCCCGGACAATGTCGTCTTCCGCGACGGCCGCGCTGCTGCCCTGATCGATTTCGACTTGGCGGCCCCGGGCCGTCCCCTGTGGGACGTTGCCATGACCGCGCGCTATTGGGTGCCCATGCTCGATCCCGCATCCGCCGCCACCCTCCACCCCTCCGGCCTGGACGCGCCCGCACGGCTGAGGATCCTTGCCGACAGCTACGGCCTCTCGGCGGGGGACCGCGCCGAGTTGGCCGGCGTCATCGAGCAGGCCACGGAGGTCTGCCGGGCCTTCGTCGCCCGCCGCGTTGCCGACGGCGACCCCGTCTATCTCCAGGCGCTGGCCGAGCGTGGTGGATGGGAACGCTGGGACCGTATGCAGACATGGTTGATGGACCACCGCGAGACATTCACGGCTGCCCTGCTGAGCTGACCGGACCGGACGTTCGAGGACAAACTCACGGGCCTCAATATCCTAACCACCCGTGGATACGTCACGGTCTTCGACGAGGACGTGATCCGTCACTACGTCACACACCTCGACAAGCGCAAGGTCGAACTCGGCTCCTGCGACAGGCCATACGGCTCTCCTGCCAACACGAGCACGCCTGCACCGCTGTCCGATGCTGCACGTCAACCCCAAGACGCCGGCCCGCCTCGGTGAACTCGAGAAGGACCTCCTCTCACGCCGTGAGCGTGCGGAACGAGAGCGATGGGCCGGTCAGATCGCAGGACTCAACCTCACCCTCGTCCTCCTCCGCTCCGAACGCGGCGAAACCCAGCGCATGGCACGCCGACCCGCTGTCGGCCTTGGGATTCCCAAACCGCGCAGGGTGAGGGAGAACCCGTGAGGCACGACTGCGGCGCACATCTCACTCCGACGCTGACGCGCTGGCCAGGGCCTGCCGGACCTCAGCTGCGGGGAATGGAGTGCGCTTGGTCTCCGTAACAAGTCGATGGGCGAAGTCGTCCATGACGACGGCGTGCGGGGCATGGCGATCAATGATGGCCATGATCCCGGGAGGAACGCCGTCAGGGCGGCGGCCCGCGATCCATTCGCGCAGGAAAGTCCCGAGTTCCGTGTCACCGCGCACGGCCTCGGGCAGGTGGTGGCGCAGCAGATGCCACGGTGCGTAGCAGCGGTCATACATGAGGTGGTCGGCGAGGAAGGCGGCTTCCTGGGCCGAGAGCTCGAAGTGGCGGCTGAGCGCAAGCCCGAAGTCCGCGAAGTACACCTGTTGACCGTCGGTCAGCAGGTTGTCGAAGTGCGTGTCAAAGTGCACCAGCCCGCGTGAACTCATGAACTCGGTCCCCCGCAGCAGCGCGTCTTCCACCCACAGATACGAGGAGTCGTCTCCTGGCTCCGTGCTAGCCGCGTCACGGGTGTCGCTGAGCCAGGCCGCGAGTGTCTGAGGCACGTGCTCCAGGAAGAGCACCAAACTGAGGGAGGATCTTCCGATGGCTTCCAGCCGATGACGTACGGCAGGCGATCCCTCCCAATGCGCGACGGCTCCCTCGACGCCCCCGAACTCATCAGCGAAGTCGACAGGCGGCCGGTCCGGCAGAACCCGCCAGTGATACATGAGCGGGAAACCGGCAAACTCGTCCCTCAGAACCCAAGCGGTGGTCATGACGTGCGCGGCCAGTTCACGCCAAGCCCCGAAGCCTGCCGACCCCACCCCGTACTGGTAGTAGAGAGGGAGTTCGAACAGGTTGGCGGTCGAGCGCACATGCTCCGGCCGCGACTCGATGTCCGTCAGCGGGATCCGCTTGACGAAGACAGGTATCCCCGCGACCTCCATCTCGCCCCGTCTGCCACCGAGGCCCGAGCCCAGTGCCGGCGCGGCAGCCATCGCATCGCCGAGCCTGCGGTCGCTGAGCAACGAGAGCTGTGCTCCTACGGCCGCGTAAGCGGATACACGTGCGGCGGATAGTGGCTCGGTTCCATCCATCGGTGACTCCTGCCTGACATCACACTGACCGCTGTCGATCATGCCAGGCATCCCGATGCGACTCCCGATGTCGCCGTCAACGGCTCCCCGAGAAGCCGAGACAGCCCATTCTCCGCCACGACCGCACCACCGCGCCTACCAAGCGGCACTGAACCGGCCCACGATGAACCGACGGATCGAGGACTTCATCACTGGGCATCCGCACTGGCCCTCCGCTCGGGACGCCCCGCGAAGTGATCCCTGACGACCCGCACGGCGCCATCGGCGCCGAACGGTTCCGCCGCACCCTGGCCTGGCACATCGCCCGCCGTCCCGGAGGACTCGTCGCCCTCGCCATGCAGTACGGCCATATGCGCACCGCCGTCAGCGCCGGCTACGCCGCCCACAGCCGTGACGGAATCCACGACCTGCTCGACATCGAGAGCGCCGGCGCCACCGCGGACCCGCTCGCCACCCTGCACGACGATCTCGCCTCGGGCGTCGGCGTGCAGGGGCCGGCCGCGAGGCGCGCCATCCACGCTGCCGCACAGGCATCCTGGCGGCGCCCCCGAGCGCTCGAGCGGCGCCCTGACCGTCGTTGCCCTGGCCACCGAAGCGGACGTTCCCCGCAACGCGCTCACCCAGCGTCAAGGAACTCCGCACCGCGGACCAGGAGGAACTCGCCGAACTGCGCGCCGACCGCGAAGCCCTCGTCCGCGTCGTCAACCAGCTGACACTGCAGCACCGGCAGTTCCGCCGGCAGCTCACGGCCCCCGCCCCCGTCGTCCGTATCCCCGCCTGAGGATCGGGCAGCGCACATCGCCGCCATCAACCTTTGGCTCCCCAATCGGTGAGGGCGGGCGAAGCCCGCCCTCACACCAGCTTCGAAACACCTCCAGGACTTGGTTTCCGGGCCGGAGCTTCAGCTCTTGGTCAGGGTGCGGCCGAGAAGGGGCAGCAGGCGGTCCCAGTGAAGCTGCAGTGCGGCGGCGTTGAAGGCATCGGTGTCGGACATGGTGAAGCCGTGGACGGTGCCGGGGTAGATCTCGGAGGTGTAGCCGACACATGCCGCGTCCAGGGCCTTGTTGAGCTCGCCGAGGGCCTCCGGCGTCAAGTCGCTCTCGGCGTGGCCGAAGTGGACCTCGGCGGTGAGCTGCGAGAGGCCGTCGGGTCCGTCGGCTCCCACCGGGCCGTGGAATGCGGCGAGGGCGGCTATCTGGCCGGGGTGGGCCGCGGCGGTGCGCGTCGCCAGGAGGCCGCCCATGCAGTAGCCGGTCACCGCGACCGGTCCGGCGCTGACCTCGGGCTGGGCAGTGAGGAACCTGAGGTAGGCGTCGGCGTCGCTCAGGACACGTTCTGTGGTGTGCTCCTCGATCAAGGGCATCAGCTGGGCGAAGACTGCGGGCCGGGCCTCTTCTCCGATGTACTCGGGAAGTTCGATCACCGGTGCCGGGCCGTGCCGGTAGAAGAAGTTGGGCACGAGGACGTAGTACCCGTGCCCGGCCAGTTCGCGGGCCATTTCTCGCAGCACGGGCCGGATGCCGAAGCCATCCGCGTACATCAGCACCCCTGGGTGCTGCCCGCCGCGGTCGGGGAAGGCAGCGAAAGCGTCGGCCTGGCCGTCCGCGGTGGGAATCTGCAGCGTCTTGGTGGGCATGAATGCTCCTGTCGTGGTTGATGTGTGGAGCCTGCGATCAACACGACGGAGGCGGAGCCCGCGCGGCAGCCCGAGATCTGCGATCGAACAGCGGGCCCGCGCTGGCCCGTACGGCGCTCAGAAGGGCACCGGGTCACCAATCCGTGTGTGGCGCAATGCCGTCCCGGTAGTCATGTCTGCAACATAGCCCACGCAACAAGCCCGCCGCTAAGCCCGATAGGACCCGTCCGGCGGATCACGCTTGCGCCTGGGAGGTCGTAGAGGTAGGGGCTGCTCGGTAAGGTCGGGGCGTGCACCGCGATGAGAGCGCTTCCGTCGATTCGACGCCTGTCCTGGACTGGCAGGTCGGGTCCACGTTGCGGTGGATCGATCGACCTGAGGAGGTCGATGCCGCGTTCGATCGGGGTGAGCCGCTCGTGGGGGTGGCTGTCATCGCTCTCGCCCTCAATCACGTGGACGCGGACGTGATTCTGCCGCGGGTCAGCGAGGCGATGGAGTCCGAGGATGCGGAGATCCGCCGCCAAGGTGTCATCGCTCTGGCCCACGTCGCTCGTCTGCATCGGACTGTTGATCAGCGATCTCTCGCGCTACTCCGCGCTTGCCCGCGCGGCAACGAGGCCGATGACGACCTGTGGTCGTTCGTCGCTCACCGTCGGCTGCCGTGGTGGCTTTGGCGGCACCACTTCACCCAGCGATTGACCTCGTTGTTCCGCGGCGGCTGGCGGGTTTGACGGCTGACGGTCCCGAAATCGGCGTCCCACCCTTATCCCGGCCGGCAGATCATGGGTGGAGCCACAAGCGGATCGCCGCCGCAGTGACGCTGCCGTGGAAGACGTAGGCCCGCTGGTCGCCACGGCACGGGAGTTCGCAGCGACGGGCAGGCGAACGTACGCGAGTCCGGCGCTTGGTCAGCCGCAGCGGCGTGAGCCGATCAGGAACGCGTCCCCATCGCCTCCGGCCGAACCGCACTCGTTCTGGACGCGGACGGCGCGGAGTTGTGGCGCACCTGCCGTCGCGGGTGCGCCGGATGTGGATGGAGGCGTCCTGGTTGCCGCGGCAGATCCACTTCCCCGTGCATGCCACGGCCAGCGCCAGGTGTGAGCCGACGTAAGGGTAGGTGGCCACCGGCGTTTCGGTGTGGCGTTAGCGAGCTGACCATGTCCGGTTACCCGGAGAAGGTCTCCCGCCACGCCTTTGCCGACCCCGGATTCCGGCCGGCCGCCGACGGCGCACCCGACGTGACCGTGTGGGACTTCTCCGGCAAGGGGCCGGAGGGCACCGCACCGCGTCAGCTGCGCTGCCATGAGACCGTCACCGCACTCGCCCGGCGCCCCGGCCCGGCCGGCCATCTGGCCAGCGGCGGCCACAACGGCACCATCGCGCTCTGGTGCGCCCCGGCCGGTAGGCCCCAGACACAGATGAGCCCGGTGCGTGAACTGGACGGGCACGGCTCGGCGGTCGCAGCGCTGGCCTGGGCCGGACCCCATCTGCTGATCGCCGCCTGGCGCGACGGCCGTGTCCGGGCCTGCGGCGTGCCCTCCCGGAATGCCCTGTGAACCGCTCCGTGATCCAGGCCGCCGCGAACCGGCCCTACACCCTCGTCGTCTGCCGGGGCTGCTGCGACCAGGCCACGTCATCGTCGTCCAACCCTCGACCGCAGGCCGCCGGGCCGGCGCCCGCGCCGTGTGGATCGGCTTCGCTATGGACGACGAGTGCACCGACGACCTGCTCAATCGGGCAGCCGCCGGCGGGCCGGGCGTCGCCGAGCCGCCGGCCACGCTGGCACTGCAGGTCATCCGCCCGCCCCGGGAGGCACGGGCCCGTGCACGCCGGTGAATCCCTGCAAGCCACGGACGGCCGTGACGTCATCGCGGCGTCCGTCGCTGCCACGCTCCAGGCCCCGGCCACCCCTCCCGGCTGCTGATCCTCACTACCCTGCGGCACGCACCCTGCTCCGTCGGCGACCTCGCCGCCACCGTCGGCATGGAACAGCCGTCGTCTCCCGCCAACTGCGCCTGCTGCGTGCCCTCGGCCTGGTTACCCGACGCCGAGAGGGCCGGCGCAGCGTCTACAGCCTCTACGACGACCACGTCGCCCCACTCCTCGACCAAGCCGTCCACCACCTCGAGCACCTGCGCCTGGACGTCCGCGGCAACCGCCATTAGTAATGGGATCCATTTTCATGTAGCGTCTTCCTCGCCCATCCGAGGAGGAGAACCATGGCCGTCCCCAAGCGGAAGATGTCCCGCAGCAACACCCGTCACCGCCGCGCCCAGTGGAAGGCCGCCACGCCGACGCTGGTGCCGGTCATGATCGACGGCGTGCGTCACCTTGTACCGCAGCACCTGGTCAGGGCCTACGAGCGCGGGTTGCTGCGCCCCGAGGGCTGAGGGGAACGGAGATGGCGCACGACCCGCTGCCGGTGACCGTTCTGTCCGGCTTCCTCGGCGCGGGGAAGACCACGCTGCTCAACCATGTGCTCGGCAACCGGGAGGGGCTGCGCGTCGCGGTCATCGTCAACGACATGAGCGAGGTGAACATCGACGCGGCGCTCGTGCGCGGCGGTGAGGCGGCGCTGTCGCGGACCGAGGAGCGGCTGGTCGAGATGACCAACGGGTGCATCTGCTGCACGCTGCGCGACGACCTGCTGGTGGAAGTGGACCGGCTGGCCCGGGAGGGGCGGTTCGACTACCTGCTCATCGAGTCCAGCGGCATTTCCGAGCCCATGCCGGTCGCGGCCACCTTCGCCTTCGCCCGCGACGACGGTGCCACCCTCGGCGATCTCGCACGTCTCGACACCATGGTCACGGTTGTCGACGCCGCCGACTTCCTGCCCGAACTGGCCAGCGGAGACGAGCTCGTCGAGCGCGGCCTGGACCAGTACGAGGACGACGAACGCACGGTCAGCGACCTGCTGATGGACCAGATCGAGTTCGCCGACGTCATCGTGCTCAACAAGCTCGACCTGGTCGACGACGAGGCTGCCGAGCGACTGCGGGCGACGCTCACCCGCCTCAACCCGGCGGCCCGGGTCGTGCCCGCCGTCCACGGACGCGTGGAGCTCAAGGACGTACTCGGCACCCGGCTGTTCGACCTGGAGCGTGCCCAGCAGGCACCCGGCTGGGTCATGGAGCTCAATGGCGACCATGTGCCGGAGACCGAGGAGTACGGCATCTCCTCCACCGTCTTCCGCTCCGAACTGCCCTTTCACCCTGGACGGTTGTCGCGGTTCGTCACCGAGGAGATGGACAGTGGCGCCTACGGGCAGGTCCTGCGCTCCAAGGGTTTCTTCACCCTGGCCAGCCGCCCGCAGGTGACGGGGCTGTGGTCGCAGGCCGGCTCCGTCGCCCGCTTCGAGCCCTCCGCCGCCCGCGACACCGACAGCCCGGCAGGCCAGGAGCTGGTCTTCATCGGCACGCACCTGCATGCCGAGGCGCTGCATGCCGCGCTCACCGACTGCCTGCTGGCCGACGGTGAGAGCCTGCCGGCGGACGATCCGTTCCCCGCCTGGGACACCTACGGCATCGACGACGCCTGCGACCACGAACCACCCGTACTCGTGGCGCGGCCCTGAGACTCCGGGCCGGGCGGTGGACGCAGCCACGGCGCCGTTCGGCCCGGTACATCCCGTACGGACGGAGACCGAATCGGGAGGCCGGCATGACGGAGCACACAGAACACGGTGTACGGCTGGGCACGGTCCAGGAGACCCTGCTGATCCCGCTGTACGGGCGGGCGGTGGACAACCGGAAGCCGGACGCCATCCTGCGCGACACACGGGCCGAGGAGATCGTCGCCTCGATCGACTACGACTTCGCCCGCTTCGACGGCCTGCCCAGCCTGACGGGAGCGGTCCTGGGCACCGCCCTGTTCGACCGCTGGGTCGCGGAGTTCCTCACCGAGCACCCCTCCGGCACGGTCGTGGAACTCGGTACGGGACTCGACACGCGGTACGAGCGGGTCGGCAACGGCCGCGCCCGCTGGTTCGAGCTCGACCTGCCCGACGTGATCGACCTGCGTCGGTCCTTCTTCACCGACACTCCGCGCCGGACGACCATCGCCGCTTCGGTAACGGATCCGGCCTGGGCATCATGACCGCCCAGGACGAGCACGACGCGCTGAGCAAGGTGGACGCCCGGATGCAGGGGTCCTGCACTGGCCCAAGTAGCTCGCGTACCGTCAAACCACCCCGAAATGCGCCTCTCGGACAGCGCTCGTTTCGGCCGCTTCAAGCGGACTAGCCACCCTTCGTTGAGTGGGCATGGTGGCCGCACGCACAGTCAACCCCTGAACTATGTTGCCCCGCCACATGTGCGGCTGACCTGCATGTTTCTACGGTGTGCCGACACGTACCCGTCCCCACCGCACACGAGGAAGTGGCGCACATGGCCTCCGGAACCACCGCTCCCCCACCCCCTGCCAGTCTCCCCCGCATCGTCGCCGCCAGCCTCATCGGGACCACGATCGAGTGGTACGACTTCTTCCTCTACGGCTCCGCCGCCGCGCTGGTGTTCAACAAGCTGTTCTTCCCGGACTCCGACCCGCTCGTCGGCACGCTGTTGTCGTTCCTGACGTACGCCGTGGGGTTCGCGGCCCGGCCGCTGGGAGCGCTCGTCTTCGGGCACTACGGTGACCGGCTGGGGCGGAAGAAGCTGCTGGTGCTGAGCCTGCTGCTGATGGGCGGGGCCACGTTCGCGATCGGCCTGCTGCCCACGCACGCCACCGTCGGCACCGCCGCGCCCGTACTGCTCACCGCGCTGCGGCTGGTGCAGGGCTTCGCGCTCGGCGGCGAGTGGGGCGGTGCCGTCCTGCTGGTGTCGGAGCACGGGGACGCGCGGCGGCGCGGCTTCTGGGCCTCGTGGCCGCAGACCGGCGCGCCGGCCGGGCAACTGCTCGCGACCGGTGTGCTGTCGGTGCTCACCGCCGTACTGTCCGACGACGCCTTCGGCACGTGGGGATGGCGTATTCCGTTCCTGCTCTCCGGGGTGCTCGTGCTCGTCGGTTTGTGGATTCGTCTTTCTGTCGATGAATCGCCCGTCTTCAAGGAGGCGCGGGAGCGGGCCGAGGCGCGGCGGGACGGCGCGCAGGAGAAGCTGCCGCTGGTCTCCGTGCTGCGGCACCACTGGCGGGACGTACTCGTGGCGATGGGCGCCCGCATGGCGGAGAACATCAGCTACTACGTCATCACCGCCTTCATCCTCGTCTATGCCACCACGTCGGCCGGCGTCTCCAAGCAGACCGCGCTCAACGCCGTACTCATCGGCTCGGCCGTGCACTTCGCCGTCATCCCGGCCTGGGGCGCGCTGTCCGACCGGGTCGGGCGGCGGCCCGTGTACCTGCTGGGCGCGGCCGGTGTCGGGCTGTGGATGTTCCCCTTCTTCGCCCTCGTGGACACCGGCTCGTTCGGGTACCTGATCCTCGCCGTCACCGTCGGACTCGTGCTGCACGGCGCCATGTACGCGCCCCAGGCCGCTTTCTTCGCCGAGATGTTCGCGACGCGGATGCGGTACTCGGGCGCGTCCATCGGCGCGCAGTTCGCCTCCGTGGCGGCCGGCGCGCCCGCCCCGCTCATCGCCACCGCGCTGCTCAAGGACTACGGCAGCTCCACCCCGATCGCGCTGTACGTGATCGCCGCCGCCGTGCTGACCCTGATCGCGGTGGGGCTCGGGCGGGAGACCCGGCACCGCGATCTGGCCCAGGTCGACGGTGAGGGCGGGGAGCCCTCCGCGGCGAGTCCGGCCGCGGAGGCGCGCACCGTCTGAGCGGCGACGTCGCGTCCCCTGCCGTCCGCCCGACCGGCCTGGCACCGCACCGGCCTACTGACCGGCCCCGCGCGGGGCCGGTCAGTGCCGTCCCGGTGCCGCCAGCCGGTGCAGTCGCAGGGCCAGCTGGATCTCCAGGGCCCGCGCGGGCGTCTGCCAGTCCTCGCCCAGCAGGCGGCCCACGCGCTCCAGCCGCTGCGCCACCGTGTTCACGTGGACGTGCAGCGCGTCCTTGGTGCGTGCCGGGCTCATCCCGCCCTCGAAGTAGGCGTCCAGGGTCCGCAGCAGTTCCGTGCCGCGCCGCTCGTCGTACGACACCACCGGGCCGATGGTCCGCTCGACGAACCCGGCGATGTCCCGTTCGCCCGCGAGGAGCAGGCCGAGGAAGCCGAAGTCCTCGGCAGCCGCGCCGTCCCCGGCCCGGCCCAGCAGGTGCAGCGCGTCCAGGCAGCGGCGGCCCTCGGCGTAGGCGGCGGTCACGGTCTCGGGGTGCCCGGCGAGGTCGGTGACGGGTGCGGAGGCGCCGACCGTGACCGGCTGGTGGACGGCCGTGCCCAGATGGCGGGCGGTGCGGCGGGCCACCTCCGTGGCGGTGTCGCCGGCGCCGAGCGGCAGCAGCAGGACCGTGCCGCCGTCGCGGGCCGCGGCCAGGCCGTGCCGAGTGGCCGCGAGGTGGGAGGCTGCGGACCAGAGCCGGCGGCGGGCCGCGGCCTCCTCGTCGGCGTCGGCCGCCGGGCCGTCGAGGCGGGCGGCGAGGACGACATGGGTGGCGTCCAGGTCCGCCTGGAGGCGGCTGGCGCGCTCGCGCAGCAGCCGCGGGTCCCGGTCTCTCGCGTCCAGCAGATCGTCCAGCAGCTCGCCGCGCACGCGCTGTTCGGCCTCGGCGGCGGAGCGGCGGGCGAGCAGCAGCAGAGAGGTGACCATCGCCGCGCGCTCCAGGGTGCGCTGGTCGACGGGGTCGAGGCCGGGGTGGCCGCGCAGGACCAGGGCGCCGAGGAGTTCGCCGCCGGCGGCCACCGCGGCGATCCAGTCGCTGCCGTGCCGTACCGCGTGCCCCTCGGCGCGGGAGGCCTCCAGCGCCTCGGCCGGTGCCGCGGCGGCCTCCGTGAACGCGACGGTTCCGGCGAGGACCTGGGAGACGGCGGCTGCCACGTCATGGACTCCGCCGCCGCGCAGGACGAGTTCGGCGAGCCGGTCGTGGACGTCGGACGCGCGCTCGATGACGGCGCTGCGGTCGCGGATGATCTCGTTGGCGTGCTCCAGGCCGGCCAGGGCGGCGCGGGTCTCGGTGAGCAGGTTGGCGGTGTCGATGGCCGCTGCGGCGAGCGCCGCGAAGGAGCCGAGCAGGGCGATCTGCTCGCGTTCGAAGACCCTCGCGCGCCGGTCCGCCGCGAACAGGACGCCGATCACGTGCGGGCCGAGCATCAGGGGCACGCCGAGGATGGCGACCAGCCCCTCGTCGCGGACTCCGGCGTCGATGGTGAGGGTGTGCTGGAAGCGGCCGTCCTGGAAGTAGTCGTCGGTGACGTACGGCCGTGCGGTCTGGGCGACCAGTCCGCCGAGCCCCTCGCCCATGCCGAGGCGCAGTTGCTGGAAGCGGGCGGAGACGGAGCCCTCGGTGACCCGCATGTAGGTGTCGCCGCGGGCCGGGTCGTTGAGGCTGAGGTAGGCGACGTCCGTGCCGAGCAGGGAGCGGGCGCGCTGCACGATCGCCTGCAGGACGGCGTCCAGATCGCGCAGTCCGGCCAGGTCGTGGGCGGTCTCGAAGAGCGCCGACAGCTCCGCCTCTCGCCGTCGGCGGCCCTCCAGTTCCGCTCGTACACGCAGGGCGAGCAGTCTGGCCTCTTCCAGCGCGGCGATGCGGCCGGCCGGCGCGCCCTCGGCTCGGGCGCGCAGCACGGGCTGCTCGTAGGCCTCGACGGAGGCGTCGCGGGCCAGCAGGTCGAGGTACGGGGCCTCGGCGCTGCCGCTGGGTGCCGACTGCAGGTGATCGCGGGACATGGTCACAGGATTCCGTATGGGCCACCCGGCCCGGCAGCCCTGTGGAAAACTCCCGGAGCCGGTGCCGCCGGGCCGGTCAGTGGGCCGTCCACCCGCCGTCCAGGACGAGCGAGGTGCCGGTGACGAAGGACGCCTGCGGGCTGCACAGGTAGGCCACGGCTTCGGCGACCTCCTCGGGTTCGATGAGCCGCCGCACGGCGCTGTCCTTCAGCAGGACCTCGGAGAGCACGCGGTCCTCGGGGATGCCGTGTGCCTGTGCCTGGTCGGCGATCTGCTTCTCGACCAGTGGGGTGCGCACATAGGCCGGGTTCACACAGTTCGAAGTCACTCCATGGGCGGCGCCTTCCAGGGCGGCCGTCTTGGACAGCCCTTCGAGGCCATGTTTGGCGGCCACATAGGCGGACTTGAAGGCCGAGGCACGTAGACCATGGACGGAGGACACATTGACGATCCGGCCCCAGCCCTGTGCGTACATGTGCGGCAGGGCGCCCCGGATGAGGCGGAAGGGTGCCTCCAGCATCACGGTGAGGACCGTGTGGAACACCTCGGGCGGGAACTCCTCGATGGGCCGCACGAGTTGCAGTCCGGCGTTGTTGACCAGCACATCGGTACCGGCGGCGGCGCGTTCGGCGGCGTCCAGGTCGGTGAGGTCCACGACCACGGGTACGACGGTGCCCGCGAGGTCGCCGGTCCGCTCCGCCTGCTGGGCCAGCTCGGCCAGGCCGGCCGCGTCCCGGTCGACGGCGCGCACCTCGGCACCGGCGGCGGCGAGCCGCAGCGCGCAGGCGCGGCCGATGCCGCTGGCGGCACCGGTGACGAGGGCGGTCCGGCCGCCGAGGTCGAGGCTGAGGGCCTGGGGCCGGGGGCCGGGACCCGGCAGGGGGGTGGGCGAGGTCATGTGCCGACCCTAAGTGGAACCCCACGGTCACCACATGTGGTGGCCACCCATACTTCAGCTGGCAGTCATAGGGTCAAACCATGTGGGTGCATCCGACATGGCTTGCTTGATCCGGAAGAGCCCGAACTCATGCAGTTCGGGCAGCGCGTCGACCGTGAACCAGCCGACCTCCAGCGACTCGTCGTCGTTGACCCGGGCCTCGCCGCCCACGGCCCGGCAGCGGATGGTGATGTCCATGTACTGGCAGATGTCGCCGTTGGGGTAGGTCACCGGCTCCAGCGCCTGGACCAGGACGACCCGCTCGGCGACGCAGTGCACCGCCGTCTCCTCGAAGACCTCCCGCACCGCACAGGCCGCGGGCTGCTCGCCCGGCTCCGGGATGCCGCCGATCACCGACCACTTGCGCGTGTCGGACCGCCGGCCGAGCAGCACTCTGCCCTCGTCGTCGAAGACGATCGCGGTGACCCCGGGGAGCCACAGCAGTTGTCGACCGGCGGTGGCCCTGAGCGTGCGGATGAATTCGGGAGTAGCCATGATCCCGACCCTAACGGGCCGATGCGCCGCGTCAGGGCCGGTTCAGAGGTCGTACGACGGTCATACAGCGGTCGTACGGCACACGTACGGCACACGTACGGCTACGCGGCACCGGCGCGCCGGCGGGCGCGCGGTCCGGACCCGATCGCCCAGCCGATCCCGCCCGCGGCGACCAGCACCAGGGCGATCTCCGGGACGATGCCCAGCTCGGTGGCAGGGGTCGTGGACGTGCGCAGCGGTACCTTCTGGACGAGATAGGCGGGCACGAACATGCCGGTCCTCTGGGTGATCCGCCCGTCCGGCATGATGACCGCGCTGACCCCGCTGGTCACCGGCACGGCCACGGTGCGGCTGTGCTCGACGGCGCGGATGCGGGACATGGCGAGCTGCTGGTAGGTCATCTCGCTGCGGTCGAAGGTGGCGTTGTTGCTCGGCACGGAGATCATCTCCGCGCCGTGCGTCACCGTGTCCCGCACGGCCCAGTCGAAGGCGGCCTCGTAGCAGGTGGCCAGGCCCACCTTGGCGCCACCGATGTCGAACACGCCCGGCTTGGTGCCCCGGCTGAAGTCCTGGTGGACCATCTCGGTCCAGCTCTTGTTGACCGCGCCGACCAGCGAACGCAGCGGAAGGTACTCGCCGAACGGCTGGATCTGCCGCTTGTCGTAGGTCTGCGTCGGCCCCTTGACCGGGTCCCACAGGATCTGCTCGTTGAGCAGCCTGCCGTCCCGCTCGACCACGCCGCCGACGGAGACGGGCACGCCGATGTCCTTGGCCGCCTGCTCGATGACGACTGCGGCGTCCGGGTACTCGAAGGGGTCGATGTCGGAGGAGTTCTCGGGCCACAGGACGTAGTCCGGCTTGGCGACCTTGCCCGCCCTGACGTCGGCGGCGAGCTTGTGCGTCTCGCGCGCGTGGTAGTCGAGCACGGCCCGCCGCTGGGCGTTGAACTCCAGCCCGGCGCGCGGCACGTTGCCCTGGATGAGCGCCACGGTCGCGGTGCCGTCCTGCGCGGAGTCGCTCACCAGCGCGCGGGCGGCGACCGAGCCCACCACCGGTACGGCGACGCTGAGCAGCGCGGCGGTCGCGGCGGCCCGCCGCACGACCCGGTTACGGCGCCGCTCGGCGATCAGCCGGCCGGTCTCGTACAGGCCGAAGCCGCACAGGACGACCGCGAAGCCGAGCACGGGGGTGCCGCCCACCGCGGCGAGGGGCAGGAAGACGCCGTCCGCCTGGCCGAACGCGACCTTGCCCCAGGGGAAGCCCTGGAAGGGCGCCCGCGCGCGTGCCGCCTCCCCCGCCGTCCACACGGCCGCGGCCCACACCGGCCAGGCGGGCAGCCTGGAGACGGCGGCGACGCCCACGCCGACCAGCGCGATGAAGACCGCCTCGATGGCGACGAGCGCCAGCCAGGGAACGGGGCCCACCTCCACGCTGGTCCACACCAGCAGGGGCAGCAGGAAGCCCAGCCCGAAGAGGTAGCCGAGGCCCAGGGCGGCCTTCCAGCTCCGGCCGCGCAGCACCCAGCCGAAACCGGCGAAGGCGGGCAGGGCCAGCCACCACAGGGTGCGCGGCGGGAAGCTGACGTAGAGCAGCACTCCGCACAGCGCGGAGGCGGCGGCCGGGACCAGGCGCAGCAGCCCGCCGCCGCGCGCGCCGGAGGCGGGGCCCGGCTGGAGCTGGTCCGACTGGTCCACGGAAGTTGCGGTGACGGTCACCCGGGTGAGTGTACGGCGGGTGACGTCACCGCCGACAGCGCGGTCGGACCCCCGTACACCGGCGTTCGCCGCTGGTGGGCAGCCTGTTCTCGCCGTGGTGGGCGGTCTCCGTCACGTGGCGGGATCACGGTGTTGCTCCGCACCTCGTCCCCAAACCGGTCATGAGCCGTTACGGTGTGCCCAGCTTCGGCGGCGCGGCCGGATCCGGCGCGCGGCCGTGGCCTGCCACAGGTCGGGGGACCGGGTACGGGGGGCGGCGGGTGGGGTCGACGGGGACGGGGTCCGCGACCGGTGCGTACGGTGCGGATGCCCACAGCGCGCGAAGAAGCGTGTCCGACGGGACGGGCATGATCCTGTTGGGGGCCTGCGCCGGGTGGTCGCTGATCACCGCGGCGGCCCACGGCGGACGGCCCGAGGGCATGCTGCTCGCGGTGCTCGCCGTGGCCGCCGGGTATGCCGCGGGCCGGGTCTCCGGTGCGCTGCTGCCGGTGGCGGCGCCCAGCGCCGGTGCCGCGGCGGGACTCGCCCTGGCCGTGACACTGCCCGCGCTCTCCCCCGGTCCCTGGTACGCCGCCCCGCTCGGGCACGCCGGTGCCACGGCCGCCTTGCTCGCGCTGGCCACCGGCGCCGCGTGCTGTGCCGCCTGGGCGACGGCCGTACCGGCCCTCCGGCTGGCGCTGTGGGCGCTGGCCTGCGCCGTCGTGACGGCCGGGGCGGTGCTGGGGTCGACGGCGGGCTGTGTGGCCGGCGCGGCGGTCCTGCTGTGCTCACTCGCCGCCGGCTCGGCGCGCGGCCGGGGCGTGTGGCTGGCGGGGACGGCCGTGGCGGCGGGCCTGGTGGCGGCGACGATCTGGGCGGTCGCCGGGGACGCGCTGCCCGGCGGCCTGGCCGGGGCGCTCGAAGGCCGGTTCACCGCGCACCGGGTACGGGTGTGGCGGGACGCCCTGTGGCTGGCGGGCCGGAACAGCGGTCTGGGCATCGGCCCGGGCCGGTTCGGCGACCTGAGCCCGGCGACACCGCGGACCCCGCTGTCCGACGGCAAACCGCACTCGGCCCCCCTGCAACAGGCGGCAGAACAGGGCCTGGTCGGAGTGCTCCTGCTGGTCGCCGTGTTCTGCTGGGTCCTCTACGCGCTGTGGCGCGCCCCGCGCCCCACCCCCGTCGCCCTCACCGCGGGCGCGGCCCTCGCGGCGCTGGCCGCCCTCGCCTCGGTGAGCAACGCCCTCAGCTTCACGACGGTGACGTCAGGCGCGGCCCTCCTGGCCGGCTGGGCCACGGCCCGCCCGTGGACGGGCGGGCCCCCGGCGCCGAGACTCTGACCGAGGCCGGTGGGCGCCATGAGTGACGAACTCCTGGCGCGGGCGTCCCGGCGAGACGGGTCAGGCCGCCGTCCCCGGCTTGATCGTCCGCAGGCGGTCCCTGATGGCCCGTACCGCCGCTTCGGCGTTGTCCACGGTGATCGTGAACGTGTGGCCGTCCCACAGGCGCAGCACGATGCCCTCGCCACGGCGTACGACCACCGCGGTGCCCTTCTCGGGGCGCCAGCGGTAGCCCCAGCCGCCCCAGTGCCGGGGGGTGACGAGTGCGGTGAAGTCGGCGCCGGCCACGTGGGAGAGCGGGATGCGGCGGCGCGGCAGGCCCATGTGCCCGCAGCGCACTTCGACGCACTCCTTGTCGAGCTTGAGGTCGACGTGCACGAAGGCGAGCGTGCCGAAGAGGACCAGCAGGCCGGCCGCGATGCAGCCCACGACCGACATCACGAGCGGGGCGATGCCGGAGCTCCAGGCCGAGTCGACGGCCAGCTCGATGCCGAGCGCCATACAGGCGGCACCGACCAGCGCCAGCAGCCACTGGACCCGGTTGGTGGCGCGTCCCGTCCAGACGTCCGGGCGCGGGGTGTCGTCGGCGTCGGGGTGGTCCCTCATGAGTACGAGGTTACTCAGGTTTCGGTGCGCGGGTAGGGCGTGGCACGGGGTGACTGGCCCGGCCGGGGCACGGCGGACCGCACCGCCGGGCCGGTTCCGCGCCGGTCAGCGGACG
Organism: Streptomyces sp. NPDC052721; assembly: GCF_040678315.1. Lineage (NCBI taxonomy): Bacteria > Bacillati > Actinomycetota > Actinomycetes > Kitasatosporales > Streptomycetaceae > Streptomyces > Streptomyces sp. NPDC052721. The sequence continues at coordinate 36,749 of NZ_JBFATL010000051.1, read as the reverse complement.
GGGCTGACGGCCTGGAGGAAGCGGCCTTCCTCGTAGGACAGCGCCGTGTCCGGGAGGGTTGCCTCGCGGCCGCTCAGCAGCACCGTCAGCGTGGTGTCGGCGACGGCGGCCGGGACCGACTCCGCTCCGATCCGGCGCAGGGCCTGGGCAGCCACCGCCCCGGCGGTGCCGTGCAGGATGAGGGGCGGGCGGCCGGGCCGCTGGACGGCCGCCCGGATGCGCTCGGCGACCAGCTCGTAGTTGGTGCAGCCGAGGACGAGCGTGGTGACGTCGTCGGGGGTACGGGCGGCGGCCGAGGCGATGGCGGCGTCGATCGCCGCGTCGTCCGCGTGGTGCACGGCGTCCGCGAGGCCGGGGCAGGCCACCTCGGTCACGGCCACCCCCGCGGCGAACTCCTCGATCAGGCCGCGCTGGTAGGCGCTTCCCGTGGTGGCCGGGGTCGCCCAGATCGCGACGGGCCCGCCGCCCGCGGCGGCCGGCTTGATCGCCGGTACGGTACCGATGATCGGCAGGTCCGGCTCGAAGCGGGCCCGCATCGCCGGCAGGGAGTGCACCGACGCCGTGTTGCAGGCGACGATCAGGACGTCGGGCTCGTGGGCGGCGGCGGCCTCGGCGACGGCGACGGCCCGCTCGGTGATGTCCTGCGGGGTGCGCGGTCCCCAGGGCATGCCGTCCGGGTCCCACGACAGCACGAGATCGGCGTCGGGTCGCAGTCGACGTACCGCGGCGGCGGCGGGCAGCAGGCCGATTCCGGAGTCCATGAGCGCGATCTTCACCCGGCCACGATAGACGATGCGTCCTCGGGAGCCGGCCGGGTGGGGCAGACTGCGGCCGTGAGCGCCTTCCTGTGGATCACCGTCGTATCACTGGCCGCCTGGTGCTGGCTGCTGCTGGGCCAGGGCTTCTTCTGGCGCACGGACGTGCGGCTGCCGCGGCGCCGGGACCCGGACGTGTGGCCGTCGGTCTGTGTGGTCGTACCGGCCCGCGACGAGGCCGCCGTGCTGCCTGTCAGCCTGCCGTCGCTGCTGACGCAGGACTATCCGGGGCGGGCGGAGGTCTTCCTGGTGGACGACGGCAGTACGGACGGCAGCGGGGACCTGGCCCGCGAGCTGTCCCGGCGGCACGGCGGGCTGCCGCTCACGGTGGGATCGCCCGGGGAGCCGCCGGCGGGCTGGACGGGCAAGCTGTGGGCGGTGCGGTACGGCATCGGGCTGGCACGCGCGCGTGACCCCGAATATCTGCTGCTGACGGACGCCGACATCGCGCACGCGCCGGACAGCCTGCGCGAGCTGGTGGCGGCGGCCGGCACCGGCGGCTTCGACGTCGTGTCACAGATGGCGCGGCTGCGGGTGGCGAGCCTGTGGGAGCGGCTCGTGGTCCCGGCGTTCGTGTACTTCTTCGCGCAGCTGTATCCCTTCCGGTGGATCGGCCGGCCGGGCTCGCGCACCGCCGCCGCGGCGGGCGGCTGCGTCCTGCTGCGCGCGGACATGGCCGAGAAGGCGCGCGTCCCGGAGGCCATCCGGCACGCCGTCATCGACGACGTCGCGCTCGCGCGCGCGGTGAAGGGCTCGGGCGGTCGCGTCTGGCTGGGGCTGGCCGACCGGGTGGACAGCGTGCGCCCCTATCCGCGGCTGCGCGACCTGTGGCGGATGGTCGCGCGCAGTGCCTACGCGCAGCTGCGGCACCGACCGCTGCTGCTCCTCGGTACGGTCGCCGGGCTCGCGCTGGTGTACCTGGTGCCGCCGGCGGCCGTGGCCGTGGGCGCGGCCGGCGGCGCCGCGTCGGTGGCGCTCGTGGGGGCGGCGGCGTGGGCGGTGATGGCGGGGACGTACGTGCCGATGCTCCGCTACTACCGGCAGCCGCTGTGGCTCGCCCCGCTGCTGCCGTTCACCGCGTTGCTCTATCTGCTGATGACGGTCGACTCGGCCGTGCAGCACTACCGCGGGCGCGGGGCCGCCTGGAAGGGCCGCACCTACGCCCGCCCGGACGCCGTGGCCGACGAGGGCTGAGCCCGGTTCACTTGCGGCCGGGGGTCCAGTTCATCCCCCAGCCGTAGGCGCGGTCTACGGCCCGCTGCGGGCTCGATCCGCGTTCCGGTACCAGATACCGCGCCTCGCGCTGGACGAGGAGGTCGCCGCCGGTGTTGGTGATCAGGGCGAGCGCGCACACCGGAGAGTCGACGGTGCACTCGTCCAGCGAGAACTCGATGGGTGCGCCGTGCTGCGGCTGCAGGGTGACGGTGGCGTGCAGGTCGGCGAAGGAACGGGCGCCCTCGTAGATGGTGACGAAGACGAGGACGCGCCGGAAGTCCTGCCTGTGGTCCAGGTTGATGGTGAGGTTCTCGCCGGCCGCCAGGGCCCCGGTGCGGTCGTCGCCGTCGAGGTGGATGTACGGCGGCCGGTGGAGCGAGCCGAAGGCGTTCCCGAGGGCCTGTACGACTCCCTTGCGGCCGTCGGTGAGTTCGTACAGCGCGCACAGGTCGAGGTCGATGTCGCCACCGCCGCCCCAGCGGCCCCGTCCCGCGGACTGTTTGCGCGTCTGCCAGTTGAGGTTCACCCGCATCGCGCCGGAGGTGCCGCCCTGCTTGGCCAGCGAGACGGAGGGGGCCGCCTTGGTGAGGGTGACCTTGGAGAGGCGGACGGGCTGGGCCGGGGGCGGCGGGGTCGGGGCCGTGGTGGGGCGCGGTGGGGTGGCGGGCGCGGCGGGCGGTGGGGTGTGCTGCGGTGCGTCCACGGTGATGCCGAAGTCCGTTGCCAGGCCTTCGAGTCCGCTGCTGTAGCCCTGGCCCACGGCGCGGAATTTCCAGCCGCCCTGGCGGCGGTAGAACTCGCCGAGGACGAAGGCCGTCTCGACGGTCGCGCCGGGGCTGTCGAAACGGGCGACCACCTGGCCCGAGGCGGCGTCGGTCACCTCGATGGAGAGGTCCGGGACCTGCCCGAAGGTTCCGCCGTCGGCGGAGGCGGCGAGGACGATCCGTTCGACGGCGCCCTCCACGCGCGCGAGGTCGGCCAGCAGGGTGTCGGTGACCCGTCCGCCGGCCGTCCGCTTGCCCTCGTGGCGTACCGCGCCGGAGGAGTGCGTGGGCTGGTTGTAGAAGACGAAGTCCCCGTCGGAGCGGACCTTTCCGGCGGCGAGCAGCAGTGCCGAGGCGTCGGCGTCCGGAACTCCGGGGCCGGAGCGCCAGCCCACTTCGACGCGCAGCGCCGTGGTGGGCACCGGTGTGTTGGATCCTTTGGGCATTGACATGTCCGCCCCCATCACGTGTCGGCTTCCGGGTCTCGCCCCGCGTCCGTGTCGTCCCTGCCCCCACAACCTATTCCGGGGTGGGCCGCATGCCCATGAGCGGCACAGGAAGATCGCCGGTCAACCGCCGGTAACCCGGGACGAACTCGGCCTTTACATGATCCAAACGTGGATCTGCGTCCCTTTTTGCCAAGTTCGCTCGTATTGGGGATCCCAGGCTCTTGCCGACACGGAAAACAACCCTCTTATCGGTCTCCCCAACCAGCACATCGTGGGCTTAACTTATGTGCCATGACCTCCCCCCGCTCCACTTATGGTGGCGGCTACTACTCCGCCTCCTTCCCGGACACCCCGATCTACGACTCGCTCGTCGCCGAGCGGGGCACCCCGCAGATCGCCCCGATCCGGGTCCCCGCCGCCTACGACACGGGCAGCAGCCTGCCCGCCCTGCCGTCGGCCCTCCCCGCCCTCCCGGCGGCCCCGGCCCAGCAGCAGCCCCCCGCCTACGGCTACCCGCAGCAGCAGCCCGCACCGCTGCAGCAGGCGCCCACGGCGTACATCCCGCAGCAGGCGAGCGCCCCGCGCGGCTATCCCGGTCCGCAGGCACAGCAGCAGCAGCGGCCCATGGCGCCGGGCAACGGGTACGAGGCCATGCGCCCGGCCGCGCCGCGGCCCGCGCCGGCTCCCTACCAGGACCCGTACAACAACCAGCAGTACCGCGGGTACTGACCGGCGGGTCCCGGCTGTCGGTGCCGCCTGGCACGATGGACGGCATGGGATACGCCGAAGTGGAGTCGATCCACGTCCACCCGGTCAAGGCGTTCCGGGGCGTCTCGCCCCGGGAGGCCGTCGTGGAGCCCTGGGGCCTGGCCGGTGACCGACGCTGGACGCTGATCGACCACGGGGGAAGGGTCGTCACACAGCGCGAGCAGCCGCGTCTCGCCCTGGCCGCCGCCGAGCCTCTGGCCGGCGGCGGCCTTCGTCTGTCCGCGCCCGGTCGGCCGCCGCTGACGGTGGAGGTGCCGGAGCCGACGGCGACCGTGCCGATGAACGTGTTCGGCACGAAGGTGGAGGGGGTCCCGGCCGACCCGGCCGCGCACGCCTGGTGCAGCGCCTATCTGGGGTCCGAGGTCCGCCTTGTCCACATGGACGACCCGGCCCACCGCCGCCCGGTCGACCCCGAGTACGCCCTGCCCGGCGAGACGGTGAGCTTCGCCGACGGCTACCCCCTGCTGGTCACCACGGTGGCCTCCCTTGACGCCCTGAACTCCCTGATAGCGCGGGGGCCGGACGCCCACGAGGGCCCGCTGCCCATGAACCGGTTCCGGCCGAACGTCGTCGTCGCGGGCACCGAGCCGTGGGCCGAGGACCACTGGACGCGGATCGCCGTCGGCGAGGTCGTCTTCCGGGCCCCGAAGCCGAGCGGACGGTGTGTGGTGACCACCACCGACCAGGCCACGGCCGTACGCGGCCGGGAACCGCTGCGCACCCTGGCGCGCCACCGCAGGATCGGCGGCGGGCTGCTGTTCGGTCAGAACCTGGTGCCCCTCTCCACCGGCACGATCAGGGTCGGCGACCCGGTGCGGGTGCTGGGGTAGGGACCGGCTCGCGCACGGCCGTCGGTGATGATCCGGCGGACCGGGAACCAGGGGGCGGGCGCCGGTCGTTGAGCGAGCGTGAGAAATTCGTGAGAGGCCGCGTGCGTCAGGTACCGCGGCGGACGTGAAGCGCCCTCACCCGGCCCGGTCAGGGGGCGAGCGCCGATGCCGGGGATCATGACGGGCCGGAAGGGGGTGGGGACATGCGAGAACTCAGTGGGCTGTGGCGCTGGCGGCGCAATCCGCTGTGCCGCGCGACCGATCTGGCCGAGGCGTGGGTGGCCCTGGTGGCGCTGCTGCTGATCGCCGTGGCCGCACCCGTGACCGGCTGTCTGGTCGGTGCCGCCGCGCAGGACTCGCTCCAGCGTTCCGTACGACAGCAGCAGCACACGCGCCATCCGGTCACGGCCACCGTGGTGCGGGAGATGGGCGGCGCGCTGCCGGAGTCCGACCCCGACACCACCTCCGCGCGCGAGACCGGCAGCCGTGTCCTCGCGGACTGGACCGCGCCGGACGGCACCCCGCGGCACGGCCCGGTCCTGGCGGACCTCAAGTCCCCGCACCGAGGGGACCACTTCCGGCTCTGGACCGACCCGCACGGCCGAATAACGACCCGCCCGCTGGACTCCGCCACGGCGACGACGCACGCCGTCCTCGCGGGATTCGGCGCGGCCCTGCTGACCGCGGCCCTGGTCGAGGGCGGCCGGCGCCTGACCGTCTGGCGCATGGTCCGCCGGCGGTACGCGCGCTGGGACCAGGCCTGGGACCGGGCGGGCCCGGACTGGGGCAAGGCGGGCACCGGCAGCTGACGGCCTTCCGGCTCTGGTCAACTCGGCGTGCACGCACGCGCTACGGTGGACCGGCCGAAGCGCATTCGGCGACAACCCGCGGGTGCGTGAACCCCCGGGGCGCACAGGTCTCCAGGGGCGCGGACGCGCTCACGCCCCGAGGGCCGAGCACGGTCGCGGTCCGGGCACCGGCGGCAGCGCCCCGGCGGGCAGCGAGCCATCAGTACGACGAGGTGGGGGCACAGCAACGCCATGGCACAGGGCACGGTCCAGGTGACGCACACCGGTACTTCGCGGTGGCGGCGCCGCACGGGTGAGTACGCTTCGCTCGCCGCCGCCCTGGAGGCCGCCGCCGACGGCGACGTCCTCACCATCGCCCCCGGCACCTACCGGGAGAACCTCGTCGTCCAGCGGGCGGTGACACTCCGTGGACCCGAGGGCTCGTCCGGCTCGGTGCGGATCGCGCCGGTGGACGGCGTTCCGCTCACCGTGCGGGCCTCGGCCGTCGTGCAGGACCTGCACGTGGAGGGGCAGGACGCGGCGGCGCCCGCACTGCTGGTCGAGGAGGGCACGCCCGAGCTGATGGACGTGCGGATCGTCACGCGGTCCGCCGCCGGCATCGAGGTGCGCGGCGGCGCCCGCCCGACCGTGCGCCGGTGCACCGTCGACAACCCGGCCGGCATCGGCATCGCCGTACTCGACGGCGGCGGCGGGGTGTTCGAGGAGTGCGAGGTCGTCGCGGCCGGGCAGGCGGGCGTGGCGGTGCGCGGCGGAGCCCATCCCCGGCTCGAGCGCTGCCGGGTGCACCACGCCTCCGGTACCGGGCTGACCGCGACCGGCGAGAACTCCTCGCTGGAGGCGGTGGGATGCGAGATCTACGAGGTGCGCGGCTCCGGGGTACAGGTCACCCAGCGGGCCACCGCGCACCTGACCGACTGCGAGGTGCACCGCACCACCGCCGACGGCATCACCCTGGACACCGACGCGGTGCTCACGCTCGCCGACTGCCACCTCCACGACATCCCGGAGAACGCGGTCGACCTGCGCTCCCGCTCGGTGCTCACGCTGACCCGGACGACGGTCCGCCGGTTCGGGCGCAACGGCCTGTCGGTGTGGGACCCGGGGACCCGGGTGGACGCCAACCAGTGCGAGATCTTCGACAGCACCGGCGACTACCCGGCGGTGTGGGTGAGCGACGGGGCCACCGCGGTGCTGGACTCCTGCCGGGTGCACGACGTGCCGGACGCGCTGTTCGTCCTGGACCGCGGCTCCCGCGCGGACGTCGTCGACAGCGACCTGTCGCAGGTGCGCAACACGGCCGTGTCGGTGAGCGACGGGGCGACCGCGCAGCTGGACGACTGCCGGATCAGGGAGGCGGCCACCGGTGCCTGGTTCCGCGACCACGGCAGCGGCGGCACGCTCAACAACTGCAGCGTGGACGGCACCCAGACCGGTGTGATCGTCACCAAGGGCGCCGACCCGACCATCGAGCGGTGCACGGTCGACTCGCCCTCGGAGGCCGGTTTCTACGTCTCCGCGGGCGGCCGGGGCAGCTTCCTGAACTGCCGGGTCACCGGCAGCGGCGGCTACGGCTTCCATGTGATCGACGGCTGTCGTACGACGCTGCGCAAGTGCCGTACGGAGCGGTGCGCGCGCGGCGGGTACGAGTTCGCCGACGGCGGCCCTGACGCGGGATCCGGGACGGGACCGGTCGTGGAGGACTGCACCAGCGACGAGAGCGGCGGTGTCCGGGCGCCCGCGGTCCGGGAGGCGGCCGTGGAGACGGTGACGCAGTCCGCCGGCCTGTTCGGCGCGCTCCCCGGGCAGCGGGCGGCGGAGCAGACGCCGGCCGTCGCCGCGGCGGAAGCGGAGCAGCCGCAGCGCACGTCGAAGGACGTGCTCGGCGAACTCGACGCGCTGGTCGGCCTGGAGAGCGTCAAGCGCGAGGTGCGGGCGCTGACCGACATGATCGAGGTCGGCCGGCGCCGGCAGCGGGCGGGGCTGAAGGCGGCCTCCGTCAAACGGCATCTGGTCTTCACCGGCTCCCCCGGCACCGGCAAGACGACGGTCGCCCGGCTCTACGGCGAGATCCTCGCCTCGCTGAACGTGCTGGAGAAGGGCCATCTGGTGGAGGTGTCCCGGGTCGACCTGGTCGGCGAGCACATCGGTTCCACGGCGATCCGCACCCAGGAGGCCTTCGAGCGGGCGCGCGGTGGTGTGCTGTTCATCGACGAGGCGTACGCGCTGTCCCCGGAGGACGCCGGGCGGGACTTCGGCAAGGAGGCCATCGACACGCTGGTGAAGCTGATGGAGGACCACCGGGACGCGGTGGTGGTGATCGTCGCCGGATACACCGCGGAGATGGAGCGCTTCCTGTCCGTCAACCCGGGCGTGGCCTCCCGCTTCTCCCGCACCATCACCTTCGGCGACTACGGTCCCGAGGAACTGCTGCGGATCGTGGAGCAGCAGGCCGACGAGCACGAGTACCGGCTGGCACCGGGCGCGTCCGAGGCGCTGCTGAAGTACTTCACGGCGATCCCGAAGGGCCCGGCGTTCGGCAACGGCCGCACCGCCCGGCAGACCTTCGAGGCGATGGTGGAGCGTCACGCGAGCCGCGTCGCCCAGCTGCCCGACCCGACCACCGACGACCTGACCCTGCTCTACGCGGAGGACCTGCCGGAGCTGCCCTGAGCAGTCCCGTGGTCGGTTGGGGGCAGCCTGTCGAGTACGTCACGCCGAGGGTCCGGCGGCCTCGGCCCGAGGCCCCGGCTCCGGGCGCTGGACCGGCAGCTCCGGGTGCAGGCGGGTCAGCAGACGGGCCCGTTCGTGGGTGAAGGCGGGGTCCGACTGGTAGTCGGAGTGGCCGAGGATCGGGGCCGGCAGCGGGTGGTCCGGGGTGCGGCCGTAGACGAGGGGGTCCCGCAGCGGCTCGTGGTCCACGTCGGGGGTGGTGTCGTCGGAGACGCGGACGGGGCCGCCGATGGGGTCGGTGCGCCGGTAGAGGTTGCGCCAGCAGTCGATGTCGTGGTGCAGCGCGGCCAGGGCCGGCGGGCCGAAGTGGGCCGGGAACCAGCGGCCGTACAGGCGCTCCAGCGGGGAGCCGTAGGTGAGCAGGGCGACCCGCCCGCGTACGGACGGCGGCAGCTGCCAGGCCGCGGCGGCGGCGAGGACGCTGCCCTGGGAGTGGCCGGACAGCACCAGCCGGCCCCCGGTGCGCCGGGTCCAGGTGGCCATGCGCCAGGTCAGGTCCGGCACCGCGCGCTCGGCGTAGCAGGGCGGCGCGAAGGGGTGGGCGGCACGCGGCCAGAAGGTGCCGACGTCCCACAGGATGCCGATGGTGCGCCGCGCCGAGGCGTCCTTGTAGGCGCGCCTGCCCCAGGTGACGAACAGCAGGAAGCCGACACCGACGAGCCAGGAGCCCAGCGCCTGCGAGGTCTCGGCCACGGCCTGGACGAGGTGGTGGGTGCGGTGGGCCGCCCCGTCGGGCGTCTTCCGCGTGGCCAGGGCACCGGTCAGCGCCGCGGAGCCGAGGACCAGGGTGGTGGCGGTGAGTACGGCGACGACGAGCGGCATCCGGTCGGTGAGGGTGGCCATGGCCCGGGCGTGCGCGATGGCGCGGGTACGGGCCGGGTCCTCGGGCTCGCCGGGGTGCTCGCGGCGGACCCGGTCGCGTTCGGCGCGGGCGAGCCGGGCGGTGTTCAGGGCGAGCCCGGCGGCCAGGAGCAGCAGGACCGCGAGGAGCGGCGGGATGACGGACGCCTGCCAGGTCAGCAGGACCGGCGGCCCGGTGAGCACGGCGCGGGTGCCGTCCAGCCAGTCGGCGACGCGCTGGGCGACCCCGCCGGAGATCACGCCGCCCAGCGCGCAGCCGAGCAGGGCGACGGCGGGCCCGCCGAGGCCGCGCATTCCGGCGCGCGGATCGGGACGGCGCCGGTGCAGGTATCCGGCCACGGCGGCGAGAGCGACGACGAGGAGGCCCTGGGCCAGCATGAGGGCGCCGAAGGACGGGTCGCCGGGCAGCCGGCCGGTGGACTGCCAGCCGGGCCGGGACCAGCCGGCGTACACCAGCCCGAGCAGCAGCAGGGCGAGCGCGGCGAGCGGCAGGCAGCGCGCGAGGTGCCGGTCGAGCCGCTGGTCGAGCCGCCTCTCGCTGCGGCCCCGGCGGCAGACCACCGCGACCACCGCCGCCCCGCAGACGAGCAGGGCCGCGGCCAGCAGCAGGCCGAGGGCGTCCAGGACTGCGGGGCCGCCGGGCCGGTGGTCGAAGCGGGCGGCCGGGGTGGTGACGGCGGCGGCCACTGTGAGCAGGCCGGCCGCGGTGTGCGCCGCGCGCAGCCGGGCGACCAGGCGGCGCCCGTACCAGAAGCCGGGCCGGGCCAGCGCACTGCCGTGGACGGCGGGCTCGGGCTCGTCGCTGTCCGGCTCCGGTCCGCGCCTGTCCGGGACGGATCCGCCGCTCCCCGGCCCCGACCCACCGCCGGCCGAAGCGGACCCGTCGCCGGCGGGCTGCGGTCCCTCGCCGGCCGGCCGAGGCGCACCGCTGGCCGGCTGCGGTCCGTCGCCGGCCGGCACCTGGTCGTCGTGGGTCGGCTCCGGTCCGTCGCCGGTCGGCACCTGGTCGTCGTGGGTCGGCCCCGGTCCGTCGCCGGCCGACACCTGGTCGTCATTGGCCGGCTGCGGTCCGTCGCCGGCCGGCACCTCGTCGTCGTTGGTCGGCCCCGGTCCGTCGCCGGTCGGCATCTGGTCGTCGTTGGCCGGCCCCGCGTCGGGGGTCAGCGGCCGGTGGGACTCGTAGGCGCTCCAGGTGCGGTGCGAGAGGTACCACAGCAGGCCGGTCAGCGTGGTCGGCAGCGCCGCCGCGAGGGCCAGCCGGCGGCCGGGGGCGCTCCACCAGCCGCCGGCGGCGGGTGACAGGAAGTCCAGCCAGGAGTGGCGGCGCACGCAGGCCTGGACGCCCGCGCACTGCCAGGCGACCAGGTCGAGCGCCACCTCGCAGGCGGCGGCCACCAGCAGCACGGTCAGGGTGAGGGCGGTCAGGCGCACCAGGAGGCCGTAGAGCCGGACGGTGCGTGGCCGGCCGGGTGCGGCGGGGCGCATCCAGTGGGCGAGGTTCACCACCATGAACGGCAGCAGCAACAGCCACAGGGCGCGGCTGCCGTCGCCGGAGGTGAGGTTGCACCAGACGTACGCCTCCCGGACCGGTCCGCTCCGGGGCGCGCGCCCGCGCTCTGCCCCCGCCTCTCCCCCGGCGCCTCTCCCGTCCGGGGCCGCCTCGGTGTCCTCGGCGCGCCGGAAGACGGCGGCCGTGTCGTCGCCGGTCACCCGGACCGTGCGCGGGTCGCCGAGCATCTTTTCCGGCGTGGTCCCGCCGACGCCGTGCACCAGCAGTTCCAGCTCGGTCTCCGGCGGCTCCCGCCGGCTCGCGTACGGCCCGGCCGGGCGCTTCTCCCGCTGCCCCGCCGGGCGTTCCTGCGCGCGTTCCACTGTTCTCGCACTTCCCCCGTGACGCCCTGACGTCTGTGTCGTGCGCGCTTCAGGATCGCCGGTCCGGCGGTCGCGTACACCTCTCCTCACGGAATCTCCCCGAACCGTGTGACGGCGGACGGGTCGCGACGCGGTGGCGCAACCGGTGCCGACCCGTGAAAAGATGGGACGCCCGCGCACTGCCGGACAGATGGAACGTCCTGGTCGGAGCCGGTGCGCCGGGCGTGTCGGACGGATGGCGGCGAAAGGACCGGAGCGTACGTGAGCGAGAATCAGAACCTCCTCGCGGAGCAGCGCCGCGCCCTGATCCTGGACGAGGTCCGGCGCCGGGGCGGGGTACGGGTCAACGAACTGACCCGCAAGCTCGGTGTCTCGGACATGACCGTGCGCCGCGATCTGGACGCGCTCGCCCGTCAGGGGGTGCTGGAGAAGGTGCACGGCGGCGCGGTGCCGGTGGTCGAGGCGAGCACGCACGAGCCGGGGTTCGAGGCGAAGTCGGGGCTGGAGCTGACCGCCAAGGAGGACATCGCGCGCGCCGCGGCACGCCTGGTCGGTCCGGGGGCGGCGATCGCCTTGTCCGGCGGTACGACGACGTACGCGCTCGCGCAGCATCTGCTGGAGGTGCCCGACCTGACCGTGGTGACGAACTCGGTGCGGGTGGCGGACGTCTTCCACTCGGCGCAGCGCACCTCGGGGCAGCGGCAGGGGTCGGCGACGGTGGTGCTGACCGGCGGGGTGCGCACCCCGTCGGACTCGCTGGTGGGGCCGGTGGCGGACCAGGCGATCGCCACGCTCCACTTCGATCTGCTGTTCCTCGGTGTGCACGGCATATCGGTGGAGGCCGGCCTGTCCACGCCGAACCTCGCGGAGGCCGAGACCAACCGGCGGCTGGTGCATTCCGCGCGCCGGGTGGTGGTGGTCGCCGACCACACCAAGTGGGGTGTGGTGGGCCTGAGTTCGTTCGCCGCGCTGGAGCAGGTGGACACGCTGGTGACCGACGCCGGCCTGCCCGCCGAGGCGCGCGCGGAGATCTCCGAGCACCTGCGGGTGCTGGTGGCGGGCGAGCCCGGCGAAGAGGACGGCACAGACATCTGACATTCCGTCAGCTAAGGTGACCGATGCCCGGTCGACGATGCTCCGTCGACCGCCCTGCGGGAGTGTTCACGAGGGGGTTTCGTCCATGGCTCGTCGTCTGCGCCCGGTGGATCTCGGCTTCATCGGGACCGCGCCCGTACGTCTGGTCTTCGCGCGGAACATCTCCGCCTCGCCCGAGCAGGTCTTCCACGCGCTCGCCGAGGACGTGCCCGGCTGGGCCGAGTGGTTCGCGGCGGTGACGCTCGCCCGGGCCGCCGACGGCGGCGCCGGGCGGGAGATCCGGCTCCGGGGCGGGACGCGGTTCGCGGAGACGGTGCTCGTCGCGAAGGCGCCCGAGGTGTACGCCTACCGCGTCGACAGCACCAACGCGCCCGGGGCCCGCGCCCTGGCCGAGGAGTGGCGCCTCACGCCCCGGGGCACCGGCACGCGTGTGCGGTGGACCTTCGCCGCCGACGGGACGGCGCCGTTCCGGTTCCTCCTCACGCTGGCCCGGGCGGGACTGGGGCGCGCCTTCCGTGACGCGGTGACATCCCTGGACGGGTACGTGTCCCGGCGGTGATCAGTCGCCGCGGTCGTGCTGCGCCTCTGCCACGACCGCTGCCATCAGCTCCGCGTCCAGCGCCGAGACGTCGGCCAGGCGGGAGGCGGAGGACAGGGAGTTGAGCAGGGTCTTGGTGACGCGCAGTGCCGCCGGGGGGCGGCGGACGATGGGCTTGGCCCAGGCGTCGACGGCCGCGTCAAGTTCGTGCGCCGGCACGACCTTCTGCAGGATGGACAGGGAGTGGGCTTCCGCCGCGGTGAACGCCCGCCCGGTGAGGACGAGTTCGCGGACGCGGGCGGCGCCGACCTCGTTGATGAGGCGGGGCAGCAGGCCGCCCCAGGCGGTGGGGAGCCCGAGGGCGAGTTCGGGCAGCCGGAAGGTGGCGTCCTCGGAGCCGACCCGCAGGTCGCAGGCGAGCGCCAGCGCCATGCCCGCCCCGATGGCCTTGCCGTGGACGCGGGCGATGGTGACGGCCGGGTTCCCGGTCAGGGCGTCGCAGACGCGCCGCGCCTTGGTTCCCGACACGCGGATGCCGCTGCCGGCGGGGTCGGCGGCGAGGTGCCGGGCGAACTCGCCGCGGTCCCCGCCGAGGCTGAAGTCGCCGCCCCTCCCGGTGAGCACGAGCACGCGCACCGCCGGGTCCTGGTTCTGGAGGACCGCCAGGAGGTCGTCCAGGAGGGCGTCGGTGACGGTGTTGCCGTGCTCGGGGGTGTTCAGCTCGATGGTGAGGACCGGGCCCTCCCGGTGGGTCCGCAGGGTCTGCCGTACGGGGCCGGCCGGGAGAGCCGTGAGGGGGAGGGCGGTCATGTCGTCGCTTTCGGGGGAGTCATGTCGTCGCTTTCGGGCAGGTCGTCTCGTCAGGTGCGCAAAGGCCGCCTCCAGGAGGTCACGCCGTCACCGTCAGGGAGGTGACGCGCCGGAAGACCATCCGGCTCGCGTACGTCGGGCCCGCGGTCGGCCGCAGGGTGGGGAATCGTTCCAGCAGCTCGCTGAGCAGAAGGCGGGCTTCCAGGCGGGCCAGGGCCATGCCGAGGCAGTAGTGGGCCCCGCCGCCGAAGGTGAGATGGGCGCCCTTGCGGCGGATGTCGAACACGTGCGGGTTCTCGTGGCGGCGCGGGTCGTGGTTGGCCGCGCCGTACAGGACGTGGACGGTGGTGTCCTTGGCGATGGGGACGCCGGCGAGGACGGTGTCGTCGGCGGCGTACCGGGAGTTGAGGTGGATGGGCGGGTCGTAGCGCAGCACCTCGTCGATCGCGTCGTCGATGTGTTCGGGGTGCCGGCGCAGCCAGTCGGCCCGGGCCGGGTCCCGGGTGAGGAACCACACGGCGTTGGTCAGCAGGGTCGCGGTGGTCTCCAGGGACGCGATGGTGATGAACATCGTCAGGTCGTAGAGCATCTGGTCCGCCGCCGCGCGGTCGTCGGGGTACTGGGCGTCCCAGTAGCGGATCCAGCCGGAGAGGACATCGTTGCCAAGGTGGCCGCGCCGGTGGGCGATCAGGCGGGTGAAGAAGGCCCTCATCTCCAGGGTGGCCTGGGCTGAGACGGCCAGTTCGCTCTTGGTGGGCAGGAGTTCCTGGGCGTGGACCTGCCGGTGGGTGAAGTCCAGGATCCGCGGGTAGTGCTCGGCCGGGATGGCGAGCCACTGGCCGACGGTGTGGATCGGGAGCCGGTCGCCGACCGTGCCGACGAAGTCGGCCTCGCCGTGGGTGCGCAGCTGTAAGGCGAGGCGGTCCAGGAGCCGGGTGACGTGGCCGGCGATCCGGGGCCGCATGGTCTGCAGGGTGCCGCGGTCGAAGAGGTTGCCCAGAGCGCGCCGCTGGAAGGTGTGCTCGGGCGGGTTGAGGCGGGCGAGGGTCCGTGTCATCTCCCGCGTCGCCGGCTCCCGCCAGCGCGTCGGGTCGGGCTGGCGTTCCTGCCAGTCGAAGTCGGGGACGAGCCAGTTCCTGCCGCGCAGGACCTGGCTGCACGCATCGAATCCGGTCACGAAGTACCCGCCCCAGGGCGCGGGCACCACATCGCCCAGGGCGCGCAGTTCGTCCCAGACGGGGAGGGGGTCGGCCAGTCCCTCGCCGGACCTCAGGCGACGAAGGAGGGGGATGACGACTCGGCGGTCGGGGGTGGTACCGCGTATGACGCCAACGGCGGTCACGCGAAGCTCCTTAGTGGCTGGGCGCTACCGTTACCGCCGGAACCTACCCTTCCCCTCTCCCTCGTCATGCGCCTGACAGTGTTGCTCCTGTCACATGCCGCACATCAGACCCGGAAAATGTCCAGGAAACTGCTCCAGAATCCCTTCTTCCTGGCCGGCTCCTGGCGGCCGGCGGAAGCGGCGGAGGCCGGAGCCGTGGGCAGTGGCCGCTCCGCCGCGGCGGGGGCGGTCCGGTTCTGGAGGGCGGAGACCATGCGGGTGGCCGGGGTCGGGCTGAAGGCCACGGGCAGCGCGACCAGGGCCCGGTGGAACGGCCCCGGCCGCCATTCCAGCTCCTTCTCGGGAACGGCCAGCGTCAGGTCGGGCAGGGCGTTGAGGATCTTCTCGATCGCGGTGACGGCGATGACCTGCGCCGGGTCCTTGGCGGGGCACGCGTGCGGACCGGCTCCCCAGGCAAGGTGGGCGCCCTTGCTGTGCGTCCGGCGGGCCTCGGCCAGCGCGGGATCGCTGTTGGCCGCGGCGAAGCTGATGACGACCGGTGTGTTGGCCTCGGCCACCACTCCCCCGAGGTCCACGTCCTGCACCGGGTAGTGGGTGGCGTAGTTGGCGATGGGCGTCTGGTTCCACAGCACGTCGTCGATCGCCTCCTCGACCAGCAGCCCGGAGTCACGCCCGCTCGTGTCGGGCGACAGCAGCAGGAGCAGGGCGTTGCCGATGAGGTTTCGCTCGGGTTCCACGCCGGCGCCCATCAGCATGACGAGCTGGTCCTTGAGTTCCTCGTCGGTGAGCCCGGCGGGGTGCTGGATCAGCCAGGAGGTGACGTCGTCGCCGGGCCGGCGGCGCTTGAGGGCGATCAGCTCCATCAGGCAGGCGGTGAGTTCCTCGTTGGCGCGCAGGGCGTCCTTGCCGTCGAAGATCGCCGACATGGCGCTGGTGAGGGTGTCGCCGATGTCCGCCGGGCAGCCGAAGAGCTTGTTGAACAGCAGCAGCGGCAGCAGCTTGGCGTAGTCGTTGAGGAGGTCGGCCCGGCCTCGCTCGCTGAACTGGTCGATGAGGTAGTCGGCGATGGGCTCGACGTCACGCCGGATGCGGGTGATGTTGAGCCGGGCCAGGCTGTCCGTGACGGCCTTGCGCAGCCGCAGGTGCACGGCGCCGTCGGTGAACAGGCAGTTGGGCCGGTACGCCATCATCGGCAGCACCGGGCTGTCCAGCCCGACACGCCCTTCGTTGAGGGCCTTCCACCGGCGGGCGTCCCGGGCGAAGAGCGTGGAGTTCTGCAGCACGCGCAACGCCATCTCGTGGCCGACGACCAGGGTGGCGTCGACTCCGGGGGCGAGTTCGACCGGTCCGGCCGGGCCGTGGGCGCGCAGCCGGTCGTAGACCTGGTGCGGGTCGGCGGCGAACGCGGCGTCGTGCATGGGGCATCTGGCGCCGGCGGGGGCGGGGGCTGACTGGCGGTCCATGAAGTTCCTTCTGCTGGCTCCGGGCCGAGGGTCCGGGCGGATGGTTCCGGGCCGGGGGCCGGGGGATGGTTCCGGTCCGGGGGCCGGGAGGTGGTGCCGGGCCGGGGTCCCGGCGGAGGGTCCGGGCCGGGGCCCGGGCGGGGGGTCCGGGCCGGGGGTCGGGGGGATGGGCGGGTCGGGCGGCTGCGGACGGTCGTGTCAGGCGGCCCGGGTGAGCAGATGACGCACGAGCGCGATCAGCGCGTGGGCGGAGGACTGCCGGTCGCGGGCGTCGCAGTAGACGACGGGGGTGTCCGGGAGCAGGTCGAGGGCCTCGCGCACCTCCGCCTCGTCGTACACCCTGCCTGCCTCGAAGCTGTTGACCGCGATGGCGTACTCCAGGCCGTACCGCTCGACGAGGTCGATGACGGGGAACGTCTCCTCCAGCCGGGCGGGGTCGACCAGGAGCAGCGCCCCCAGCGCCCCGCGGGCCATGTCCTCCCACAGCTGCATGAAGCGCTGCTGTCCGGGGGTGCCGAACAGGTACAGCACGAGGTCGTCGCTGAGCGTGAGCCGGCCGAAGTCCAGGGCCACGGTGGTGGTGGTCTTGCCGCCCACGCCCCTGAGGTCGTCCACGTGGAGCGACGCCTGCGTCATCTTCTCCTCGGTGCGCAGCGGGGTGATCTCCGACAGGGAGCCGATGAAGGTCGTCTTGCCCACGGCGAAGTGCCCGACGACCAGGATCTTGGCAGCGTTGGTCACCGCGCTGGAGACATAGATGGAGCCGGGGGCCGTCTCAGCCGATGAGGGATTGGAGTCCATTCAGAACCTTTTCCAGGGTCGCTCTGTCAACGTTCTGAGCCCGGGGCGGCTCGGCGCGGCGCAGGAGGTGTCCCTGCTCGAATAAATCGGTCAGCAGCAGCCGGGCCACCCCCACCGGCAGTCCCAGGTGGCCGGCCACTTCGGCGACCGACAGGTAGCCGCCCGCGCACAGCTTCCAGATCGCCGTCACCTCGGGGCCGGCTCCCAGCGGGGGTGTCCGGTCGGGAGCCAGGGTGACCAGGGTGTGCAGCGCCAGGTCGTCCGAGTCCGGCAGCGTCCGGCCGCCGGTGATGACGTAGGAGCGGACGAAGTCGCTGGTGACGGAGGCTTCCTCCTCGGGGGTCGTCATGCGCCGGCACCGTTGTCCGAGCGGGGCGCCACACTCATCGCCTTGCTCAGGCCCGCCACCGTCTTCTGCATGCGGAACGACATGGCCTCCATGTCGACGTCCAGCGCGGCGGAGACGGCGAGGTACGAGCCCTGGCCGGCGGCGATCAGGAAGATCCAGCCGCCGTCGTACTCCAGCAGCGTCTGCTTCCAGATCCCGTGTCCCGCTCCCACGAACCCCGCGACGGCCCGGCTCAGCGACTGCATGGAGCTCATCGCGGCGGCGTTCGTCTCGGCGTCGTCCCGCCCGATGTCGTCCGAGCGCTGCAGCAGCAGGCCGTCGCCCGAGACGAGGATCGCGTGCCGGGCTCCGCGTACCTCGAGCACGTCGTTCAGCACCCAGGACAGGTCGATGTTCACTTGTTGTCAGGTCCTTCCGTGGTGTTCGTGGTACGCCCAAGCTGTGTTCCGCGCGCGAACGCCCC
This sequence comes from Streptomyces sp. NPDC052721, assembly GCF_040678315.1. Taxonomy (NCBI): domain Bacteria; kingdom Bacillati; phylum Actinomycetota; class Actinomycetes; order Kitasatosporales; family Streptomycetaceae; genus Streptomyces; species Streptomyces sp. NPDC052721. The sequence continues at coordinate 18,775 of NZ_JBFATL010000051.1, read as the reverse complement.
GAGCCGGGACGCCGTCACCTCGCTGGCGGGCTCGGGCGTGCCCTCCTGACCGGCCGTGGCGTCGAGTGCCGGGACCACCGTGACGGGGCCGCCCCGCCGCCGGCGTTTGGGCAGACCGCCCGAGGTCGTCCCCACCACGTGGGTGGGGCCCACCACCGGGACCGGCGCCAGCCGCTGGGGGGCCGCCTCCGGGCCCGTGGCGTCCTGGGCGTCGGCCGCGGGGGCGGGCGCGTCGGCCGCGAGGAGACTTTCGGGCACACGAATCACTGCACGCACTCCGCCGTAGGGGGACACGGAACCGACGGAGACGGCGAAGCCGTAGCGGGCGGCGAGCATGCCGCACACGGCGAAGCCGAACCGCGGCGGATCGCCGAGACCGGTGATGTCGACCGGACCGTCGACCGACAGCAGAGCCGCCGCCCGGTCCTTGGTCTCCTGGTCCATGCCGAGCCCGGCGTCGTCGACGATGAAGCACACACCGGTCGGTACGGTCTGGATGTTGACCTCGACCGGGGTGCCGGGCGCGCTGTAGTTCGTCGCGTTGTCCAGCAGCTCGGCCAGCACGACGGCCACCGGCTCGACCGCCTTGCCGACGAGGGAGACGTTCACCTGCGAGTGGACGCTGACCCGGTTGAAGTCCTTGATCCGGCCCTGGGCGCTGCGGGCGACGTCGTAGACCGTGGCGGCGCCCTCGCGCCTGCCCAGCCAGCCGCCGCACAGCACGGAGATGCCCTTGGCGCGGCGGCCGAACTGGCTGCCGGTGTGGTCGACCGTCATCAGGTCGGCCAGGACCTCGGTGGTGTCGCCGTACTTCTTCAACAGGCTGTCGAGGAGTACCTGCTGCTCCTCGGCGAGCGACTGGAGCGTTCCCATCGCGGACTTGAGCACCGCCTTGGTCGCCGCCTCCGCGTCCGCCCGGACGTCCGCGAGGTCGCGCTGGTGCTGGGCGGTCAGCGTGGCGATGTGCGCGTGGAGTTCTCCGACATCGCCGCGGGCCTCCCCGAGTCCTGCCTCCAGGTCCTTCTTCGTTCTTCGGAGCGCCATATTGGTTCTCCGGGCCCGCATCACTGCGAGGACCGCAGCGATGAGCACCACCAGCAAGACCCACAACAGTGGATCCTGAGTCAATGACGTCATGAGACTCTCTTCAAGTCGCATCGCGCCGGGAACGTGAACAGCGCGACGGTGCCTTCGAGACTGTCCCCCAGACGCGTTCATGACACGCCGTCAGTCCACTGAAAAGTGGGGTGATCTTATCAGCCGCTTAGGGCCAACCGGCTTGCTCAGGGCTCCAATTGAGACGTCACCAAACCCACACAACCCCGCAACCCGCCTGTCGCGCGGCGGCCGCCCGAGGATGGGGGCGGTTCAGTCCGGCCACACGCCCGTGGCCAGGAACGTGTCGACCGCGGCGGCGTACGGCGCGATGTCCAGGCCCTGCTCCGCGAGCCACGCGTCCGAATAGTATTTGTCCAGGTACCGGTCGCCCGGGTCGCACAGCAGCGTGACGACGCTGCCCGTACGCCCCTCGGCCACCATCTCGGCGACGATCTTCAGCGCGCTCCACAGGCCGGTGCCCGTGGAGCCGCCCGCCTTACGGCCGATGGCCGCCTCCAGGGCCCGTACGGCCGCGACGCTGGCCGCGTCCGGGACCTTCATCATCCGGTCGATCGCGCCGGGCACGAAGCTGGGCTCCATGCGCGGCCGGCCGATGCCCTCGATCCGGGAACCGCAGTCACAGGTGACGTCCGGGTCGCCGGTCGTCCAGCCTTCGAAGAAACAGGAGTTGTCCGGGTCGGCGACGCAGATCCGGGTGTCGTACTGCATGTAGTGGACATAGCGGGCGAGGGTCGCGGAGGTGCCGCCGGTGCCCGCCGTGGCGACGATCCAGGCCGGCTCCGGAAACCGCTCCAGCCGCAGCTGACGGAAGATCGACTCGGCGATGTTGTTGTTGCCGCGCCAGTCCGTCGCGCGTTCGGCGTAGGTGAACTGGTCCATGTAGTGGCCGCCGGTCTCCACCGCGAGGCGGGCCGACTCCTCGTACATCTTCCGGGAGTCGTCCACGAAGTGGCACTGTCCGCCGTGGAACTCGATCAGGCGGATCTTCTCCGCGCTCGTCGTGCGCGGCATGACCGCGATGAAGGGCACGCCGATCAGCTTCGCGAAGTAGGCCTCGGAGACCGCCGTCGAGCCGCTGGACGCCTCGATCACCGGGCGGCCCGGCCGGACCCAGCCGTTGCAGAGGCCGTAGAGGAACAGGGAACGGGCCAGCCGGTGCTTGAGGCTGCCGGTGGGATGGGTGGACTCGTCCTTCAGGTAGAGGTCGATACCCCACCGCTCGGGCAGCGGGAAGCGCAGCAGGTGCGTGTCCGCCGATCGGTTCGCGTCGGCCTGAACCTTGCGGACGGCCTCTTTCAGCCAGTCACGGTAGGCGGGGTCACTGCGGTCGACGTCGACGGTGGCGCCGGTGCTGATCTGGGGAGTGCTGCTCACGGCGGGGCTCCTTACGCTGCTCGCCGACGGCGCCTCGCGCGGGCCGGCAGATCGAGCATAGGCACCTTTCACACCGCTTCCCACCTGCATAAACGCATCTTTGAGCCACCCAAAGACGCGCTGGGGCACGGATGTGCGAGCCGACGGGGGCGCATGGGCGCGAGTGCTCCGGGCGGCTGTCGCGCGCGCCCCCGCGCACTGGTGCTCCACGCCGAGCCGGGGCAGACTGCACGCGACGGGACGACCGTCCCGAACGGGGGCGCAACAGGGAACCACCGGAACACCGCGAGGGGGCGGCCAGACATGGCGGAACCGGAGTTCACGGCGACAGGCGTGCGCATCGGCAAACGCCTGCGTTCGCTCACCCGGGCCGGGCAGGTCCGGATCAGCGACGGCAGGCTGCAGTTGCTCACCAGCTACGGCAGCGAGATAGACAGCGCGCCGGTGCAGGCGGTGCGCGCGTCCAAGCCGTGGTTCGTCCCGGACGACCGGGCGCTCGCCGACGTCAACGGCACGCGGTACCTGCTGACGATGGGCGCGCACGATCCCGCGCCGGGCCGGCCGGGGCCGCCCGCGGCACGGCGGTTCATCGAGGCGGTGCGCCGGGCGGCGGGGCGCGGCGGCTGAGGAGCGCCGGCCGCGCACGCCGGCCGGCGGTCGCCCGGGCATGCTGAGCGGCGGTCGGCCGGGCATGCTGAGCGGCGGTCGGCCGGGCATGGCGAGCGGCGTCCGTCGCACACCCTGAGCAGCGGTCGGTCGCGGCGAGTTGCGGGAGCGTATCCGCTGCGCCACGCTGGTCTCACGTCACTCTGGGTTTACCGGCGATAACGCTGCGAACCAGCCCGCCGGCCACGACAGCAGGCGGACGTTTGGACGCAAGCACCCTGCTGGATCCGTTGTTCTCCGTGTTCTTCCGGTTCCTCCGGACCTCACATCGGGGAGTCGCAGCCGTGATCAGTCACCCAAGCAGGCACTGCACGGTGGAGCTCCAAGCCCTGCCGTCGCGGATCGGCCAGGTCCGCAGAATCGTATCTGCGCAGTTGCGCTACTGGCATATGGAGCCGTTGATAGACCGGGCCGCGCTCGGTGTGACGGAGCTGCTGAGCAACGTCCACCGGCACGCCAGACCCGACAAGTCGTGCACCGTCGAGCTGGAGCTGCTGCCGGACCGGCTCACCGTCTCGGTGCGCGACCACGATCCGCGTCTTCCGGTGCCGGCCGACGCCCCCGAGGCGCCGGGCCCCACCCCGCTGGCCACCTGTGGGCGGGGCCTGGCCATGGTGGCCGCGGTGAGCGAGAGCTGGGGCGCCCGCCCGGACGGCGAGAACGGCAAGGTCGTCTGGTTCACCCTCCCCGCCCCGGCAACGGCCCGGAGCCATCTGTCGGGGTCGCTGCGGGGCGCGGTACGGGGCACGCCGGCGCCGACGGTGAGGGCGGGGGCCCGGGTGGCTGTACCAGCGAAGACGACCGGTCCGGCGGACCCGGCTGTCCCAACGAGGGCGGCAGTGCCAGCGGGAGTGGGCGCCCCGGCTGAGGCGGCCGTGCCAGCGGGAGCGGGTGCTCCTGCTAAGACGGCTGTACCAACGGGAGCGGGTGCTCCTGCTAAGACGGCTGTACCAACGGGAGCGGGCGCCCCGGCTGAGGCGGCCGTGCCGGCGGGAGTGGGCGCCCCGGCTGAGGCGGCTGTCCCGGCTGGGGCGGTTCTCCCGGCGGGGACAACTGGTTCGGCGGGGCCGGCTGGGGCGCCGGCAGCCCCTGTACCGGCGGGTGCCACACCCCTCACAAGTCCCGCATCCCCACCCCTCCGCCGTACAGCACCTGCCGGAAGCACGGCACCCCTCACCGCCACGGCTACGGCACCGGTCGCGGCGCCCACACCCGCCGCGGGGTCCGCCCCCACCCCGACCGGGACGCCGGCACCCGCCCGGTCAGCCGTACCTTCCTGACCCGCGGAGGCTCCCGCCCCCCTGACCCGCGGAGGCTCCCGCCCCCCTGCCCCGCGGAGGCTTCCGGCCGGACGCTCCGTGCTCATCCAGCGGTGGCGCCCCGGCCCACCACGCCTCCGGCCGGCCGGGAGTACCGCGCCCGGTACGAGTCCGGCGCTCCCCTCGGCAACACAGCACCAGCGCGGGCCGACCGGGGCCCGAGGGGCCCGTGATCGCCTGAACCGTCCGGCGGGGAAGGTGACGTCGACGCGTCCAGGGCGCGTACGGCGGTGTCGCCGGAGCCGTACACCTTCACCGCGTCGACGACGTGGGCCGCGGCCCCGCACCGCGGTCGTCGTGGTCATGCCGTGCCGCCCTTTCCGGTGCGGCCGAACTGCTCCTCCAGGACGGACAGGCGGCGCCAGTACTCGTCCTCGTCGATCTCGCCGGAGGCGAAGCGGCGGCCGAGGACCGCGAGCGGCGAGTCACCCGCCGGACGTCCCGCGTCCACCGGCCGCCAGGGGCCGCCGCGCCCGCGCCAGGCGGTGCGGCGCAGCACGGTGACGGCGCCGGTCACGACGGCCGCCCAGATCAGCGGGACGAACAGGATCCACGGGCCGGGTCCGCCGCCGTCCCAGTGCGCCAAGGTCTGCATCTCGGGTCTCTCCCTCGTCGGTTCGGGTCTTCGGGTGATGTCCCGAGGCTCCCTCCGGCAGGGGGTGCGGGTCGTCGTGCGGCCGGCGGCAGTGCGTGTACCTCGCGGGGAGTACAGCGGTGAGGCCGGGCTGCTCCCGGAGGGATGCGACTGTAACTACTAGTATGTACAGTGACGGTGTGAGCACCTCGGAACGACTGATCGAGTCCACCCGCGAGCTGCTGTGGGAGCGCGGGTACGTGGGCACCAGCCCGAAGGCGATCCTGGAACGCGCAGGGGCCGGCCAGGGCAGCATGTACCACCACTTCAAGGGCAAGCCGGACCTCGCCCTGGCGGCCATCCGGCGCACCGCCGACGAACTGCGGGCCACCGCCGAGGCCGTGCTCGGCGGTCCGGGCACGCCCTACGAGCGCATCGAGGCGTATCTGCTGCGCGAGCGTGATGTGCTGCGGGGCTGTCCGGTCGGCCGCCTGACCATGGACCCGGACGTGATCGCGAGCGAGGAGTTGCGCGCGCCGGTCGACGGGACGATCGCCGCCATCCGCGAGCGGATCGCCGGGATCGTCGAAGAGGGCAAGCGGCAGGGGCAGTTCGCGCCCGGTCTGGACGGCGAGGAGATCGCCGCGGCCGTCCTCGCGACCGTACAGGGCGGCTATGTCCTCGCCCGCGCGTCCGGATCGCCGGCCGCGTTCGACGCGGGCGTACGCGGTCTGCTCTCCCTGCTGGCACCTCCGGCTCCCGGACAGGAGCACTGAGTCACGTGCACCTCACCAGACGGCGTCCCGGCACCCAGCGGGGCCCCGCGCCCGGCACGCACACGGCCTGGCACCGGCCTCGGCCCGGGCAGGTGCTGCACGCCCCGGAGGGCGAGGGGCTGGTCCCCGCGGCCTTCATGACCCGCCTGGCGGTGGTGGAGGCCGCCGCGGACGGCACGACGACCGAACGGCACGCGCACCTGACCCGCCATCCCGCCTGAGGCGTGGCCAACTCCCCTGTCCGAGAAGGGATTCCGAGATGCACGCCATGCAGTACGAGTTCACCCTGCCCGCCGGCTACGACATGGGGATCATCCGCTCCCGGGTCGCCCGCGTCGGACATCTGCTGGACGACTGGGACGGCCTCGGCATCAAGACGTACGTGATGCGCGAACGCGGTGTGAACGGTTCGCCGGTGAACCAGTACGGCCCGTTCTACCTCTGGAACACCATGGAGGGCATGAACAGCTTCCTGTGGGGCGGAGCCTTCCAGGGGCCCGTCGACGACTTCGGACGGCCCGCGATCCGGCAGTGGACCGGCCTGGCCTTCGAGGAGGGCACCGCGGCCGCCTCCGCGCCGGCGTTCGCCGTGCGCCGGCGTCAACCGGTGCCGGACGGCACGCGGTTGGCGTCCTTCATGGCGGACGCGGCGGCCGGGACGGAGAAGCTTGCGGCGCAGGACGGCGCGGTGCTCGCGGCGGCGGCCGTGGACACCCACGCCTGGGAGCTGGTGCACTTCTCCCTCTGGGAGCACGAGGCGCCCAAGGCCGACGGGGACGTCTTCGAGGTGCTGCACCTGTCCGCACCCGGCCGGGACCGGCTCCCGCGCGGACGGCAGTGGTGACCCACGTCCGTACGGTCCCCGATGGCATCCCGCCCGAGGGGCGGGGCGTGTGCGACGCGCACGACCATCCCTTCCGGCGCAGCCCCGGTTGCCGGGTCAGGAGCTGGACGGCCTCTGCGGCGCGCGGTCCGGGCTGAGCGGCCTTCCGCGCGGCGGGCGGATCGGCCGTCACGCAGTGGCCGCCGTACGGCTGGCCGACGCCGGGATCAGAGCCTGGGCACCCTGACGGCCGGCCGACGCACGCCGCATGGCTCGACGCGCTGGAGTCGGACCGGCTGCCCTTCCCCGACCGCGCCTGTGGCACCTGCACGGTGCTGTACGACGAGAACGGCCCGGCGCGGGGAGCGTACCGGGGCGTCACCGCGGACTAGTCGCTCCCGGCCAGCGCCTCCAGCGGGTCGTCCAGCACCGGCTGCCAGGCCAGTTCCGCCGCGCCGACCAGGCTGTTGTGGTCCAGGGTGCACGGCAGGATGGGGACGCCCCCGCTCTGGCCCCACAGGCTGCGGTCGGCGACCACCGCGCGCAGCCGGCCGGGGTCCGCGTCGAGCAGGGTGCGGTGCAGGCCGCCGAGGATGATGCGGTCCGGGTTGAGGATGTTGACCAGGCCGGCCAGGCCGAGGCCGAGACGGTCGATGAGGACCTCGGCGGCCCTGCGGACGGCCGGGTCGTCGTACTGTGTGCGCAGCAGGTCGCCTGCCTGCTGGACCAGCGACACCTCGGGGCCGGGCTCCCGGCCCGCCTCCACCAGCAGGGCCAGCGGGTCCGCCTCGACGTCCAGGCAGCCCCGGCTGCCGCAGTGGCAGGGGCGGCCCTCCGGGTTGACCGTGAGATGGCCGACCTCCAGGGCGAGACCCGAACTGCCCGTGTGCAGACGGCCGTCCAGGACGAGCGCGCCGCCGACACCCCGGTGCCCGGTGGCCACGCACAGCAGGTCCCGCGCGCCCCGGCCGGCGCCGTGCCGGTGTTCGGCGAGTGCGGCGAGGTTGACGTCGTTGCCCGTGAACGCGGGTCCGCCGATGCCGGCGGCGCGCACGCGCTCCGCGAAGATCTCCCGGACGGGGGCGCCCGCGGGCCAGGCCACGTGCAGGGGGTTGAGGGCGAGGCCGGCGGGTTCGGCGACGGCGGACGGCACGGCGAGTCCGGCGCCGACACAGCGCCGCCCGGTGCTGCGCAGCAGCTCCGCGCCCGCCTCGACCACGGAGCCGAGGACCTTCGCCGGGTCGGCGTCGACGGTCTCGCAGCCGGGGGCGGTCGCCACGATCCGCCCGCCGAGTCCGACCAGCGCGGCCCGGAAGCCGTCGGCGTGGATCTGGGCGGCGAGCGCCACCGGACCGTCCTCGGCGACCTCCAGCCGGTGCGAGGGGCGTCCCTGGGAGCCGGCCGCCGAGCCGGGCCGGGCGTCCACGCGGATCAGGCCCAGCGCCTCCAGCTCGGCGGCGACCGCGCCGGCCGTCGCCCGGGTGACGCCGAGTTCGGCGGTGAGCACGGCACGGGTCGGCGCCCGCCCGGTGTGCACCAGCTCCAGCGCCGGCCCGAGCGCCCCGCGCCCGCGGTCCAGCCGCGCCCTCGACGTGGTCCTCTCCCCCGCTGGCCGGGGATCCGCGTTGCCGCTCATGAGGGCGAGTCTCCCATGATCCGCACCCCGGGTGGCCTGCGCCGCCGGCTACAGGCCGCTCACCCGCAGGGTGATGTTCAGCCGTCCGGCCAGGCCCAGCCAGGCCGGGGCCGTGCCCGCGCGGACGCGTGGCACGCCGTGGTAGGCGAACCGGGACGGGCCGCCGAAGACGAACAGGTCGCCGCTGCGCAGCTCGACGTCGGTGTACGGCTTCGCGCGTGTCCCGGTGTTGCCGAAGCGGAACACGCAGGTGTCGCCGAGGCTCAGCGAGACCACCGGCGCGTCCGCCTTCTCGTCGGCGTCGCGGTGCATGCCCATGCGGGCGTCGCCGTCGTAGAAGTTGATCAGCGCGATGTCGTACGGCACGTCCGGTACGGCGTGCGGGCCGAGCGCGTCGGCCACCGCGCGACGGCCCAGCGCGTCGAGCCAGTCCGGGAACGGCTTCACGGGGCTGCCGTCGCCGTCGACGACGGTGCGGGCGTAGGCGTACGGGTACCAGTGCCGGCCCAGGCAGACCTGGCGCGCGGTCATCGTGCCGCCGCCCGGCGTGCGGACCGTGCGCAGACCGGCGGGGGGCCGGGCCCAGTCCCGGCAGGCGGCGAGCAGGGCGCGCTGCCGCTCGGCGTCCAGCCAGTCCACGACGTGCACGGCGCCCGGCGCAACCTCCGCACGCTCCCGGGGGAACAGCTCGTCCTCCATGCCCCCATCCTGCCCCATGCCCTCTGATCTGCGGCTCCGCTAGCCTGGACGCACGATGAGCGACCGTATGACGACACCGTGGGGCGAGGTCGAGCTGACCCGCTTCCCCGAGGATCCCCGCGACCGGCTGCGCGCCTGGGACGCCTCCGACGCGTACCTGCTGCGCCACCTCGCAGCGGAGAAGGTGCCGCTGACGGGCACGGTGGTCGTGGTCGGGGACCGCTGGGGCGCGCTGGTGACCGCGCTGGCGGAGCACCGGCCGACGCAGATCACCGACTCCTTCCTCGGTCAGGAGGCGACCCGGGCGAACCTGGCGCGGGCGGGCGTGCAGCCCGGTGCCGTACGGCTGCTCACCACGCAGGACCCGCCGCCGGAGCGGGTGGACGTGCTGCTGGTGCGGGTACCGAAGAGCCTGGCGCTGCTGGAGGACCAGTTGCTGCGGCTGGCGCCCGCCGTGCACGCGGACACGGTCGTGGTCGGCACCGGGATGGTGAAGGAGATCCACACCTCGACGCTCCAGCTGTTCGAGCGGATCCTCGGCCCGACCCGGACCTCCCTGGCCCGGCAGAAGGCCCGGCTGATCCTCTGCACCCCGGACCCGGCGCTGGAGCGGCCCGCGAACCCGTGGCCGTACAGCTACGCCCTGCCGGACGACGTCGGCGCGGTGTCGGGGCGCACGGTCGTGAACCACGCGGGTGTCTTCTGCGCCGACCGGCTGGACGTCGGCACCCGGTTCTTCCTCCAGCACCTGCCCGGCCCGGGCGCCGGGCGCGTGGTGGACCTCGGATGCGGCAACGGCGTGGTCGGTACGGCGGTGGCGCTGGCCGATCCGGCGGCCGAGGTGCTGTTCGTGGACGAGTCGTACCAGGCGGTGGCCTCGGCGGAGGCGACGTACAAGACGAACGGGGTGCCGGGGCATGCCGAGTTCCGGGTCGGGGACGGGCTGGCCGGGGTGGCGCCCGCCAGTGTGGACCTGATCCTGAACAACCCGCCGTTCCACTCCCACCAGGCGACCACGGACGCGACCGCGTGGCGGATGTTCACGGGGGCGCTGCGCTCGCTGCGGCCGGGGGGCGAACTGTGGGTGATCGGGAACCGGCACCTGGGGTACCACGTGAAGCTGAGGCGGTTGTTCGGGAACAGTGAACTGGTGGCGTCGGACCCGAAGTTCGTGGTGCTGAAGGCGGTCAAGAAGGGCTGATCGGCTCTGCTGGAAGGCGAGCCGATCAGCCGCCGGTCCGGGAGAGGACCCCGATGATCCGCCGTACCTCGTCGGCCATCGCCTCCCGCCCCACGCTGAGGTACGTCCGCGAGTCGACGGCCTCGGGACGGGCGGCGAGGAAGTCCCTGATCGCGCCGGTCATGGCCGCGTTGAGCGCGGTCCCGACATTGACCTTGGCGATGCCGCCGCCGACCGCCGCGACCAGTCCGTCGTCCGGCACCCCGGAGGAGCCGTGCAGGACGAGCGGCACGGTCAGCGCGGCGGACAGCCGCCAAAGCAGGCCGAGGTCGAGGACGGCGGTGCGGGTGGTCATGGCGTGCGCGCTGCCGATGGCGACGGCCAGGGCGTCGACGCCGGTGCCGGCGACGAAGTCCCGCGCCCTGCCGGGGTCGGTCCGGGCGCCGGGCGCGTGCGCGTCCAGCGGGGGCCGGCCGTCCTTGCCCCCGATCTGTCCCAGCTCGGCCTCGATCCAGAGGCCCTGGGCGTGCGCCCAGTCGGCGGCGGCGCGGGTCGCGGCCAGGTTGCCGTCGTACGGGAGGCGGGCCGCGTCGTACATCACCGAGCTGAACCCGGCGCCGGGCGCCTGGCGCAGCAGGTCGTCGCTGTGCACATGGTCCAGGTGCAACGCGACGGGTACGGCGGCCCGTTCGGCGGCGGCGACGGCGGCGCGGGCCAGCGGCAGCAGCCGTCCGTAGCGGAACTTGACGGCGTTCTCGCTGACTTGGAGGACCACGGGTGCGCCGGCCGACTCGGCGCCGGCGATGACGGCCTCGATGTGTTCCAGGGTGATGACGTTGAACGCGGCGACGGCAGAGCGGGCGGCGGCGGCCCGGGTGATCAGCTCGCCGGTGGACGCGAGGGGCACGTGAGGTGTCCTTCCGTGACGGGCCGGGTTCAGGGGGCGAGGATCACCGAGCGGGTGAGGTGCCGCGGCCGGTCGGGGTCGAGGCCCCGGGCGGCGGCGACGGCGACCGCGAGCCGCTGGATCCGGACGAGTTCGGCGAGCGGGTCGAGCCCGCCCTCGATCCACAGGGCGCCGGTGGCGCGGACCTGTTCGGCGAGTCCGTCGGGCGCCGCGCCGAGCATCCAGGTGGCGGTCCCCTCGGTGGTGACGCTGATCGGGCCGTGCCGGTACTCCATCGCCGGGTAGGACTCGGTCCAGGAGAGGGAGGCCTCGCGCATCTTCAGCCCGGCCTCGTGGGCGAGTCCGACGGTCCAGCCGCGCCCGAGGAAGGTGAACTGCGTGCACTCCACGAGCCCTTCGGGCAAGGGAGTGGCGAGTGCGGTACGCGCGTCGGCGACGACGGCGTCGGTGTGCAGGCCGAGGTGGGCGCGCAGGAGAGTGAGGGCGGTGGTCGCGAACCGGGTCTGGACGACGGAGCGTTCGTCGGCGAAGTCCAGCACGACGAGGTCGTCGGCGGCCGAGACGACCGGGGTGTCCGGGTCGGCGGTGACGGCGGTGGTAGGTGTCCGCCCCGCCAGTTCGCCCAGCAGTTCGAGTACCTCGGTGGTGGTGCCGGACCGGGTGAGGGCGAGGACCCGGTCGTACGGCCGCCCGTGCGGGAACTCGGATGCGGGGAACGCGTCGGTCTCGCCCTGTCCGGCGCCCTCGCGCAGGGCGGCCACGGCCTGGGCCATGAAGTACGAGGTCCCGCACCCGACGACGGCGACCCGCTCCCCCGCCTCCGGCAGTGCGCCGCGGTGCCGCCCCGCCTGTTCGGCCGCCCGTATCCAGCACTCGGGCTGGCTGTTCAGCTCGTTCTCGACATGCGTCATGCCCAGACCCTCCCCTAGCTGATCGTTCCTGCAAGATATAGCGAGATTTCGAGCACAATCAAGCATTCGGGCGCCAGGCCGGGTGCGCTAGGGTCGCCGGGAGATCGAACGGAAGGGAGCGGCGGATGTCCCGGGACGCCCGCTGGAAGGCGCTGCTGGAACTGCTCGTCGAGCGCGGCCGGCTGGAGGTCGAGGAGGCGGCGGCCGAGCTGGCGGTGTCGGCGGCGACGATCCGCCGGGACTTCGACCAGCTCGCCGAACAGCAGATGCTGGTCCGCACCCGGGGCGGAGCAGTGGTCCACGGGGTGTCCTACGAACTCCCGCTGCGCTACAAGACGGCCCGGCGCGCCTCGGAGAAGCAGCGCATCGCCAAGGCGGTGGCCCAGCTCCTCGCTCCGGGCGAGGCGGTCGGGCTGACCGGCGGTACGACCACCACCGAGGTGGCCCGGGCGCTGGCCGTACGCGGTGACCTCGCCACCGGCTCACCGGCGCTCACCGTGGTCACCAACGCGCTCAACATCGCCAACGAGCTGGCCGTACGCCCCCAGTTCAAGATCGTGGTGACGGGCGGGGTGGCGCGTGCGCAGTCGTACGAGCTCATCGGCCCGCTCGCGGACGGGGTGCTGGGCCAGATCACGCTCGACGTGGCCGTGCTCGGTGTCGTCGGCTTCGACGTGACGCACGGGGCGGCGGCGCACGACGAGGCGGAGGCCGCGATCAACCGGCTGCTGTGCGAGCGCGCCGAGCGGGTGGTGGTCGCCGCCGACTCCAGCAAACTGGGCCGCCGGGCGTTCGCCCGGATCTGCGGGACGGAGCTGGTGGACACGCTGGTGACGGACACGGCGGCGGAGCGGGAGACGGTACGGCGGTTCGAGGAGGCGGGCGTCCGGGTGCTGACGGTGTGAGGCGGCGGCCAGGCCCGCCTCCCGGCCCCGGCCGCCGCCTCAGAGACCGCCGAGGTCGGCCTTCACGAACCCCGCGCCGCGCTGGTCGTTGCAGCCCCCGACCGCCCGGTCGGCCGGGTCGGGCCACGTCTGCTGTGCCTGGAGCGCCACGCTGACCAGTGTCAACAGCAGGTCGACGTCGCTCGCGGCGTCCAGGCGCAGGGTCACCCACTGCGAGCCGGGCACGACCCTGATGGCGTCCGAGCCCCTGAGGTCCCTGGCGAACCGCCGGATGGCCCGGTCGGTGAGCCGCAGGTCGACATCGCGCTCGGAGTGGAAGTGCGCGATCTCGCCCTGGGCCGACCTCACGGCCTGTCCCAGACCGCAGCTCGGGACGGCCCGTCTCAGGTCCGGCCAGGCCGCCAGTTGCGCGAGCGCGCGCCAGGCCAACGTCATGGCCCCATCATGGCGCGCTCACCCGCCCGCAACCAGCTCGTGAGCGAGCATGAACCGGCCCGTATCCACCGCACGTTCAGGAAGCTGAGCTTCGACACTCCGTTGACTGCGGCCGAACCGCCGTGCGACGGTGAGGGCGCGCTCGTCCCAAGAAGCCCTGGGAACTGGAGGCAGACCGCTGTGACCTTCGGCAACGATGACTCCCGCCAGGCCATGGAACGCAGTCTGACCCCGGACCAGCTGGAGCTGTTCGAGAAGGAGTTCGCCGCGCGCCCGGTGAACCGGCTGATGCAGAACGCGGTCACCCAGACGCCCGTGGACGATGTCGCCCTCGACCGGCGGATACTCACCGGAATCGACCACTCGGTCTCCCACCACCTGGACGACTGGAAGGCCACCGACCAGAAGCAGAGCGGGCGTTGCTGGATGTTCGCCGGGCTCAACCTGCTCCGGGTCGGGGCCGCACGGAAGCTGGGCGTGAAGGATTTCGAGTTCTCCCAGAACTACCTGCTCTGGTGGGACAAGTTCGAGCGGGCGAACCACTTCCTGGAGGCGGTCATCGAGACCTCGGACCGGGACGTGGACGACCGCACGGTGGCGCACCTGCTGACGGATCCGATCGGTGACGGCGGCCAGTGGAACATGTTCGTCGCGCTGGTCGCCAAGCACGGCCTGGTCCCCAAGTCGGCCATGCCGGAGACCGACAGCTCCTCCTCGACCCGGGCGATGAACCGGGCCCTGAAGACCCTGCTGCGCCAGGGCGCCCGCGACCTGCGCGGGCTGGCCGCCGAGGGGGTCGAGGCCCAGCGGGGGCACAAGCGGGAGGTGCTGGCCGCCGTCCACCGGGTGCTCAGCATCCACCTCGGCACGCCTCCGCAGCGGTTCCTGTGGCAGTGGGAGGACAAGAACAAGGAGTTCCACCGCGACGGCTGGCTCACCCCGGCCGAGTTCGCCGCCTCGTACGTCCAGCTCCCGCTGGACGAGTACGTCTGCCTGGTGCACGACCCTCGGGAGTCGAGCCCGGTCGGCCGCACGTTCACCGTCGAGTACCTGGGCAATGTCGTGGACGCCCCGCCGGTGGTCTATCTCAACGCGCCGGTGGAGCTGCTGAAGCGGCTGGCCATGGAGGCCATCGTCGGCGGCGAACCGGTGTGGTTCGGCTGTGACGTGGCCAAGATGATGCGTGCGGACGTCGGCGTCTGGGACGCCGCGCTCTTCGACTACGCGGCCGTCTACGACGCCCCGTTCACCCTGGACAAGGCCGACCGGCTGCTGCACCACGACACGCAGATGACCCACGCGATGCTGTTCACCGGCGTCGACGTGGTGGACGGGAGCCCGCGCCGCTGGCGGGTGGAGAACAGCTGGGGTGAGGAGAAGGCCGACAAGGGCTTCTGGACCATGAACGACTCGTGGTTCGGCGAGCATGTCTTCGAGATCGCCGTGCGTCGCTCCGCGCTGCCGCCGGAGCTGGCCACCGCCCTCGACCAGCCGCCGATCGTCCTGCCCGCCTGGGACCCCATGGGCGCCCTCGCGAAGTGAGCCGTCGCACCCACTCGGCCAGGACCGTGGCCGCAGTGCCCTGCCCGGCTACGGACCGATCGACGCGGACGCGGCGGTGAGGGCCGCCGCCTCCCACCACACTCCGAGGACGTAGGCGGCGCCCGAGTAGCCGAGTTCATGACCGCGCTCGGCGAGGGCACGTACCTCCGGCCACCGGCGCGGGTCGCGGGCCACGAAGACGGCCTGGTCGACCAGCGCTACGGCGCTGCCGGCCGCCGCGGCGCGGGCGAACAGGGCCTCCGCCTCGGCGACCAGACGCGGATACGCGTCGAACATGTGCCGGTGCTCCGGGTCCTTCAGTTCGCGCAGCGCGTCGTACGCGGCCTCGGGGTCCCCGTTCCGCTCGGCCTCCGCCAGGGCGGTGGCGCACTTCTCCAGCTCGTACCGGATGGTCCGGATGCCGTGGCGGGCGTGGGCGGCGGTGCGGTCGCCGCTCTCCGCCGCCTCGTCGAGCAGCGCCGACGCCTCGTCCCACTCTCCGCGCCCGGCCCGCAGCAGGGCCCCGTTGGTGAGGCACTCGACGCTGCCCAGCTCGGCACCGCGCGCGTACCACTCCTCGGCCGCCGCCGGGTCGCCCGCCTCCGCCAACAGGGTCGCGAGCCCGAACGCGCAGCCGCCGTCCCGGTCGGCGGCGGTGCGGTACCACCGCTCGGCCTCCGCGAAGTCCCAGCGGTCCCGGTGGACGATGGCGAGGGTACGGGCGGCCTGCGCGTCCCCCTCCCCGGCGGCCTTCTCCCACCAGGGCAGGGCCTGGTCCAGCTGCCCCCGCCGGGTGAGCGACTCCGCGTAGGTCCGGGCCGCCCCCGGCCTTCCGGCCTGTGCGGCAGCCAACTCGTCGCCTGCGACGGGTACTTCGGCGAACGTCTGCTCGTGCATCCGTAGATGATGGCAGTCGGTCACGGGGCGTCGTTCCGGTCCGCTTCCTCGGCCGAAGACTCGCGCCGCGCATTCATGTGCGCTGGAGCACGCTCCATGCGGCACACTCGGCCGCATGGAGACTGCCGAGTTCCTGGAGATCCTGGACCGCGAGGGTCGGCTGCTCGCGGCGGCCGCCGCTGCGGCGGGGGCCGAAGCCAAGGTGCCGACGTGCCCGGAGTGGCAGGTGCGGGACCTGGTGCGGCACACCGGCACGGTGCACCGGTGGGCCGCCGCCTTCGTCGCCGGGGGGCACACCGCGCCCCGGCCCCTCGGCGAGCCGCCGGTGCTGGACGGGGCCGAACTGGTGGCCTGGTACCGGGACAGTCACCGTCTGCTGGTGGAGACGCTGGCCGCCGCGCCCGCCGGCCTGGAGTGCTGGACCTTCCATCCCGCGCCCAGTCCCTCGCCGCTGGCCTTCTGGACCCGGCGTCAGGCGCACGAGACGACCGTGCACCGCTACGACGCCGAGGCGGCGCGCGGCGGTACGCTGTCCCCGATCGCGCCGGACTTCGCGGCGGACGGCATCGACGAACTGCTGCGCGGCTTCCACGCCCGCCCCCGGAGCCGCGTGCGCACCGAGGAGCCGCGTACGCTCCGGGTGCGCGCGGTGGACGCGGGGCCGGACGCGGTGTGGACCGTACGGCTCAGTGACGGGCCGCCGGTGACCGTCCGGGCGGGGGACGGCCCGGCGGAGGCCGAACTCTCCGGGCCGGCCGATCAGTTGTACCTGGCGCTGTGGAACCGGACGGCGGTGCCGCACGTGACCGGCGACCCGTCACTCGCGGCCCTGTGGCGTGAGCGGTCCCGGATCTGACGACCGTCGACAGCCCGGGCGCCGGCGGTCCAGGGGGTCCGGGATCCGACGACCCCGACGGTCCTTCCCCGGTTCCGGCCGGCGCCGAGACCCGTCAGTCCGCTTCGGTCAGCATCCTCGCCAGCACCGCGCGCTGCACCGGTCGTACCTCGCCGTGCAGTGCGCGTCCCTTCGCCGTGAGGGCCACCCGCACCCCGCGCCGGTCCTCCGGACACATGGCCCGCTCGACCAGGCCGTCCTTCTCCAGGCGGCCGATGAGCCGGGACAGCGCGCTCTGGCTGAGGTGGACCCGGTCGGAGATCTCCTGCACCCGGTAGGCGCAGCCGCCGTCCGCAGCCGCGCCCTCGGCCAGCAGGTCGAGGACCTCGAAGTCGCTCGCGCACAGTCCGTGCCCGTGCAGCGCCCGGTCCACTTCGCACTGGGTGCGGGCATGCAGAGCCAGGATGTCCCGCCACTGCTCCACGAGCGCCTGTTCGGGCTGCTTCTTCGCCGCCATGGGCGCACCGTAGCAGAGAAACGCATTTATTGCACCATCATTAAATGCGCTTGCATCTCATGCACGTGCATGTAATGGTACGCGGCATGACCTCTCCGCTCACCACCTCCGCGACCCCGTCCCCGGCGGTCCGCTGGACACCCAGGCTGTGGGGCACCCTGCTGGTGCTGTGCGCCGCGATGTTCCTGGACGCACTGGACGTGTCGATGGTCGGCGTCGCGCTGCCGTCCATCGGTTCCGATCTCGGCCTCTCCACGTCGACCCTGCAGTGGGTCGTCAGCGGCTACATCCTGGGGTACGGCGGCCTGCTCCTCCTCGGCGGCCGGACCGCCGACCTGCTCGGCCGGCGCCAGGTGTTCCTCGTGGCCCTCGGCGTCTTCGCACTGGCCTCACTGCTCGGCGGGCTCGTGGACTCCGGCCCGTTGCTGATCGCCAGCCGCTTCATCAAGGGCCTGAGCGCGGCCTTCACCGCACCGGCGGGCCTGTCGATCATCACCACGACGTTCCCGGAGGGCCCGCTGCGCAACCGGGCCCTGTCGATCTACACCACCTGCGCCGCCGCCGGCTACTCCATGGGCCTTGTCTTCTCCGGGCTGCTCACCGAGGCCAGCTGGCGGTTCACCATGCTGCTGCCCGCCCCCGTCGCCCTGCTCGCCCTGCTCGTGGGCATGAAGCTGCTGCCGCGCAGCGAGCGCGAACGCGACCACGGCGGCTACGACATCCCGGGTGCCGTCCTCGGCACCGCCTCGATGCTGCTGCTGGTGTTCACCGTCGTCCAGGCGCCCGAGACCGGCTGGGCGTCGGCCCGGACACTCCTGTCCTTCGTCGCCGTGGCCGTCATGCTGGTCGCCTTCGTGCTCGTCGAGCTGCGCAGCCCCAGCCCGCTGATCCGGCTCGGGGTGCTGCGCTCCGGACCGCAGGTGCGGGCCCAGCTGGGCGCGTTGACGTTCGTCGGCAGCTATACGGGGTTCCAGTTCCTGGTCACGCTCTACATGCAGCAGGTGCTGGGCTGGTCGGCCCTGCACACGGCGCTGGCCTTCCTGCCGGCGGGCGCGCTGGTGGCGCTCTCCGCGACCAAGGTCGGGTCCGTCATCGACCGGTTCGGCACCACGCGGCTGATCGTGCTCGGCTTCGTCCTGCTGGCGGTCGGATACGTGCTGTTCCTGCGGGTCGACCTGCACCCGGTCTACGCGGCCGTGATCCTGCCGACCATGCTGCTGGTCGGCTCGGGCTTCGCGCTGACCTTCCCGTCCCTCAACGTCCAGGCCACCAACGGCGTGGACGAGCACGAGCAGGGCATGGTCTCCGGTCTGCTGAACACCTCGGTGCAGGTGGGCGGCGCGCTCTTCCTGGCCGTCGTGACGGCGGTGGTGACCGCGCACGCTCCCGCGAAGGCCACCCCGCAGGCCGTCCTGGACAGCTACCGGCCCGGTCTGGTCGTCGTCGCGGCCATGGCCGTCGTGGGGCTGCTGCTGTCGCTCACCGGGCTGCGCCGCCCCCGCCAGGGACGGTCGGTCGTGGTCGCCAGGTCCACCGTGAAGGAGGCGGACACCATGACGGAGGCGGACGCGGACCGCGTACCGGTCCGCGACTAGGTCCTGTCGTCAAACTCCCGTCGTCCGCCCGGAGGGCGGGCCGCGCGGCAGACGGGAGTTTGACG